>JACCQZ010000113.1 GCA_013813875.1 Gemmatimonadales bacterium | reverse complement strand
GAGCGGAGCGAAGCGGCATCCCTCAAGCCATGGCCGCTTCGCTCCGCTCAGCGTGACAACCCGGCGTACACGCAGGGGGTGCAGCCCGGTCCCAGCGGCCCCGCACCAAAGCCCGAACGATAACGATCCAGCACCGAGAAGCAGCGCGATCCCCGCGCACCACTAGCCCCCGCTCCGCTGGCCCGAATACCTTCTCCTATGCCCGTGCACGTCACATCCGAAATCGGCCGCCTCGAAGCGGTGCTGGTACATACACCCGGCCCCGAGCTGGAGGCGGTCACGCCCGGCAATCGGGAAGCCTACCTCTACGACGACATCATAGACCTGGAGATCGCCCAACGGGAACACCGGCAGTTCGTGTCGGTGGTGAAGCGCTTTGCCCGGGTCTACCAGGTGCGGGAGCTGCTGGCTGAGATTCTGGCCCAGCCGGAGGCGCGCGACTTTCTCATCACCAAGACCATGGACGTCGTGCCGGACCACGAGCTGGCGCAACGGCTGGGCACCTGGCCCCCGGCGCAGATCGTAGAGATGCTGATCGAAGGCACCGTGGAAGAGACCGGGCCGATCACTCGGGCGCTCAACGAAGTCGGATTCGCCTTTCCTCCGCTGCCCAATCTCTTCTTTCCCCGCGACATCGGCATGGTCATCGGATCGCACGCCGTGGTCGGCTCCATGCGCCACGGGGTGCGCTGGACTGAGGAGCTGCTGATCAAGGCGCTCTTCCACTTCCATCCCGACCTGGAGAACGCGGGCCTGCTCTACGACGGCTCGGAAGAGCGGCGGAGCAATTACACCCTCGAGGGGGGCGACGTCCACTACCTCCGGGACGATCTCCTGGTCCTGGGGTTCAGCGATCGCACCTCGCCCGCGGCGCTGGATGAGCTGTGCGAGACCGCGTTCAGCCGCGGACTCGCCACCGACGTGATCGTGGTGGTGATGCCCAAGGCGCCTACCGCCATCCACCTCGACATGATCTTCAGCCAGGTGGATCACCAGCTGTGCGTCGTCTACCCCCCCTTCTTCGTGGGGCCCGAGCGGCTGCCGATCCTGCACCGCCGGCGGGGAGAGGAGGGCGTGCACGAAATGCCCGATCTCTTCGCGGCGCTGCGGGAGGTGGGGATGCCCATGGAGCCGATCTTTGCCGGCGGCACCCACCGCACCAAGCAGGAGCGGGAACAGTGGAGCTCGGCCTGCAACTTTCTCGCGGTCCAACCGGGCACCATCGTCAGCTACCGGCGCAACGAGGCGACGCTCTGCGAGCTGCAGTCCGCCGGCTTTCGGGTGGTGCCGGCCGTCAACTTCCTCGCCTTCGACGATTGGACCGAGGCCAAGCACCGCACCGTCATCACGGTGGAGGGCGCCGAGCTGGCACGGGGCGGCGGCGGTCCCCGCTGCATGACTCTTCCGCTCCGCCGCGCGGCGCCGTGATCGGTACCTCGGCCCATCCCGAGAGCACATTGGTCGAGCGGGTGCTCGCGGTTCTGCGCGAGCGCCCCTGGTCGGCTGCCGAGCTCTGCCACCATGTGATCGGTCTGCCGGGCGCCCCCGCTATGGTGTGCGAGCGAGTGGCCATAGCACTGCTCGGCGCCGACCCGCGGGTCCGCCAGATCGCCGGCGGCCGCTGGGGACTGGTGCCGGAGGTTCAGGGCTCACCGATGCTGGACGAGTGCGCCTTCGCGGTGGTGGACGTCGAGACAACCGGCATGCGCGCGGGCGGGAGCGACCGGATCACCGAGATCGCGGTGGTGGTGCTGCACCGAGGCCGGCGCGAGGTGGTCTTCGATTCGTTGGTCAATCCCGGCCGGCCGATTCCCCCGGCTATCTGTGCCATCACCAATATCACCAACGATATGGTGCGTGGGGCGCCGCAGTTCCGCGAGGTGGCCGACCAGGTGCTCGCGGCGCTCGGCGGCCGGATCTTCGTGGCTCACAACGCGCGGTTCGACTGGGGCTTCGTGACGGCGGAGCTGCGCCGGGCGCGCGACCTGGCGCTCGACGGCCCGCGGCTCTGCACCGTGCGGCTGTCCCGCAGGCTGGTTCGCGGCGTGCGCTCGTGCGGGCTGGACAATCTCTGCCGCTTCTTCGGGTTCCAGAACGGCGCACGTCACCGTGCCGCGGGCGACGCGCTGGTGACCGCCGAGCTGCTCCACCGACTGCTCGTGCTCGCGCGGGAGGAGGGGGCGCGCACCATCCAGGATCTTGCCGCCATCGAGACCCGACGCATGACCTCTGCCCGGCGGAAGCGAGTGGCCACCCCGACCCCCCCTCGCGCCGATTCCTGTCCCGAGGAGATGGGGTGACTCTCTCGCGCAGCTTCCAGCTCGGCGCGCTCCGCTGCCACACCCTGGAGGGAGGACTCCAGCGGTTGGATGGAGGCGCCATGTTCGGCGTGGTTCCCCGCACCCTGTGGACTACCCGGATCGCGCCTGATGAGCGAAACCGTATCCCGCTGGCCATGCGCTGCATGCTCGTCGAGCACCCCGACGGGCTGGTGCTGATTGACACCGCGCTGGGCAACAAGGAAGAGCCCAAGTTTCTCGACATCTACGGGGTAGAGAACTCCGGGCTGGAGGGCGCCACCCAACTGGAGGACGCACTGGCGACCGCCGGGTTCCTGCCTGGCGACGTCCGCTGGGTGATCAACACCCACCTGCACTTCGACCATGCCGGCGGGAACACCACCATGGACCCGGAGCTGGAGGACGATCCTCGCCGCCACGTTCGCCCCACCTTCCCCAATGCGACCTACCTGGTGCAGCGGGGCGAGCTCGAGTTCGCCCGCCGGGCCAACGAACGGACCCGCGCGAGCTATCTGCCGCACAACTTCGAGCCCATCGCGGCGGCCGAGCGCTGGCGGCTGCTCGAAGGTGACGGGGAGGTGTTGCCGGGGATCTCGGTACGCCTCACCCCGGGCCACGTGCCGTTCCACCAGGCGGTGCTGGTGCGCGACCGGGGGGAGACGGCGGTCTTCGTGGCCGACCTGATTCCCACCGCGGCCCACCTCCCGCTGCCCTGGATCATGGGATACGACCTGGAGCCGCTGCGGACCCTGGAGAGCAAGCGTGCGCTCCTGCGCGACGCGATGGACGGCGGGTGGCGCATTGTGTTCGAGCACGATGCGACGGTGGTGTCGGGAAGACCGGTGGCCGCGGGAAAGGGAGTGCAGCTGGAGGACGTGGTCTCGCTCTCGGGCGGGTACGGGGCCGGGTAGCGACTGCACCACAGAGGCACAGAGGACACAGAAAAACAGCTTGTAGTGCCTTCTCGGTGACCCCTGTGCCTCTGTGGTGCAAATGAACCGGCCAAAACTTTTGTTGACATGGTCCCCGACTCCGGCTAGTTTGCTGGACTAGAAAAGTGGGGAGGTCAGCTCCTCCACCCTGAGCCTGGCGGCCCGTTGCCGCAGCGCAACCGGGTCCTGGCTTCGAGGTTCTGGGTCGGCAGTGTGCCGCCCTCTCTTCGCCGTCGTGGGCACCCGGAGTTCATAGGGTGCCCGTTCTTTTTTCAGGTTGGAGGCAAACCACTGTCCACGAGCGAACGCGACAAGCGAACCCGCGTCAATCGAATGATCCGGATCAGTCCCGTGCGGGTGATCACCGACACGGGTGAGCAGTTGGGAGTGCTGCCGATCGAAGAGGCGCTGGCCGCCGCCCAGGAACGTGGTCTCGATCTCGTGGAAGTGGCGCCTACCGCGCG
>JACCQZ010000085.1 GCA_013813875.1 Gemmatimonadales bacterium | reverse complement strand
CCGATAGTCGCCCGGCTATCGGAGTTCAGGAGGCGGAATCCTCGGCGGCCGGTCGTGCTGGTGACGCGATTGGACCCCGAGAACGCCCGATCGCTCAAAGATGTGCTGGTCGAGGAAGTCGTCTGGTACCGGGAAATCGAGCGGCGCCTCGCGACGGTGGTAGAGCGGGTCTGCCGATCGCACCCGAACGCCGTGGAGTGTATCGCCGTCGCACTGGAGGAGACGAGATCGTTACCCATCCCCCTGCGGAGGGCGCTGGCCCACGCCTGCAGGAGCAAACCGCCGGTGACGTCCGTCGGTCAGCTCTCCAGGGACATGGGAATGGATCGGCGCACCTTGTGGCGCCAGTGGAGCAACGCGGAGCCGCTGTCGGCGACTATGCGTCTGGAAGACTTCATCCACTGGTTGCAGTTGATTCGCGCCATCGGTCGCAAGGTGACCGGCACGTCCTGGCGCAGCGTCGCCGATGAGCTCGGCATTCACCAGCAGTCGCTCGGACGCTGGAGCAGGGCTCTCGCCGATCGGCAACTCCGGGAGCTCGATAGCGTAACCGGCCTCAACACCGTGGCCGGGTTCCGCCAGACGGTGCTCACCGCGCTCCTGGACGGCACCAGCTTGGAAGGGCCTGAGAGTACTTAGACAATCTGCTCCCGCGCTGGACATTCTGCTGTTGGACGGCGGAACGCTGGTCCCGATGTTTCAGGATACCCCTGGTTCGCTCGTCAGGAATGAGGTGGAGAACATGGAGTTGGCTTCCTGCTGTCCGTGGCGGTCCAGAGCGGCGCGGGTGATGGCTTGGCGGGTGGCTCCGGGCAGCGCCGTATCGCCGAGTCCGCGTGGTCGAGACCTCTTCGAGCTGGTGTTCATCGAGGCGGGCGAAGGACGGCAGCGAATTGGAACTCGGACGTATCAGGCGTCCACCGGGCTTCTCTTTCTGATCGCTCCGTGGGAAATCAACAGTCCGGTCTGCCAGGATGGCACTTCCCGCTGGATTGTCGCCTTCGAGACCGATTCCCTCCTCGCAACGGCGGCCGGAACGGAGGAACGCAGCGATTCCAGACTTCCTGAGGATCTCCTCCTCGCCGCCTTCCTCCAGACTCCGGAATCGGGCGAGCGCTCCCTGCTCATCGAGGCGTCGCAACGGGCCCGGTGGGTGGCCCGCTTCACCAACCTCGCCGACGAGCTGGCCGGCGATTCGTTCGGGGCTACTGTGGCGGCAGATGCGCTGCTCAAGCTGCTGCTGGTCGATGTCGCCCGGCTGGCGCGCCTTCGACTCGACCACCTGTCCTCTCAGACTCGTCCCATCCTGTTCAGCGTCTTCGCTTTCATCGAGCAGCGCTTTCGCGCTCCCATCGGTCTCGCCGATGTGGCCAAGGCGGTCGCGCGGTCGCCCTCCTACTTGACCGATCTCGTTCGGCGGGAAACCGGCCGGACCGTGCAGCAGTGGATCATCCACCGCCGTATGGCTGAGGCGAAACTCCTGTTGTCGCAGTCGACGGCGCGAGTGAAAGACATCGGCTCGATGATCGGATATGACGATACCGGCCACTTCATTCGCCAATTCCGGCGCGTCAACGGCCTGACCCCGCACCGGTGGCGGCTCGGGTGTGCTGCCGAACGAGCGCCGGCGCAGCGGGAAAACAGCGCATCTCACGTGGAGAATCCCCCTTGTTCTTCGTTCGACCGTAGACCATCCCTGGTGCGGTCCTCGAACGGTCGGAGCCCACCCACCCCCAGGTGGGGCGACTCGGTGCTGGAGGGCTCCGCCCGTTCAGGAGGGCCGCATGAAGGCGATCGTAATCGGGGTATTCGGGGGGCCGGAAGTGCTGATCCTCCGGGAGGTGCAGGAACGGTCGCCTCGTAACCACGAGGTCCTGGTCAGGGTCCACGCCACGTCGGTCAACCCAGTGGACTGCAGCGGCCGCCGAGGCGAGCGCGCGGTGCCGCTACCTGCCATCCTCGGCTGCGACGTCTCGGGTGTAGTGGAATCGATCGGGGCCGAAGTAGAGGACTTCATACCGGGCGACGAGGTCTTCTATATGCCCGAGACCGATTCCGGCAGCGGCAGCTACGCAGAGTACCATGTGGCCCGAGCCGGTATCGTGGCCCGGAAGCCATCGGAACTCTCGCACGCGGAGGCGGCCGGCGTTCCGCTCGCCGCGGGGACGGCCTGGGAGGGGCTGGTGAGGCGGGCGGCGCTCCAGCCGGGGGAAACCCTCCTGGTTCACGGCTCGGGTCCGGTAGCGCTGTTCGCCGCCCAGATTGCTTCGGCTGCCGGCGCCCAGGTCTTCATGACCGCGGCATCCGGCACCACGGCACCCGGGAACGGCATCGGTGCGACCCGCGTGATCGACCGAGCGACGGAGGATTTCGTTCGGGTCATTCGGAACGAGAGCAGCGACGGAGCAGTGGATGTGGTATTCGACGCGTCGGGCGATACCCCTCTGGACCGGAGCACTCGGGTACTCAAGGAGCACGGCCGCATGGTCAGCACCACGAAGCCGCCCGGAGCAGTGCCCGAAGAATCGATTCTGCGCAACATCACCCACCACTTCGTGCACGCGGAGCCGGAACGGGCCCGGCTGGACATGCTCCGGACCCTGCTGCAGCGCAAACAATTGATACCGATCATCGACTCCATTTATCCGGTATGGGAGGTCGCGGCGGCACACCGCCTGGTCGAGTCCGGAACACCCTATGGCACGGTCATTCTTCAGGTCGTCGCCAACGATGGCCCGGGCACAAGGACTCCACTCTCCCTTCAGCCGCTCGACTGGCTGGCACATGCGGGCAGTCTCTTCCAGCGCCAGGTGCAACAGTAGCGCCGGACTCTCGATTCTGCTGCATTGCCAATGGCACGGTCGCCATTGATTATGTTAGGGATACAGCGTCAGGCGGCACAGGCATATGCCAAGAGGGCTCGGTTGTATTCAATTCGGAGGGGTTCCCATGCGGCTCCACGAGGTTCTCTCCAGCAGGTCACGTCTCCTTTGGATTCCCCTGTGCGTTGCGCTGGCGGTCGGCTGTGGTGACGACGACGGCACCGATCCCTCGGAAGGCACGGACGGACCCGCCAACCCGGGCGTTCCGGTGCCGCGCCAGGATGGCGACCCGACGCTCGGCCGCGAGGTCTTCCGATTCGAGACCTTCAACAACGAGGCCTTCTTCACCGACGCGCTGCGGCTCGGGGCCGGAATCACGGATGCCGGCGTCACCCCGCTCCAAATACTCGAGCTCGGCGTCAACGTCGACGTCGACGCGCTGCCCGCCGAGCTCCTGCAGACGCTGACGGCCGAGCTCCAGGCCGACGCCAGTGGGGGCAGCTCGGCGCTGCTCAACGACCCCGGCATGACGGCGGCGTTCTTCAACGCGAACGCCGTCATCGGCCTGCCCACCAAAGACACCAACGGCGATGGTGTGCTCGACGTGGCGGCGGGAGACAAGGTCGGGACCAGCTGCGCTCTGTGTCACACGCGCGCCGAAGACGGCGCGACGTTTACGGTGCCCAACGCCGGCTCGATCGGGCCGCGCGGGGACGGCCTTGCCACCCACAACCTCAATTTCGGCCGTCTGATGGCTACGGCCGCCAACTCGCGGGCGCTCTATCCACTGCTCCAGCTTTCTCTGTCCGCCAACGGGGGGCGGACGCTGGGGCGGGCGCCGACCGGGCTGACCGAGAGCTCGACCGAAGCCGAGGTGGATGCGTACCTGTCGAATCCGCAGTCGTATCCCGTCGGGATGTTCGACGACACGTTCGACGGCAACGGCGACCCGATGCACAACGCTCCGCTCTTCCGCCAGGACCTCGCCGCGACCTTCGGCAGTGAGGGGACGTTCGAAAAGCTGGACCAGTTCAACAACCTGGTGTATACCGGCCTGTTTGATCCCACGACGCTCACCACGCCGGGTGGACGGGCGTTCCTCAACCGGCTGGGTGGCGCGGCCGGCGACGAGATCGCCAACGACTACGTGCAGATTCTGGCCGAGACCGGCGTGACCGGCTATCCCTTCGTCGTCGCCTCGCCGGCGGCGCCCTCCCAGGACGCGCCGCTCGGTCTCCGGGTCGATGACACCAGGTTGTTCGCCATGAACGCCTATCTGGCCGGCCTCCCGGCGCCGAGCGGTATGGGCGGGAGTGCCGACGGCCGCCAGTTGTTCCGCACCGTGGGATGCACCGAATGCCACAACGTGGATCAGGGCACGCCGGTGCCGACGTTCATCGTTCCCATGGCGACGATCTTCCCCGGTGACAATCCGGAAACGCTCGCGCCGCGCCCACCGCCGCTGACTCCGGTGCTCAACACCGCCGCCTCGTTCTTCGACGACAAGATGGCCGTGGTGAACGCCAGCATCCGCGGAGACATCCGCGGAACCGCGCTGCCGCTCCTCCTGGATCTGGCGCGGAAGCCGGTGTTCCTGCACGACAACTCGGTGCCCACTCTCGACAATCTGCTCGACCCGGGCCGGGGGGC
>JACCQZ010000051.1 GCA_013813875.1 Gemmatimonadales bacterium | reverse complement strand
TGCGCCGTCGCGATCGTGATCCCCCGCTCCCGCTCCTCCGGCGCCTTGTCGATCTGGTCGTACGCCGTAAACTGCGCCAGCCCCTTCTTCGCCTGGATCGCCGTGATCGCCGCCGTCAGCGTCGTCTTCCCGTGGTCCACGTGCCCGATCGTCCCGACGTTCACGTGCGGCTTGGTCCGCTCAAATTTCGCTTTGGCCATGGTGCGTGCTTCCGGTGTGCGGTTGAGTTGTTTCAGGGCTATCGGCTATCGGCTGATAGCTGAGAGCCGATAGCCCCCTACAAGCTCGCGACCGGGATCGAACCGGTGACCTCATCCTTACCAAGGATGCGCTCTACCGACTGAGCTACGCGAGCGACTTCGATCCTTCGGGTCCAGAGCGGGCGACGGGGCTCGAACCCGCGACCCTCAGCTTGGAAGGCTGATGCTCTACCAACTGAGCTACACCCGCATGATTGAGAGTGCTGAGTGCTGAGTGCTTGGTTCTAAGTGGGTGGCAAGGTGAAAGTGCGAGGTCCCAGCGATTCTGCTTCCGCACCCGTCACTTGCCACCCACTTGGAACTGAGCACTCAGCACTTTTCACTCAGACTCTCCCCTAATGGTGGGGGTAGGATTCGAACCTACGTAGGGCGTTAGCCCGGCAGATTTACAGTCTGCTACCATTAGCCACTCGGTCACCCCACCGAGGCTGCAACTCACCCTCAGCTGCAACTCACCCTCATCTGAGACAGAACCCCGCTGGCGAGAAGCGGGGTCCCCTTTACCGTTCGGATGTCTGCATCCATCGCCCGGTGGCCCGATGTAGCCCTGTAAACTACTGATTACAAGGCGGTTAACTGTGGCCCCAGCCGGTTGATCTAAAAACTTGACAGACTCGCATTTTAGTAGATGGCAATGAGTTACGCAAGGGGCCCTGGATGGAGATGCTGATCACAGCGGAGGACCAGGTTGGTCCACTTGTCGCGGCCCACCGGCACATATGTGGAGCTTTCGGCTCGACAATTGTACTTCGGGCCCAAGCATGTGTATGCACTGGCCCGCCGATGGCAGCGCTACGTTGCGGCCGCGGAAGAGGCCGGCGCCTGCCTTGGGGAAGCTGCCTTCTTGCAGGTGTGCTACGAGGATCTGATGGCGGCTCCGGAGCAGGAGCTCCGTCGCATCTGCGCCTTCCTGGGCAAGGAATTTTCTGCCGGCATGCTGACGCAGTACCACGAGGACGATGCGTTTCACTGGGAGCGGCGGAACGCACGAACCTGCGACAGCCCATTCTTTCCAGCAATACCGGCAAGTGGCGCACGCAGATGACCCGGCGCGAGCTGCGCATCTTCGAGGCGCTCGCCGGCGATTCTTTGGAGCGATATTCCTACCCGAGGACGCTCAGCCGGCCGCAGGTGTCCGCGCTGGAGGCGCTCTCCTGCTGCTACCTCGAGCATCCCCCGCGCCGGGCCCTCGCCATGCTGCACAACCATGAAGGGCCCCGGCTCGCCCTGCAGAAACTGCGGCTCGGCCTCTATCTCCGACTAGGGGTGTAGCCGGAAGCCAGTGACGGGGCTCGAACCCGTGACCCCTCGCTTACAAGGCGAGCGCTCTACCACTGAGCTACACTGGCGAAGACCACAAAGTAACAGGCTCGGCGCCGCCCTGGTGCGGGGGGCTCAGCTAGAGCCAGAGGAAGGCCGGATGGTCGTGGCGGGTGATCGCCGAGATCACCCTTTCGTACACCTTGGGGCCCCCCTCGCCGTTGGTGAAGGCGACCACCGCACGGTGCCCCAGAGTGTCGGCAACCACGAAGTTGCGGAAACTGTTGTTCGCTCCCCAGTGCCAGAGCACCTCCCCATGGTCGTCCCGCTGAATCCCCCAGCCCAGTCCCCAGTAGAGGGCCCGATTCAACCGGACCTGCGGGGTGCTCATCGCCTTCCTGGTCGCCTCGCTCAGCTCCAGGCCCGGTGCGGGAGGCTTGGCGACCACCCGGGCAAGGAAGCGGGCATAGTCCCGCGCGGTTGTCAGGAGCGACCCGGCCGAGCTCGGGATCATGTAGAGGGGCAGCACCGGCCACTCGGGATTCAACAGTGGTACCGCCCGTTCGGCGTCCTCGTAGCGCCAGTTCAGCACCGGCTTCTTCCACTGCTGCGCGATCTGCTCGGCCCGGATGCCCAACGCACCGTAGATGTCGAGCTCCTTCCCGTTCTGGTCACGGCCTGACGCTTTCCGCCCCTCGAAACGGGGCAGCCAGACGAAGCTGCTCTCCTTCATTCCGAAAGGATCGAGCACCTGCTCCCGCATGAAGCGGGCGAACGGCACCTTGGTCAGGAGCTCGACTACGCGCTGGAGATAGAGAAACGCTTCGCCGGAGTAGCTGAACTGAGTTCCCGGCTCGCTCGCCGGAGAGAGAGGGCCCGGACGGTCTCGCCAATTGGGGAGACCGGTGGTATGGCTGAGCACGTGGCGGGGAGTCACCCGCCGCATCAGCGGGTTGTCCGCTTCCGGGATCGGGAGATAGTCGTACAGCGGGCGGTTCAGATCAATAACGCCGGCGTCTACCAGCCTGAGCACCGCGTATGCGAAGATCGGTTTGCCGAGCGATACCGCCTCGAATACTGTGTTCCCCTCGACCGAGCACTTGGGGTCGGCGTTCGCCCGCCCGAAGCCGCCGTCCCATACCCGGCCATTCTGAACAACTCCGAGCGCCAGGCCCGGCACTTCGGAGAGCTCGAGCAGGCGGGGAAGTGTGCGCAGGAGGGTGGAGGTTGGAAGCCAGTCATTGTCCTGGGGCACGGCGCCGCTGGCCCGGGGAATTGCTTGCAGCGGCCACATCGTCGCGGGGGAGAGCGCGGCGACGAGCGCGGCCGCACTCCCCGCGACGAAACGTCTACGACCCAGCGGGCTCGACGGCACTTGCATTGAACAGCCCCGGTTTTTGTCCGCGCGATCACCCTCGCTCGGCGGCGGCACCCTCGACTCCCTACGGGCTCGCGGCGACCACGTTTCATCGCCCGACCGATTGGTCTGCGGCGACGTCACAATTCGTAGATGGTTGTAGGGAAGAAAAGGTTGCGTGCGGGGCGGCGAGGATGAAACGGATGACGGCCAGACGTCGGATCAGTCTTCAGATCACCTGGCAACTCCAGTGCGAACGACTTCGATTGATCCATCCTTGGAGTCGCGAATGTGGAATCCATGGCCGCCGAGCAGTGTCCGGATCCGGTCAGCTTCGGCGTAGTTGCGGGCCGACTTGTGGCGTGCACGTCGGAGGGCCCACTCCCGAGCCCAGCGCTCGGCTTCGAGAGCGTCGGATGGCGGAGTGGGCGAGAGCTCCGCGATCTCTTGAGCGGCGCCGGCCTCCGCCCTCTGAGTCACCTTCATGACCCGCACCTGGCTCGTCACCCCCAACACCCCTTCCGCCCGCTCCCATGCCGCGGCCGCGCGAGGGCCCGCTTGCTGTCCGGCATCGAGGGCCGCATTGCCGGCAGTTACGAAAGCGAACATTGCCGCCACTGCCCGGGGTGCATTGAGGTCGTCATCGAGCGCGCCGGTGAGCTCGCGGTCGAGGCGTTCGGCCGCCTCCTCGAATGCCGGGGCGTCCGCCGCTGCGCGCCGCTCGAGCAGCCGGTTCTGGAACTCACCCAGCCGGCGGGATCCCTCCTGGGCGCTCTGCAGCCCCTGATCGGTGAGGTCGAACTGCTGCCGGTAGTGCACCTGGAACATCAGGAGACGAATGGCGCCGGCGTCCACGCCGTCCTCCCGCAGATCCCGTGGCGTGGTGATGTTGCCGAACCGCTTGGACATCTTCTCGCCGCCGGTCTTCAGGAACTCGCCATGCATCCACACCCGGGCGAACTCCTCGCGGCCGGTAAAGGCGCAGCTCTGGGCGATCTCGTCCTCGTGGTGCGGAAAGATCAAATCCACCCCGCCGGCGTGGATGTCGAGCACCTCGACGCCCCACCGCTCCCGGATGAGATGAAGCGCCATGGCGGAGCACTCCAGGTGCCACCCCGGCCGGCCGCGGCCAAAGGGCGCGTCCCAGACCGCGCCCACCGTCTCATCCGAGGGTCCGGGCGCCTTCCACAGCGCGAAGTCGCGGACATCCTCCTTGGAATATTCGTCGGTGCTCACCCGTTCGCTGGCCCCGGCCTTGAGCTCCCGATTCTCCAGCTGGGACAGCCTGCCATACGCCGGAAATCTGGCGATGGAGAAGTAGACCGAGCCATCTTCCCCCCGGTACGCGATCCCCTGGGACAGAAGCTTCTCCACCAATCCGACCATCGCCGGGATGTGGTCGGTGGCGCGTGGGTACACCGACGCGTCCTCGATCCGCAGGTATTTCCGGTCTTCGTGAAACGCTTCGATGTATGGCTCGACGTACTGGCGCAGGGACTTTCCCGCCGCGGTGGCATGTCCGATCGTCTTGTCGTCCACGTCGGTGAGATTCATGATGTGGAAGACGTCGTAGCCGCTCGCCTGCAGCCAGCGGTGCAGCAGGTCCTCGAAGAGGAAGGTGCGGAAGTTTCCGATGTGGGCGTAGTTGTAGACGGTGGGCCCGCAGGTATAGAGCGCGACCCGTCCCGGATGGAGCGGCTCGAACGGCTCGATCCGACGGGTGAGGGTGTTGTACAGCCGCAGGGTCATCCGCCGGCGGCCCCGGCGGCGCTGATCACCGCATCGGGGGCGGGCGCGCCCTCCACCCGGACCTGCACCCGTCGCTGCGGGAAGGGGATCTCGATTCCCTCCCGATCAAGCCGGTTCTTGATCCGGCGGCGGAACTCTCTCCCCGCATTCCACTGGGAGCCCGGTTGGGTCCGGATGAGACTTCGGATGATCACCGCGCTGTCTCCCAACGACTCAATCCCCGGAACCTCCACCGGACCGTCGAGCTGTGCGCTCCAGGAGTGATCGGACGAGAACTGCGCCGCCTCGTCCCGCACCACCGCCAGCGCCCGGTCCACGTCCTCGTTGTAGGTAACGCTGACGTCCACTACGGCGCGCGACCAGCCCCGGGTCATGTTGCTCACCACCTTGATCTCGCTGTTGGGGATCACGTGCATGATCCCCTCCAGATCCCGGAGCACGACGATCCGCAGCGTCATCCGCTCTACCGCACCACTCCGTCCGCCCGCCTCGATCACGTCCCCGATGGCAAACTGATTCTCGAACAGAATGAAGAAGCCGGAGATGACGTCCTTGACCAGGCTCTGCGCCCCGAACGACACCGCCAGGCCAAGGATACCTGCGCCCGCCAGGATCGGGCCGATGTCAATGAAGACGTTGAACGTGAGGAGGAGAGCGACGACCCCTATGGCCACCCGGCCGACGCTCCGCAGAAGCTGC
Organism: Gemmatimonadales bacterium; assembly: GCA_013813875.1. GTDB lineage: Bacteria > Gemmatimonadota > Gemmatimonadetes > Gemmatimonadales > GWC2-71-9 > CAVVWJ01. The sequence goes on along the minus strand of JACCQZ010000051.1, from coordinate 2,976 downwards.
GAGATGGTCTGCCCTCGGCGCTCCCGCAGGGTGAGCACCGAGTCGTCTCCATCGTCCACCGCCAGCTCGATGCGGCGCGCGGCGATTCGGACGACGCGATACGCCAGCCACGCGAGCACCCAGATGCCGACGACCCCGGCCCCGTTTCGGGCCAGCGTCTGGCCGTCAATTTGAAGGATTTCGCCCAGGCGACGGAGCACATCTAGCGGGTTCACCGCCCTAACCTAGAGGCGGCATCAGTACCACGTCAACCGAAGGTCGGCGGGTCCGCCAGGTAATTGATCCGCGTGGCGGCGACCGGCAGGCGGGCGGCTGCGCAGGCCGCCAACACCTCTTCGGCGGAGCCGAGCCCGAGAGGAAGGAGCAGGGTGCCGCCGCTCAGGCGCATCTCCGGGTAGAGCTGCCGAAGCCGCTCCAGCCCCGGGAGGTACGGAGTGCCCAGAACGATCTGCAACGCGCGCCACCCGATGAGCCTCTCCGCCTCCATCACGGCCATCTGCTCTCCATCTCGAACCGCCACCCGACCGCACCGGCGGAGCAGAAATCCCAGATCGGAGCTGGCGAGCAGCGCGCTCGGCCTGCCGGCCACCCGCCAGCGCACCCGGAGCGGGCGGACGCAGCCACGGAGCCAGACTCCGAGCACCTCGCCGGGTCGGGCGCGAGCGGCGACCTCAGCGACACGGTGGACAGCACGAAGCGGCGAAGGCGACCCCGGAAACATGACCCACGTTGCTGGCTCCGAGCGCCCCGGCATAAGCCTTCCAGCCGTGGGAGTGGCCAAAGCCCGCGAAGATCCCAGCGATTCAGCGCTGTTTCCTATTATTTCATTCTCTTGTTGTCTCTGTGCCCTCTGTCCCCTCCGTCCCTCTGTGGTAAAACAACCTCGCTGTGGCAAACAACCTCGCTCCGTCCCCCCGCTAGCATGCCAGCCCCGCCCAAGCCTCACACCGATTCCAGACTGGAGCTCCGAGTCTCCAGGTACCGCGTCCGGGCGTCCGCCACCGCGCTCACCAGCGGCTCGGGGTCGAAGCGGACCGGATCGGTAGCTGGAAGACCGGTCTCGCGCTCCGCCCGGTCGCACTCACGGCGAGCCTCGGCGTCGCTGAGATCGTAGGTGTTGAGTGAGATGCCGACTACCCGGGTGGGATGGACCGCCGACCCTATGGTCTCATAGAGGCCGATGTATTCCTTGAGCGGCGGTATCCGGAGCCAGGCGGCTTCGCGGTAGTCCCCGATGTACTTGCGGCTGCTCTGGTGGCAGAGAATGAGGGCGTCGGGACAGGAGCCGTGGAGCAGGCCGAGGGTGACCGCGGAGTACCCCGGATGATTGATGCTCCCCTGGCCTTCGACGAGGACGATGTCGGCGTCCTCGCTGCCCTCCAGGACCAGCCGTTCGGCGGCGCCGGCGATGAAATCGGCCACCACCGCGTCCACCGCGATACCCCACCCCTCGATCATGATACCGGTCTGCCCGGTGGCGACGAAACGGGTGCGCAACCCCTGTTGGTTGAGCCTGCGGATGAGCTGCAACTGCGCGGTCATCTTGCCCACGTTGCAGTCGGTGCCGACGGTAAGCACCACCAGCGGCTCGACCGTCTTGGCCAGCCCGGAGGCGATCGGCAGGTCGGTGGGCGGCCGCCGAAGATCCAGAATCCGCCGGCCGCGAGCCCGGGCCCGCTCGGCGAGCAACGGATCGTCGCCGAGGAAGGTGTGGAGCCCGCTCCAGAGATCGCAGCCGTGGTCCAGCGCTTCAGCCAGCCACACTCGCCACTCGGCCGGGAGTTGGCCGCCTTGCGGCGCGATGCCGACGAGAACCGCCGTCGGCCCGAGCGCCAGCCCCTCCCGCATGGAGGCGACGACGGGAATGGCGCCGCCAAATCCGAGCACGTCGTCCACCGTCTTCCCGGCCTGCTGCCGGTCGAGCACGCCGACAGTGCGATCGGGGAGGTAGCGGATGACGGAGTTGGCGGTCTTCGAGGTCATCGGACCGAAGTCGCCGTCGGCGACGATGAGATAGCGCGGTTGGGCCATGAACTAGGGGATGGCGGGAACTGGGGCGATGGTCGGTTCAGCATCGGCGGGAACGGTGCCGCTGGGCTTGGTCTCGCTGATCGGATCACCGTACATGTGCCCGACCAGAATATGGCGGGTGAGCACCATCACAAAGGCGAGGATGGGGACCGCGATGACGAGTCCCGTGAGGCCGAAGAGCTTGCCGATCAGCAGCACGCCCGCGATGGTGATCACTGGCGGCAGGTTCACCTGGCGCTCCATGACGTAGGGCGCCACGAAGTTGGCCTCGATCAGGTGCACGCCCACGCCGAGCGCGGCCACCGCCACCGCCTTGGCCAGGCCGATAGAGCCGAGCGCGAGCAGCGCGGGCAGGAGGGTCGATAGCAGGACACCGAAGAAGGGGACGATGGCGGCGACTCCGGCAAAGATGCCGAAGGCCAGGAAGTACGGCATCCCCAGCAGCCAGAGGCCGATGGTGGTGAGGACCGCCAGCAGTATCATGGCGACGATCTGGCCCACGATCCAGGCCCGCAGAGTGATATTCAGGTCACGCAGGATGCTGCGGGCCAGCTCCCGGCGGCGGGGCGGGACAAGAGCAACCACGCCCTCGGTGTAAACCGCGGGGTGGCGTGCCAGATAGACCGCCATTACCACCACGCTGATCCCCTCGATGAGGAAGGTGACCCCCCCTTTGAGATAGGGGACCGCCGCACCCCGCAGAAAGCCGAATACCTCGCCGAGCGAGGTGGCGAGTAGCCCGGGCTGGGCCGACTCGCCCGCCCTGCGGCCGAGCACCGGCACTCGGCGGACGAGCCCATTGATATTGCGGTCGAGATCGGCCAGAAACTGCGGCAGGTTGATGAGCAGGTCTCTCACCTGATCGCCGACGGCAGGGGCGACCAGGAAAATGGTCCCGGTCAGAGCTCCCAGGCTGAGCAGGACCCCGGCGAGGAGCCCGAGGGC
>JACCQZ010000032.1 GCA_013813875.1 Gemmatimonadales bacterium | reverse complement strand
TTTTAGCGCATGAACAACCGATTTCCCAGGATGCGATTGGTGGCATTGAGGACGGCGAGCGCCGCCCCCCGGGCGGTGTCGTTGTCGGTCAGGTAGGAGCCGACCACGCGATGCCCGCTGCTGCCTTCGCCCTGGACCAAGAGGGAGACGATGACCACGGTTGCATCGAAGGCCCGGACCGCCTTGACCCCGAGCAGCTCGAATCCCAGCCCACCCTGAACCGCCTCACCCAGCGCGTTGACGCAGGCCTGGGCGGCGCAACGCAGCTCGCCCGCCTGGGATGCCAGCCCTTCGCTCGCGCCGCTGAACTGTTCGGAGCCCTTCCAGGTGAGACCGACCCGCGCGCGGCAACGGCCGTTGGCCAGCCGATCGAGCGTAAACTCGGCGAAGCGCAGCCGCTCGCTGAGAGGGTTGGGCTCAGACATGGCCGTCCTTATACACGCGGGTTTTTAGGGGAAACCGATCGCGGAGGTGAGGGGCAAAGCCTATGCCACCATCAGTCGAGATGCTCGGCGAGGAGATCGGTGAGGGTCTGGTCCGGGATCCTCTCGGCCTGCGCAAAGAGAGCAGCCCGGGAGGACGAGGAGAGCGGATACTCGGACCAGAAGCAGTGCTGCCCCGGGTCCAGCCCGCGGAAGGAAAAAACCAGATTCCAGTGAGGCGAGTTGGCCCGCCGCTCGGCCGCGATTGACACGCTCCACTGCCGCTCGGCGTATTCGAGCACTCTCCAGACCATCGGCGTTCTCCAGATCGGCGACGGGAAGTCGGCCAATATGAGCGAGGCCTTGGAATCAGGTCAAGAGTCCTTCGGCCCGAGCATCGTCTTCGGTATCAACATCGCGAAGCTCGACCAGCTCGTGCCATGGGAGACCGGCACGACGCAGCCGCTCCCGGGTCTTCAGCAGCACTCGGTTGGTACTCCACGGAATGGCAGTGAAGAGATCGGGCAGCGGGGCGGTGCCGCCGATGAGGTAGTACCCGCCGTCGGCCGTGGGGCCGATGGCGATCTGGCCGCGCGCCAGCGCCGACGAAGCCTGGTGCAGAACCTCGGCGGTGAGACGAGGGCAGTCGGCGCCGATAGCCATCCACGCGCGCCCATGCTCCACGGCGCCGGCCGCATGCGAGAGGCGGGCGCCCAGATCTCCGGAGCACTGGGACCGCAGCTGCCAGCTATCGCCCAGCCAGCGGTACATCTCTCCAGCGGCATCGGCTGGGGCAAACCAGATGGTGGTCTCCAGCCCTGACGCCCGAGCGGCGGCCAGGGTGCGCACCGCCATCACTCGATAGAGCCGGAGCGCCTGGCGATCGCCCACCGCGGCTGCGAGCCGCGTCTTGACGGTGCCGATGCGCGGAGCTTTGAGAAAGACGGCGAGGGCCGGCCCTGTCATTGCGCTCGGGGCTCGGGGAGATACCACCGCGCCAGCCGGTCGGGCTTCACGCCGGCAAGGAAGAGCAGCAGCAGGGTGAGGTTGCGAAGGGTTCCGCGGACCTGTCCTTCTCTGGACCAGCGACGGGCGTCGGCAACGATTGGATGACGCAAACGCTCAATCGGTGCGATCCGGCCGATGCGGCGGACCAGCACGACGTCCTCCATGATTCTGGTATCGGGATAGCCGCCGGCCGCCTCGTATACCACACGCCGCACCAGCAGTCCCTGGTCACCGTAGGCGAGGCCAAGCAGACGCCAGCGAAGCGCCGCGCCGCGCTCGACCCAGCGAAACCAGCCGCCGGGTGCCGCGATCGCGAGCGGCCAGGAGGCGCACTGCACTTCGGGCCGGGCCAGCACCCTTTCAGCCTCGGCCACCGCCTGGGGCGGCAAGCGCACGTCGGCATGGAGCACCAGTAGCCACTCGCCCGCGGTGGCGTTGACACCGCTTCGGAGCTGGCGCCCCCGACCGGCCGGTCCCTGAACGACTCGGCAGCCGTGGGAGACCGCCACCTCGACAGTGCCGTCGGTCGAGCCGCCGTCGGTGACGATGATTTCGTGAGGAAGAGTTAGCGCGCTGAGGTCGTGCAGAATCCGGGGAAGGCGCGTCGCTTCGTCGAGCGTCGGGATGACGACCGACAGCAGCGGGATCAGCTCCGAACCAGGGCCTGGTATCGGGCCCGGAGGTCGCGCGTGACCGGACCGGAATTTCCCGAGCCGATCAGCCGGCCGTCCACCTGGCGGATGGCGACGACTTCACTGGCGGTGCCGGTGAAGAAGGCCTCGTCGGCGGTATAGACGTCGTAGCGGTTGAGAATGGACTCCTCAACGTGGTAGCCATGCTCCCGGGCCAGCTCGATGACGGCGTCGCGGGTGACGCCCTTGAGGATGCCGGCATAGGCCGGCGGAGTACGGATCTGACGCTGCTTGACGACGAAGATGTTCTGGCCCGACCCTTCCGCCACGTAGCCGGAGCTGTCGAGCATGATGACCTCGTCGGCCCCCGCCTGGATGCCTTCGACCTTGGCGAGGATGTGGGCCAGATAATTGAGCGACTTGACCCGGGGCGACAGCGCCTCGCGCTGCGGAATGGGAGTGCCGGCGGTAACCACCTTGAGCCCGGTCTCGTACACCTCCTCGGGCCACAGCTTGATGGTATCCACGATGATGATGACGGTCGGCTTGGGACACTTCCGCGGGTCGAGCCCGAGATCGCCCACGCCCCGGGTCACTATGTGTCGGATGTACGCCTCGGCGATACCGGAGCGGCGCACCGCCTCCTCCGTGATCGCCACCAATTCGGCTTTGGCCATTGGAATGGTGAGCCAGATGGCATGCGCCGAATCGTATAGCCGGTCGAGGTGCTCCGAGAGCCGAAAGATCTTTCCGCCATAAACCCGGATGCCCTCGAAGACCCCATCTCCATACAGGAGTCCATGATCGTAAACCGACACCACGGCCGTCCCCCGCTCGTGCCACTCGCCATCGAGCCACACCGTAGGGACGCCGGGGCCCTTGGCGGCGGACGGCTTGGACGGGTGAAGGCTGGCGGTCATGAGGAGAATGTAAGGGAATGGAGGTGAGGTAGAAAGTCGAAGGTCGAACGTCGAAGGTCGAAGGTTGCGAGCAGGCCCTTCGACCTTTGACCTTTGACTTAAGACCTTCGACCTTCGACCTCTTGTTACCCCCATCACAGCGCCCCTCCCCCATCCCCGCTTACGCTATACATTACCAGGCGCACTTGGCGCCTTTGGTAACAACCCAAAACGCTCTCTTCGTGGGGAGGGTTTTTTCCGGTGACAGCGCTAGCCCGCTGTCCAGGAGGCCCGTATGCCCACATCAGAGGTCGGGAGGGTAGTTCCCCTTTCCTCCAATGCACCCGTGGTGCTCGTCGTGGACGACGAGCTCGGCCCTCGTGCCGCCCTGTGCCGCATGGTACGCGGCATCGGCTACCGGGTGCGGACGGCACGGGGCGGCCGCGAGGCGCTGCGCCACCTGCAGGAGCATCCGGGCCAGATCCGGGTGTTGCTGACAGACCTGTGCATGCCGCGCATGGATGGCGGTGAGCTGGCCGAGCGGGCGCTGGATCTCGATCCCCGCCTCCGCATCGTGCTCCTGTCCGAGCCCGCGGAAGGTCGAGCCGCCGAGCTTCTGGCGGGCTATCCCGAGCTGCCATACCTGGAGAAGCCGGTGGGCTTCGGCGCGCTCTATTCCGTGCTCTTCCAGATGCTCGGGCCGCTGGGAAGCCCCGAGACCGTGCCGCGTTCCGCCGACCGCACCCGCGCGCGGGCCCGCGAACGGCAGCTCTGACACTCACCCTGCTGAGGTGGAGATGGGTTACTGGAAACGCGAGTACACGGCGCGGCGCGGGGGGGTTCCGTTGTTCAAGCCGGAGCCCAAGCCGGCTGCTCAGGAGCTGGTGGTCGGAGACGGGCCCCCATGCAACGAGACGACCACCCAGGCTCAGCCGGCCGCCCACAAAACCGATGAGGGAACGCCGACGTTGGTAGGGTGACCCTCTCGGAGCGTCACCGAATGCGTGCCATCCTGTCAGCGCTCGTCTGCATTCCTCTGCTCGGCCTGTCCGATCCCCGGCCGGCGCCGCAGTGGGACAACGTCAGTTGGCTCAATGCCGACGCTCCCGTCCGGCTCGACCAACTCAGCGGGCGGGTGGTGCTCCTCAACTTCTGGGTCTTCACCTGCGGCAACTGCACCCGGACGGTCCCCTCGCTGGTCGAGTTCGACCGGGAGTACCGGCCGCGGGGACTCACCCTCATCGGCATTCACACCCCGGAATTTCCTCCCTATGCCGGCGAGCACGATAAAGAGAACGTCGCCAAGGCGCTGGAGCGCTATCATATCGCCTACCCCAATGCCCAGGACAACGACCGCCGGACCTGGAGTCGCTACGGCATCCGGTACTGGCCGAGCTTCGTGCTCATTGATAAGCGGGGCCGGATCCGGTACGAGGGCGTTGGCGAGTTTCACGTGGGCGACGCCACTCACCGGACCTGGGAGCGGCGCATCGAGACACTGCTCGCGGAGTAGCAGCCGGGTGATGCGAGGTCTTCTGATCGGCCTCGTAGCCCTCGGCTGCGGACCGAGGGTGGCGCCGCCACCGGTGAGCCTGGTGGCGACCTCGCATGGGGGGAGAGCGACTCTCGCCGCCGTGCCTGGCCCTGGCGTGCGGATCAATGCCCAGGTGGCGCCGGCGCTCGAGCTCAACGGAGGCACGGTGCTTCGCCTGACGCAGGGGCGGATGACCAGCGACTCGGCCTACTTCGCCGAGCCTCCCTGGGCACTCCGGCGGCAGAGCGGGCCGGTCCGGGGAATCCTGCGAATTTCCTACTGCCGCACCGACGAAGCGCTGTGCCGGGCGGTAGCGCTTCCCGTCGCTCTGCGGTAAGACTCAGCCATGAAGAAGCCCCGGCTCGAGAGCTCTACCCCCGGCGCAGAGCCCGGCACCGGACTGGTGGGGCTCACGCGCGAGGCGTCGCTCCGGCAGCGTCTCATCGCCCGTGACGAGCAGGCACTGGTCGAGCTGGTGGACCTGGCCACCCCATGGCTCCTCAGCGTCGCCCAGGCAATGCTGCAGGACCGGGACGAAGCGGAGGAGGTCGTCATGGAGACCTTTCGCACCGTCTGGCAGAACGTCACGCCCGCCGGCGAGGGCCACAGCGGGCTGATGCCGTATCTGCTGCGGGTGGCTCGGCATCGGGCCATTGACCGGCTGCGGGGACGGCGCCGCCAGGACCGCAAGTTGACGGCGGCCGCATTCGAGTGGAGCCAGGATTCCTTCGCCGCGGTGGAGCCGGATGAAGCGGGCCACCCCGGATGGCAGGTTCACGCGCAGGTGCACGCGGCGCTCGAGGCGCTGCCCTCCGAGCAGCATGCCGCGGTCCGGCTGGCCTACTTCGAGGGACTCACGCACTCGGAGATAGCTGCTCAGCTCGGGATCCCACTCGGCACGGTAAAGACCCGCCTGCGGCTCGCGTTCACTCGGCTCCGTACCGCGCTGGCCGGACTCAAGGAGTGGGTCCTATGAAGTCACACGAGTGGTTCGTCGAGCACGGGGTAGACTATGCCACCGGCACCCTGGACGCCGATGACATGGCCACCTTCGAGGCGCACCTGGCCCAGTGCGACGAATGCCGGCGCCAGACCTCCCGGATCGAGGCGGAGCTCGCATGGCTCCCCATGGGGCTCGCGCCGGCCACGCCCCGCCCGGGACTTCGGCGCAGGATCATCCAGCACGTGCTCGAAGGGAAGAGTCGCCGGCTCCAACGATGGATCGCGCCGGCGGCGCTGGCCGCTTCCCTGCTCCTTGCCGTCGGCGCATGGTACGCCGGCAACGCGCGAGCCCGGGGCCTGGAGGACCAGCTCGCCGGGCAGCAGGCCCGGATGGCGGCGCTGCAGGACACCCTGTCCATCATGCGCCAGGCGGGTCGGGTCCTGCAGACCAGCGTGGAGGTGGGAGGCCAACGCGGCGGCCTGGTCATCTTCGCCGATGAGGTCACCCACCGCTGGAACGTCGTCATTCACGGACTTCCTCCCGCTCCGCCGGGTGCCCGCTACCAGTTCTGGTTCATCTGCGCCGACAGCATGGTACGCGGTGCCGAGGTGGAGGTAGATCCCGGCCGGCCGATGATGTTCACCACCGAAATGCCCGAGACCGGCGGCGAGGTGATGGGCGCCGCGCTCACCATGGAGCCGGTGGTGGACACCGCCGGTCCACCGCGCGGCAAGAAGCTCGCGCACCTGATGCTGTAATGCGGGACCTGTCCACGCCGCCCCGGAGAACCGGATGACCTCGACGACCGTCAAGCGACATCACGGCCTGGTGCGGCTGGCCCACTGGCTCAACGCCGTCTTTCTGCTGGGCATGATCGCGAGCGGACTTCAGATCTACGTGGCCTACAGCCACTTCGGGTTGCGGGATCGGCCGCTGGCGCTGCCCAACCCGCTCGACGGCGCGGCGATTCCCGAGTGGGCTCGGCTGGGTGGATGGCTCGCGGGTGGGCTCAACTGGCATTTCGCGCTGGCCTGGCCATTCGTGATCACCGGCCTGGTCTACGTCGGCTTCCTCGCCCTCTCGGGGCAATGGCGGTCGCTGCTCTTTCGGCCCCGCGATCTTGGCCCGGCGGTACAGATGCAGTTGTACTACCTGCGGCTGCGCCAGGATCACCCGCCCCAGGGCAAGCACAACGCCCTGCAGAAGAGCGCGTACACCTTCATCGTCGGGCTAGGCGCCATTGCCGCGCTCAGCGGGTTCGCCATCTACCGGCCGGTCCAGCTGGGGTGGCTGACAACTCTGTTGGGCGGCTATGAGCTGGCGCGGTACTGGCATTTCGTAACGGTGTGGCTCTTCGTCGCCTTTACTCTGCTGCACGTGGCGCTGGTGTTTCTGGTGGACCCTTCCTCCATGCGCGCGATAATCACCGGATGGTACCGGGGGAGATTTCCCAGTCATGACTGACCGGCCGGTGGGACTCACCCGACGTGACCTCCTCCGTCTGGGGCTCGTCGCCGCGCCGGCCTCGCTGGCGGCGTGCGGTTGGACTGGGGGGCCCCTTCTCGAGCCCAAACTGAGGGCGTTCAGCCGGATCAACGACTGGTTGGGCGAGAAGGTCCTGCTCTCTCCGGCGCGGCTGGCGAAGCAGCATCCGCTGTCGGCCCGCACCGATCCGGCGAATTTTCCCGCCTACTCCATCGCCTTCAACCGCACCCGAAAGTTTCCGGCGCCCGACGTTCCGGCGAGCTGGACACTGCAGGTGGGCGGACTGGTGCGGAAGCCGCTGCGGCTGACCCGCGAGGTCATCGAGACGCTCCCGCGGGTCACCTACACGGTCAAGCACTACTGCGTCGAGGGGTGGACCGCCATCGCCACCTGGGCCGGCGTGCCGCTCTCGGCCATTGCGGCCATGGTCGAGCCGACCGCCGACGCGCGATATCTTCGGTTCGATTCGTTCGACGCCGGCTACTACAACGGCTGGGATCTCAAGAGCGCCATGCACCCGCAGACCATCCTGGCCTACGGGTTCAACGACCGTCGCCTGATGATGAGCCACGGCGCCCCGCTCCGGCTTTACTCACCGATCAAGCTCGGCTACAAGCTCACCAAGTATCTCACCGGCATGACGTTTACCCGGGAGCGCCCCGGAGGCTACTGGGAGGATCAAGGCTATCCCTGGTTCGGGGGGGTGTAGATCCTTCCGCCGGGTAGGCACCGCACTGGGAGTGAGCCTGGTCACGGTCAACGGGGAGGCGCCCGCGTAATGTGCTCCGTCTTCGGCCGGGCCGTAGGCCCGGCTTTTTCATGCCCGAAGGCGACCCCTCACCGAGGACCTCACATTGCGGAGACACATCATGCGAGCAGGGCGAGCAACAGCGAAATCGGCGGCGTACGGCGTGGTCACTGCCCTTCTCCTGGGCGGCGTGGCCTGCTCCTCGGGGGAGACAGACCGGGCCGACACGGCGCAGATGGACACTACGTCGGGTGCAGCCGCCACCGCCGACAGCGCCGTCCCCAACGACCAGATGCAGGCGGTACTCGCCCAGCTCGCCGCCCTCAACCCTCAGCCTCTGCCGAAGCTTTCGGCGCCGGCGGCGCGCAAGCAGCCCAGTGCCGCCGACGCGGTCAAAGCCCTGCTCAAAAAGCAAGGTAAGAGCGCCGCGCCTGAGCCCGTGGGCCGAGTGGTGAACCGGACCATCCCCGGCGCGGGCGGACCGATTCCGGTGCGGATCTACACGCCCAAGGGCGATGGCCCTTTCCCGGTGGTGGTCTACTACCACGGCGGCGGTTGGGTCATCGCCAATCTCGACACCTACGACGCCTCGGCGCGGGCGCTCACCAACCAGGCCAACGCCGTGGTGGTATCCTCGCACTACCGCCAGGGTCCCGAGCACAAGTTCCCGGCCGCGCATCAGGATGCTTTTACGGCCTACCGCTGGGCGCTTCAGAATGCCAAGAGCATCAAGGGTGATCCGGCGAAGGTCGCCGTGGCCGGCGAGAGCGCCGGAGGTAACCTCGCGGCCGCCGTCAGCATGATGGCCCGCGACAGCAGCGTGCAGCGCCCCGTCTATCAGGTCCTGGTCTATCCCATCGCCGGGTACGATCTGAACACTCCGTCGTACCTGGAGAACGCCCAGGCCAAGCCGCTCGACAAAGCCGGTATGGCCTGGTTCTTCGAGAACTATCTGCGGTCGCCGGCAGACGGTAAGAATCCGATGATTGACCTGGTTCACGCCAATGTCGAGGGCCTCCCGCGCACCACGGTGATCACAGCGCAGATTGACCCGCTGCGCTCCGAGGGACAGGCGCTGGCGGAGCGGCTGCGCCAAGCGGGCATCGAGGTTGACGCCAAGACGTACGACGGAGTGGCCCACGAGTTCTTCGGCATGGGCCCGGTTCTGGACGACGCGAAGGAGGCCCAGGAGCAGGCGGTGAATGGGCTCAAGAAGGGGTTCGAAAGCCAGCCGAGCGTCTCGGCGAGTCGGTAGGTCAGAGCATCGGGTCCGAGGCGGGCCCATCGGCCCGGACCTGATGCCGCTCCCCTGGCTTGCGTATATAGGGGGAGGGGGTATATTGAAAACCATGAAAGCCCGGACGATCCGACCGCTGCGCCTTCTGGGCGCGCTGCTGCTGCTGCTCCAGGGCGCGGCCCTTACCCCGATCAGAGAAAGTGTCGGACCGGACCACCGGATCGAACACGCGAATTCCCGAGACGGAGCCGTGCCGGGCCACCAACGGCATGACGCCACGTCCGCCGCGGCTCTCGATCCTGTCATCGCCGCGTCCCCCGGCGACTGCTCCCACTGCACCCACTCGCAATGCACCACCGAGCAGCACTGCGTCGCCGCCGGTAGCCTGGCCCTTCCAGTCCTGGCTGCGTTCTTGATCTCTCCTGTGCCCGCCTCGGCCGGACCCAGGGCGGTCTTCGATCTTCCGGTGTCCGCCAGCCCCGCACCTCCGAGTCCCCCTCCCCAAGCGCTTCTCTGAGCCTTCGACGCCGTATCGCCACGCGCAATTCGTGGATCCACGCGACGTGAGCACGTTGAACCGTATCAGAGGACTGTTGACCAATGAGCTACTCACG
>JACCQZ010000283.1 GCA_013813875.1 Gemmatimonadales bacterium | reverse complement strand
CCTGACAGAGGGGCTGGCCCAGATGGGCGGCCACCTCTTCGGCGAGGGCTCGGTTAGCCGACCCGCTCAGGAGCAGCATCTGGCTCCGCGACAGCGACAGGTCCGTCATCATTACAGCCCGAGAAGTTAGCCGATGCCAGCAGCTGACGTCAACGCCCATTCACCGGTGCGGTGCTAGAGCTGCAATATGGAGAGTTGTGATGCGTAGACGCCTCGCATGCAAGGGCAGCTACGCCACAGGTGTGGCATGGGGCAGGTTTTCTCAGGCCATCGGAATGCGGGCGCTAGACCCATCCGAACCAAGCCATTGCAATTCTTTGCACTGTCAAGGTTCTTTCATCCAGGTGCCTGGCACGCGTTTGGCACCTGCCCCCGGCGCGGACGGCTACGTGGCCGCCAGGCGCTTCCTGACTTACACCTCAATGGCCTTTGGCACGGGATCTCTAACTATGCGATCGTTCCGGTTGGCAGCAGCTGGACTGGTGCTTCTCGCTACCGTGGGCTGCGGAGGCGGCGATGGGCCGACCCCCCCGCCCGACAACGTGGCTCCCACGGCGGACTTTACCGTGCCCACCTGCGTTCAGTTGAGCTGTACCTTCGTTGACGACCTGAGCAGCGATTCCGACGGCGACATCGCCTCGCGCTCCTGGACTTTCGAAAGCGGCACCCCAGCAACCTCGGAAGCAGAAACCCAGGCTGTCACTTTCACCGCGGCGGGGACGTACACCGTCACCCTGACGGTGACCGACGACGACGGAGACACCGACGACGTATCCAAAGAAGTCACCGTGTCCGCCACCGAGCCGCCGCCGCCCGCCAATGTGCCGCCCAGCGCCAACTTCACCTACACCTGTAACGCGCTGACCTGCACCTTTACCGACGCCAGCGCCGATTCGGATGGCTCGATCGCTGCCTACAGCTGGGATTTCGCCGATCCCAACAGCACGACCGACGTCTCAACGGATGCGAATCCGCAGTACACCTACAGCAATACGGAGCTGCAGAATTTCGACGTGACGCTCACGGTCACCGATGACGACGGGGCCAGCGATGTCGTCACCCAGACGGTCGCGGTGGCGCCGCCGGCGCAGACCAGCTGCGATGCGGGAGACGGCACCTTCACTCCCTGCACCCTCGACATCGAGCAAAACGCAACCGTAACGATCACCCTCACCGCCCGGGACTGCACCGCGAACGGCAACCGGCTGCGGATCACGGCGCCGATCCAGGCCACGGTGTTCACCAACGGCTGCAGCGAGCCGATCGGGACCGTGTACACCATCAACGGCGGGACCGCCTTTACCGCCGGCACCCAGCTGGTGGTCCAGGTGACCTCGGGCTCCAACGATCCGGGTCGCATCGCGCCCGCGATCCGAGTAAGCGGAGGGTACCCCTCGTGGACCCTCAACTTCGACGACGGCGAGGATCCGACGGCCCCAGGTGAACCGGACTTCAACGATCTGGTGCTGACCGTCAACGCTACCGCTACACCGTAAGTAGCCCCACCCACATCCAGGGCCGCAGTACCCGCCGGGCGAGATTCGCCCGGCGGAGGCCGCCGGGCCGCGCCGGAACCGCGGAACGCTGTCTTCCTAAGGGCGAAGAGTATGCGACCGATCCGCTGGAGTTCTAGCACCATGATCACCGCCGGCCTCGCCGTAGCCGGCCTAGCTGTTGCCGGCTGTGGCAAGGACTCGGTCGGACCCATTGACGGGGAGAACGTGGCCCCGACCGCCAACTTTACCTATGCCTGCACCGACCTGGCATGCACGTTCACCGATCTGAGCAGCGATAGCGACGGCTCGGTGGCTTCGCATCGGTGGAGCTTCGGGGACGGCGCCGAAGCCGGGAACAAGGACGCCACCCACACGTACACCGACGACGGAGACTTCTCGGTTACCCTGAGCGTTACCGACAACGCCGGCGACGATGCCAGCGCATCGCAGATGGTGACCGTTTCGATGCCGGTGAATGGCTCCCCGACCGCCGACTTCGCGGTGAGCTGCACCTCGCTCGACTGCACTTTCAGCGACCTGAGCATCGACGCGGATGGCACGGTCGTGGCTTGGGCCTGGGACTTCGGCGACGGCGACACCGGCTCGGGGCAGAATCCGCCGGTGCATCGCTACAGCGCGACCGGTCTGCGGGTCTATACCGCGCGGTTGACGGTGACCGACAACGTCGGCCTCACCAGCACCAAGAGCTTCCAGTTCACCGTGTCGCCACCGGCGCAGTTGACCTGCAACGGGGTGGCGTGCACTCTGCTCCTGGAGCAGGCGTCCAGGGTGACGGTCAAGCTCACCGGCCGGGAGTGCACCGCGCAGAACAACACCTTCAGGATCACGGCTCCGCTGATCGAGACGCTGTTCCGGAACGGTTGCTACGCCCCCGCCATCGGCACCGCGTTCCAGCTCAACGGCGGCGCTCCGTTCTCTGCCGGCACCAAGCTGGGCGCAGAAGTGCTCTCCGGATCGGTCAAGCTGGAGACGGCACCGGCCCTCCGGGTGTCAGGGGCCTACCCGACTTGGACCCTCTCCTTCGACGACGGCGAGGACGCGTCGGCGCCCGAGCCCGACTTCGACGACCTGGTCATCACGGTGACCGCTACGCCAACGCCGTAGCGCAGGGCGGTAGCTTGGAGATCAGCCGCCGGGCAGTTCGCTGCCCGGCGGCTGATCGTCTTTTGGGAGGAAGGGTCCACTTCGACCTGGCGACCGGATACCATAGTGAAGCGCCCGGTTCGGCGCTGCTGCGGAAAGGCACGCCGGAAGGAGAGCGAACAATCAACCTCAAGGGGGACTTCGATGACTAGGAGCCGGTGCAGAAGGACGATGCGGATAAGCGCGGCGGGGTGAAAGACGCGGGAGGGACCACGTGGTGGATCGCCACTAAGCTCGATTGATGGCGATAGTGAGCGGGTATAGAACCTGCCTTCTCCTTCACAGGCAGCCTCATCACTTTCGCTAAGTTTAGTAGAGACAACCACTTTCCACGTTGGAGCTAGCGCACGGCGGGCGGCTGATGCCGCGGGTTGACGGTCCTGGTTGCGAGTCGCATATTGTGTCGCGCGAGCTCCGAAAATGAGATGGCCCTAGCCGGGTGTCCATTCCATCGCGACCGTGGCCGCAACCGGCACGGAAAACTCCACTTACATACCAGACCTCAAGCTGTTTCGAGGTCAACTGCGTGGCGCGACCCCTTAGGTCGGCCTGCTATCGTCGCGGCCCGCCGCCCGGCCATAGCATGCTCTCGCCGCGATCAACTCGGTCACCACTCACGGGAGGGGAAGCTACGCGTATGATGGTACTTGTCACTTCGCCATACCGATTCGGACTACGCGTGCTTGCGAGCGCCCTCCTCCTGGTCGTCAGTGGCGCGTGTACTGACGGCGCGGTCGCCCCCACCGCCGATGCCGGCCTGCCCACCGACTCCACGGTCATCGCGGTTGGTGACACCACCGCCGCCAGTCCGACCGACTCGGCTGCGCCCGCCCCGAGCGACAGCACGATCTCCCCACCCGATACCATGGTTCCGCCGCCGATTGACTCCAGCGGCAGCACCGGGGTTGACGGACCGATACTGGATGCGAGCTTCCCGGCGCCAGGGATCGTGTTGGGGACTTACAAGATAGAAAGCGCGCTGCTCGGCAGCGTGCACACCGGTACCATGCACGGGGGCGGTCTGAGCACGAAAAACCTCCTCCCGCTGCTCGCCAGCATCCGGGCCAAGGGTGGCCGGGTGGTACTCAAGCTGTGCAATGGGCGTGACAGCTACGTCCTCAACCCCGATGGAACCTTCAGCCTGACGAAATGGAAGGCGCTGGTGGACCGCTTCAAGGTGCTGAACCTGGAGCCGTACATCGCCGACGGAACCATTCTAGGCCATTATCTGATTGACGAGCCCCATCGGCCCGAGAGGTGGGGCAAGCCCATTCCGCAGGCTACGATCGAAGCGATGGCGGCCCATAGCAAGAAGTTGTGGCCCGGCATGGCCACCTTCGTTCGGGTGGTGCCCAGCTGGCTGGCGAGCGCGCCGGTCACGTACACCCATCTGGATGCCGGCTGGACTCAGTACACCAAGGGCAAAGGCGACGCGGCGAAGTGGGTGGCCGCGGAAGCTGCCGCCGCCAAGAGCCGCGGTCTGGGAATGGTGGTGGGGCTCAACGTCCTCGATGGCGGCGACGGCTCGAGTCGAATTCCCGGATGGACCCGGGGCATGTATGCCATGAGTGCGAACGAGATCAGGAGCTACGGGAGCGCCATCCTCAACCAGAGCTATGCCTGCGCATTCTACATGTGGACGTACGATGGGCCATACTTCGGGCGGGCGGACATCAAGAGTGCTATGGCGGAGCTGTCGGTGAAGGCGAAGGCGCACGCAAAGACTTCGTGCAGGCAGTAGCGGCTCCTTCCACCCTTACTCAAGAGACGAGGCTCGCTGGGTACGCTCAGCGGGCCTTTCTCGTGGGGGGCGGCCCCGCTTGACGGATACTTGATGGGCGCACCGAATATCTGAGCGCCAATCAGGGCGGTCCGATAATTTTCCGGAGGGCGTTATGCCTGCCATCAGTTACAGCTTTACCAGCCGGCTCATTCCCGTACTCGCGGCATTGCTCGTAGTGGCCACGGCAGGCTGCGGAGAGGATCCCCAGTCGCCAACCGACCCCCCGGAGCCCACTATGGCGGTGGTCCCGGCGGCCGGGGCACTTTCGTGGGTCCAGGTCAGCCCGGGCCCCGGTCATACCTGTGGCGTGACCACGACCGACCAACTCTACTGTTGGGGCTACAACTACTTCGGGCAACTCGGCGACGGCACCACCAGCAACCGTCTGACGCCGGTGCGGGTTCAGGCCGGGGGGCTCAGGTTCCGCAGGGTGAGTGCGGGCAACTACCACACCTGTGCCGTGACGTCCGACAACCGCGCCTACTGCTGGGGCCTCAACCTCTGGGGGCGGCTCGGCGACGGGACAACCACCCGGCGCCTGACTCCAGCCGTGGTGTCCGGTGGCCTGCGGTTTCGCCTGGTGCGCGCGGGGGCCGACCACAGTTGTGGCGTGACTCCGGAAAACCGAGCCTATTGCTGGGGATCCAACCAGTTCGGCCAGCTGGGCGATGGAACGGAAACCGAGCGTCTGACGCCGGCCCCGATCGCCACCGGGCTGCCATTTCGCCATCTGAGTGCCGGCTCCAACCATACCTGCGGCGTGACCACCAGCGATCGGGGCTACTGCTGGGGGTACAATCCCTTCGGCCAACTCGGTGACGGCACCGCCATCAAGCGTCTTACACCCACCGCGGTAGCAGGCGGACTGCAGTTCGACCAGGTGAATCCGGGCAGTAATCATACCTGCGGTGTAACCACCGATGACCGGGCCTACTGCTGGGGGGATAACTATTCGGGGGCGCTGGGCGACGGCACGACCGAGCGACGGCTGTCGCCCGTGGCGGTCGCGGGCGGCCTCCGGCTGAGCGGCGTGAGCACGGGCGGGGCGCACACCTGCGCGGTAAGTCCCAGCGACCGGGCGTACTGCTGGGGGAATAATTTCTATGGGCAACTTGGCGACGGCACCACCACCCGACGGTTGACGCCGGTCGCGGTGGTCGGTGGGTTTCCCTTCCAGCTGATCAACGGCAGCGGCCATACCTGCGCGGTCACGACGAGTAACCGGGCCTACTGCTGGGGAAATAACATCTACGGACAGCTCGGCGACGGCACGACGCAGCGGCGTTTGCGTCCGCGGCGCGTGGGCGGAAGCTGATTGGCCCTGGTGGATTCGAACCACCATTAACGGATCCAAAGTCCGCTGTCCTGCCGTTGGACGAAGGGCCACCGCGCCGATGTTTCGCGCTGAAGGCTAGCGGTCCAGCGGGCAGGGCGGAAGGTACGGTCATAGCGGTACGTGAGAGGCCGCGACCACGGGCATCTCTTGGCCCAAGGTGGGCCGCGCCGCCCCCGTGGGCAGGCGGAGATCCGTGCGCGCTCCGGCAATGGTGCCGAGGACGTGAAGGTGATTGCCCATGTCCACCACGCGCTCCACCACCAGGGTAAATGACAGCTCGCCCCCTCCCGGCTTGAGCCCTCCAGGCGGCACGGCCACCGTCCCGCCGCCGGTGCGAAGGACGGTGTAGCCGAGCAGCTCCGCGGTCTCCCGGTCGGGAGGCCGAGAGTACACCTCCGCTTTTGTCCCCGCGGTGCGGGCCATTCCCCCGATCATCACTACCAGGCGGTCGGCCAGGCGGAACGCTTCCTCCCGGTCGTGGGTCACCAGAATCGTCGTGGCCGCGAAGGTGGCGAGCAGGCGGGGCAGGTCGTGCAGCAGCTGGGTGCGGGCGATACGATCAATACCAGCCAGCGGCTCGTCGAGCAGCGTCACCGGGGCGCGCAGCGCCAGCGCGCGGGCGAGATTGGCGCGCTGGGCTTCGCCGCCGGAGAGCTGCCGGGCGGACCGGTCGAGCACGTGCGCCACGCCGCATTCGCGCGCCGCCTCCTCGATTCGAGCGACTCGATCGGCGGCAGGCACCCGCCGAAGTCGCAGCGCCAGATCGAGGTTCCGCCGCACGCTTCCGCGGAGAAAGACCGGTTCCTGGAAGGCCAGTCCCACCGGCTGAACCCCCACTCGTCCTACCTTCACCGCGACGCCCCCGAGGGTGACGGTTCCGCGGGTAGGACGCTCGAGCCCCGCGATGAGCCGGATGAGTGTGGTCTTGCCCGAGCCATTGGGTCCGAAGAGGGCGGTGGTGCTCCCGGTCGGGAACGTGAGACCGGGAACATCGAGCACCCGCCGGCCGTCGCGAATGAACAGCAGCTGGTCCACCGCAACGTCCATCAGCGCTGCCGCTGCTGGATCAGGGTGAGGAGAAGGTTGACGGCAAAGGCGAGTGCGAGGAGGACGAGGCCGAGCGCCAAGGCCACCGGAACGTTGCCCCTGCCGGTCTCGGTTACGATCGCGGTAGTGAGCACCCGGGTGCTTCCGCGAAGGTTGCCGCCGACCGTCATCGAAGCCCCGACCTCCGAAACGACCGCTCCAAACCCGGCCATCACCGCCGCCACCAGCCCGAGCTGCGCCTCCTTGCTGATGATCCAGAGCCGGCGAATGCGTCCCGCGCCCAGCGTCGCGAGCAGATCGGGCAACTGGGGCGGCAGCGCCTGAATCGAGGCGGCGGTAAAGCCGATGACGAGCGGAGTGGCGATCACGAACTGCGCCAGCACCATCGCCGGCTTGGTGTAGATGAGATCGAGGGAGCCGAGGGGGCCGCTTCGAGTGAGCAGCAGCCACACGACCAGCCCGACCACCACGGGAGGCATTCCCATCCCGGTGTTCACCGCGCTCAAGAGGACCAGCCGCCCGGGGAATTTCCCTCGGGCCAGGCCGTAGCCGAGGGGCACTCCGACCGCCATCGCCAGCAGCGTCGCCAACAGCGATATGGCCAGCGTCCGGCTCACCACGGCGTAAAGCTCCGCATCGCCCGCGAGGAGCAGGCGGATGGCCTCGGCGACGCCGTATCGGAGATCGTTCATGCCAGTGGCGACGTGAGGGTCTCGGTCGCGGTGACGGCCCCGTGCTTCCGCCCCAGCATCATCCGGGCATCGTCCCGGTCGCGGGTGGAGCGATAGACGGCGAACAGCGTCGAGCCCGAGCCGCTCATTCGACAGACCAGTGGATGGGTTCCGACCAGGGCCTCGAACGCGGATCGGATCTCGGGGTGGCGGCCGAAGACGGGCGACTCGAAATCATTCCCCGCCATGCGGCCGATGTCTCCCCAGCGGGAAAGCGCGTCGAGATCGAGGGCCAGCGCGCCTCGACGGCCCGACGATTGCCGAGCCGCGTCCACCCACCCGTAGGCCTCGGCGGTCGCGACCTTGGTGGCGGGGCTCAGCAGCAGGGCCGGCGCCGCGGGCAGCGGCGGCAACCGCAGCAGCCGCTCACCGTGTCCCCAGCCCAACGCCAGCAGGGCTCCGCTCAGAAAGAAGGGCACGTCGCTGCCCAGCCGAGCCGCGAACTGAAGCAGCTCGTGGCGGGGCACCGCGTTGGCGGCGAGACGGTTGACCGCGAGCAGCGCGGCCGCCGTATCGCTGGAGCCGCCGCCGAGCCCGGCCTGCACCGGGATCTTCTTGGTGAGTGTCAGGTGCACGCCGAACCGGTCGCCGGTGGCGGTAAGGACCGCGGCCGCCCCGCGCACCGCGAGGTTCTGCTCGGCCGGGCCCACGTCCGCGCCGGTGACGTCTATCGTCACTCCCCGGCCATCGCGCCGCTCGGCTCGGAGAGTGTCGGCCAGGTCCACCAGGCAGTACAGCGTCTCCACTCCATGGTAACCATCGGCTTCCCGCGCCAGCACCCGAAGGAACAGGTTGAGCTTGGCGGGAGCCGCGAAGGTCACCGCCGTGTCAATCATTCCCGGGCTGCCGAAGATCGCTCAGCGCGACGGGCGTGCGGGCCAGCGACCAGGCGCCGAGCAGGACGATCGGAATGAAGGTGAGCCCGTGAAAGGCGATGGCGTAGGAGGAAGCGAGATCGTTGGAGATGCCGTACAGTGCCAGCGCCGCGACGATGGCAGCCTCGAACTGCCCCACGAACCCCGGCGTGAGCTGGACCGAGATGCCGAATATCAGGATGCCCTGCAGGAGCAGGGCGCCGGCATAGTCCACCGGAATGGAGAAGGCCTGGAATCCGATGTGAAAGGCCCAGGCATTGGTGAGCCATAGCACCAGCGACCATCCCATGACTCCGACCAGCCTGGCGGGAGAGCGCAGCACGGTGAGGCCGTGGCGAACGCCTTCGATGAGCGCCACCACGCGATCGGTCAGCTTGCCGGACGGAAGCACTCGGCGGACCAGCCGCTCCGCCGCCACCGGAAACGCCACGACCAGGATAGCGCCCACCAGCGCCGCAGCCGCCATCGCTCCCGTCACCTGTGCCACCCGGGCCACCGAGACGTTGCCCACGGTCACACCGTCGGGCAGGTCGGAGGCGAGCAGGGCCGCGGCGAGCAACCCCACCACCGTGAGGCCGTCGAATATCCGTTCGACCGCTATGGAGGAGATCACCGAGCTGAAGCGAGCGCCTGACAGACGGGTGGCGGCAAAGGTGCGGACCAGCTCGCCGGCGCGGAAGGGCAGCACGTTGTTGGCCATGAATCCGATGGCGATCGCGTGCCACAGTGGTGCGCGGGGCAGCGGCCCGCCGTCCTCTGCTCGCAGCAGCAGCCGCCAGCGAAGGAGACGAAGCGGAAAGGTGAGCGTGGCGACGAAGACGGCCGCGGCCATCGGCAGTGGACGGGCCTCGCGAATGTGCCGCGCGACCTCGCCGAGGTGCACGCCTCGCAAGGCCCAGAAGAGGAGACCGAACGAAAGCGCGATCCCGAGAAGCGCCGCGACCCTCTGCCGGCGCGACCGGCCCGTGCGCGCTGTCTCAGGAATCGGCAAGCGCCAGCGGAACCAGGTCGAGCAGCTCCTGGAGGAGCGGATGGATGGAGGCGGGATCGTTGGGCCCGGCGAGCTCCGCGGCCAGCTCATGCCGCACGGCGAGAGCCCGCTCCAGCGCCCCGCGACCCCGGTAGCAGAGCGCCTCGATGGAGACCACCTCTTCCACCGGCGGCCTGCCGGCGGGAAGCGGACGCGGACGCCGGAGCAACGCGTCCAGCGACGCGGCGGCCGGTCCCCGCTCCCGCTCGAGCCGCTTGAAAGTGGTGAAGCTCGACTCCAGGCCGCTCTCGCCGCCGGCCTCGGCGGCGTCGGGTGCCAGGCTCTCGATGGGTACGACATCGGGCTCGAGATCGTAGGCCAGCGACTGAATGGGCACTATGGCCAGTTCGGCGTCCGGGTCTGCCGGTATGGCGCGGAGCTCGTCCAGCCGGTGGGCAACGTCCAGCACCCTGCGGGAGACCTGCATCCGATCGTCCGCGTCGGCCACCGAGCGAAGTAGCTCGCCCGCGCCGCGAAGACACTCCACCACCGCGGCCGGAGCGCGCGCCGCCACGCCGGCCGCGAGCGCCTCGCGGGTGGAGCGCGCGAACACCGCGAGGGAGCCGGCGACGGGATCCGACCCTGGAGTGCCCGCTGTGCGGAGGGCGGCGAGCAGATGATAGAGCCGCAGATCGCGCTCGATAGCCGAGCGGGAACGTCCGATGAGATCGGCGATCTGGCAGAGATGCTCGCCGTGGCTGACCAGCTCCAGCGGGCCCAGCGGGGCGGGGGACGCGAACTGCGGCTGCGAGAGCGGCGGGGTGAGCGCCTGGGTGTCTCCGGCAAAGTAGAGCGACTCGATCGGCACCACGTCGCGCTCGACCGCGAAGGCGCGAAGCAGCAGGTCGGTGAACCGGTGGGCTTCCTCCGCCTCGGGGTCGGGGCGACCCTGCTCGGTGATATCGCGTGCTATGCGAGTGAGGGCCGCGGCGGCCGAGGACATCACCTCCTCCACGCCGGGAGGCGGCGCGAAGAGGCGGGTGAGGTCGCCGACGGCGAGCTCGATGCCGTCGAGGATCTCGGGAAGCGGCACCAGCTCGCCCAACTCCGCCAGACCGCGGAGCGACTGCATCCGCCGGATGACCGTGTAGAGCGGCTCGCGGTCTCCCGGTGCTATCTGCAGAGAGCGCGCGGCGCGGTCGAGCGCGCTGGCGATCAGCGCGTTCTCGCGGGCGATGAATGCCCGCACGCCGGCGTCGAGCTCGGTGCCGCCAGCGCGCCGGCCGGCGGCCTCCGCGGGGCCGGCGCCGGCAAGAGACTCCAGCGCCGCTCCCAGCCGCGCCGCTCGAGCCGTGTCGCCCTCACCCCATTCCCGGATCCGGCGGAGCAGCAGGCGGAACTCCTCGATAGCACTGGCAACCTGCTCCCGCACCGCCGGGTCATAGTCGCGGCTGCCGTCGCGGAGAGCGCGGGTCACCGTTTCGAGCCCGGCGGCGGCCCGCGCCAGCGGCTGTTGCCCCGCCATCAGCGCGGACCCGCGCAGAGCCCGGGCGGCGCGGAGCAGGTCCTCGCCGGCCGGCCGCTCCTCTCGATTCAGCAGCGACTCCAGCCGGTCGAGGCACTCTCCTGCCTCGAGCGAGAAGAAATCGGCGGCGGTGAGAGGGTGGGTCAAGTGGGGGCTATGGCTAGGGGATAGGGGCTATCGGCTATCGGCGCCGTAAAACTATCAGCGTCTCGGGGGCTTGACCAAGTGGAGCATCTCCTGGACGGCGGAGCGCATGCCGACCATGATGGCGCGGCTCATGACGCTGTGGCCGATATTGAGCTCCTCGATCTCGGGGATGCGGGCCACCGGAGTGACGTTGAGGTAGGTGAGTCCATGTCCGGCGTGGACGAAGAGGCCCATGTCCGCGGCGTGGCCGGCGGCCCGGCGGAGCTCGTCGAGGGCGGCGTCGTTCTGGCGCCAGGTATGGGCGTAGCGGCCGGTGTGGAGCTCGACCGCGGGGACACCGAGATCCTTGGCGGCATCGAGCGCGGCGAACTCCGGGTTGATGAACAGGCTCACCCGGGCACCGCACTCCTCGAGACGGCGGATGGTCTCCCGCAGGCGCGGATTGGGTCGGCTGAGGTCGAGACCTCCTTCAGTGGTGACTTCCTCCCGCCGCTCGGGAACGATGGTGGCCTGATAGGGTCGGAGCCCGCAGGCGAGGTCCACGATCTCGGCGCTGGTGGCCAGCTCGAGATTGAGGATCCTGACGGCGGGAGCGAGCCGCTCGACGTCTTGGTCCTGGATGTGGCGGCGGTCCTCGCGCAGATGCACTGTGATTCCGTCGGCACCCGCCGCCTCGCAGAGCGCCGCCGCCTGCAGCGGATCCGGCTCGTCGGTCCGCCGTGCCTGCCTCAACGTCGCCACATGATCAATGTTGATGTAGAGCCGCATGGACGTCATTGCTCGGGGCTCCCTGGGCGGTTAACTTCGCTGGCTAACCCATGCACAGTGAGAGACTTGTGATCCAGCGACGGCGGTTCGCGGCGACCCTCTTCCCCGCGGTGCTCGGCACGATTGCCCTGGCCTGCGGCGGCTCCTCCGCACCGGAGTCGGTCAAGCCGGCCACCAGTCCCACCAGCGCCGTCGAAAGCTTCATGGAGGCGGTGGCCGACAGCAACCTGGCAAAGATGGGAGCCCTCTGGGGCACCGCCGGCGGTCCGGCCGCAAAGACTCGGCAGCCCAGTGACTGGGAGCGCCGGGTTGCCGTGATGCAAAGCTATCTGCGCAACGAAAGTCACCGGGTGGTAGCAAACGAAGCGGCCAGCACCGAGGGGCGCCGCAATGTGCAGGTCGAGCTCCGGCGACAGCTCTGCAGTTGGGTGGTTCCCTTCGTCGTCATCAAAGCGTACGACGGCACCTGGCTGGTCAATCAGGTAGACCTCACCGCGGCCGGCAATCCCTCCCGGCCCTGCGATCCGGGCTCTCAGGTGGACAGCGCCGGCAGGCAGTGACGCCGGCCGGGAACCTTGGGCCCCGGCGGCTCTGTTATCTTTATTCGGTCAGCTCGAGCAGGATGCCCGCGGTGGCCTTGGGGTGTACGAAGGCAATCCGGCGGCCTCCCGCGCCGGTGCGGGGCGTCTCGTCAATGAGCCGGTAGCCGGCAGCGCGACAGGCATCGAGCGCCCGGTCGAGGTTGCTTACGCGGTAGCAGATGTGATGGATGCCGGGGCCCCGCCGGTCCAGAAAGCGGGCAATCGGGCTCTCGGGCTCCAGCGGAGCGAGCAGCTCCACTTCCGAGTCGCCGAACGAGAGAGAGACGATGGCTGCTCCATCGGCCACCTCGGGAGGGTGAGGCGTCAGGCCGAGGACGTCCCGATAGAAGGCCAGTGCCGCGTCGAGATCCGGCACGGCAATACCGACATGCGCTATCCGGGGGCGGTCAGCCAGGCGATCCCTCCGTTCGAATGGTCTAGGCAGTATCAAACTACAGGAGAATAACATCATGGCCACGACGAATACTCCAACCGTCCACGTCACCGACGCTTCCTTCGCCAGTGAAATCGAGCAGGCCAATGGCCTCGTTCTGGTTGATTTCTGGGCGTCGTGGTGCGGGCCGTGCCACGTCGTGGCGCCGGTGCTCGATCAGCTCGCGGGTGAGTACGCCGGACGAGCCAAGGTCACCAAGGTGGACGTGGATGCCAACCAGCGCACCGCCATGCGTTTCAACGTCCGCTCCATTCCGAGCATCCTATTCTTCAAGAACGGCCAGCACGTGGATACCGTCATCGGCGCGGTGCCGAAGGCCACGTTGGAAGGAAAGATCAAGCAGCATCTGGGGTAAGTCTTAGGTCGAAGGTCGAAGGTCGAAGGTCGAAGGTCCTGCAGCACCGAGCCTCGGCATCCTGGGACCTTCGACCTTCGACCTAAGACTCAAGACTTTCATGTCCGGCACCCTCTTCGTCGTCGCCACGCCGCTGGGTAACCTTGGCGATCTCTCCGCGCGGGCCGCGGAGGTTCTGCGGACTGTCTCGGTCGTGGCTGCGGAGGACACCCGCCACACCCGCGGGTTGCTGTCCCATCTGGGGGCCGCTCCCACCCTCCTGAGTTTCCACGCGTACTCTCAAGACCGACGGCTGGAAGGTCTGCTCGCCATGCTCCGCGATGGACGCGACGTGGCGCTGGTTACCGATGCCGGCACTCCCGGGGTGAGCGATCCCGGAGCCGAGCTGGTCGCGGCGGCCCGCGGCGAAGACATAGCCGTGGTTCCCATCCCCGGCCCCTCTGCCGTGGCGGCCGCGCTATCCGCGTCCGGTCTCCCCGCCGACCGCTACCTGTTCCTCGGATTTCTCCCGCGCAAAGGACGCGAGCGGGCCCGCCTGCTGGGCCGTGCGGCAGCGGAGGAGTGGAGCGTCGTCATGTTCGAGGCACCGGGCCGCCTGGTGCCCCTGCTGCAAGACCTCGGCGAGCTCGCTGGACAGGAGCGGCGGGTGGTGGTGGCACGGGAGCTCACCAAGCTCCACGAGGAGCTCCGGGCCGGAACCATCGCCGCCCTCACGGATTATTATTCCGGTATCGCACCCCGCGGCGAAGTAACGGTCGTGCTCGAGGGCACCGGAGCTCCCGCCGAGCCCGCCGATCGAACCGACGAAGCGGTGGAGCAAGCCACGGCGATGCTGGCCGAGGGGTTGACCCGCCGCGAGGTCGCCCGGCGCATTACCGAGAGTCTCGGGATTCCGCGCAACGACGCTTACCGTTTGGTGATGGGACTTCCTTGACGATGCGGGATTGCTGGTGAGCGCCGCCACCCGACACGAGCTTCAGCGACTCTCGCGGCCGCTGCGCATCAGGTCGCGGGCGGGATGGGCCGCCCTGGGGCTGGGCGCCGGCGCGCTGCTCCTGGGGGCGGCGGCCTGGCTAGTTCGCCTGGGCTGGCTCAGCGCTCCCTACTGGGTGCTCGTGGCGTGGGCGCTGGCGCTGGCGGCGCTCGCGGTAGTGGCTTGGTTGGCGTGGCAGGCGCAAGCCGAGTTGTCGTCCACCAGGGTTGCCCGGCAGTTGGAGGAGCGGGGAGCCTGGCGGCAAGGAAGCCTCACCGCGCTGCTCGACGGTGCGGCACGGGGCACCAGCCAATCGTTGCTCGACCTGGCGGACCGGGCGCAGGCGGCCGAGCTCTCCCGTCGGGGAGACGAAGCGGTAGAGCCACTCGCGCGGCCGGTCCGAGCCCTCGCGCTCGGCGGCGCCGCGATCCTGCTGCTCGGTCTGACCGCATTCGCTTCGGCGGACCCCGTGGGCGGCGCGGCCGCCGCGCTCTGGCATCCGCGGCGGGCCTGGGACGCCATCGTGGCGCCGGTGCGGCTGCGCGCCGCCGAGGCGTTGGTGGACCGGGGCGACTCGGTCGAGTTCCAAGTGGAAGCCTTTGGGCGCCGCACCGCGACGCTGTGGGTGCGGGCTCCCGGAGAGTCGTGGCGGCCGCGTGGGATCCGGCTCGATTCGCTGGGCCGCGCCGCGGTGTGGAGCGGCGGCCTGCAGAGCGATCTATACGCTCGGGTCAGCAGTGGAAGCCGCAACTCGGATACGGTGCTGGTCAGGGTCCGCCTTCCGGTGTTTCTCGGATCTCTCACGGTCACCGCGCACTACCCGGCGTATCTGGGCATGGAATCCGAGCCGGTCCCCACCGGCGGAGACACCCTGATCCTGCCGGCGGGCACCCGGCTGGAGACTCGGGGCGAGGCGACGGCCCCGCTCACCCGGGCCATCTGGTCCGCCGGTACCCGCGAGCGGCGGCTTGTTGTGGCGGCAGGGCGGTTTTCGGGGAGCTTCGTTCCTCAGATCTCCGCGGAGTATCGTCTCACCCTCACCACCGGCGACGGCGCTCCCCTGGCGGGTGACACCGTACGGCTCCCCGTCCGCATCGTGGCGGACAGCGCGCCGCAGGTCGGCATCCCGGTACCCGGGGCTGACACCCTGGCTCCGTTGAGCCTGGAGCTGCCGATGGTAATAGATGTGCGCGACGATTACGGGAT
The DNA here is from genome assembly GCA_013813875.1 of Gemmatimonadales bacterium. Taxonomy (GTDB): domain Bacteria; phylum Gemmatimonadota; class Gemmatimonadetes; order Gemmatimonadales; family GWC2-71-9; genus CAVVWJ01. The sequence goes on along the minus strand of JACCQZ010000283.1, from coordinate 9,758 downwards.
CACCTCGGTCACCGTGGAGAGCCGGCGGATCAGCCGCCTGGGCGTAACCGACTCCACTCGGCGGGAAAAGCTGATCATTCCGCCTGAACGGCCCGACCGCGCGATCCTGGCGCACACTCTCGATCTCAACCGGCGGGGGCTTCTGCCCGGCGACACGGTGCGCTACTCCGCCGTCGCCAGGGACAACACGCCGCGGCGCCAGGTGGGGCGGTCGCGCGAGTTCGTGCTCCGGCTTCCCACCATGAGCGAAGTCCGCTCGGCGCAGCGGGAAGCCACCGAGACCGTCTCCAGCCAACTCGACTCGATCTCTGCTTCGAGCCGGCGCCTGGAGCGGCAAACCGAGGATCTGGCGCGCGAACGGGCGCGGCCCGCCGACGGCGCCGGAGAGAGAAGCGAAGAGTCGCTGTCGTTCGAGGAGTCGAAGCGCGCCGAAGGCGTGGCCCGATCGCAGCGGGAGCTCATGCAGCAGGCCGAGGCGCTGAAGCAGTCGCTGGAGGCTCTGCGTAAGAGCGCGGAGGCCGCCGGCGTGGGTGATTCGGCATGGCAGCGGCAGCTGGAGGAGATCCGGGACCAGCTCGACCGCGCGCTCTCTCCCGAGCTGCGCGAGCGGCTCGCCGAGCTGGAGCAGGCGCTCAAGAATCTCGACGCGGAGCAGGCCAAAGCGGCGCTGGAGCGGCTGGCGGAGGCGCAGAAGGAGCTGCGCGAGGCGCTGGAGCGCAGCCGCGAGCTTTTCCGCCGCGCCGCGCTGGAGGGGGACCTCGCCAACCTGGCGCAGGAGTCCCGAGACCTGGTGCGGGAGCAGCAGCAGTGGAACCAGCAGGTGCCAAAGGCCGACAGCACCGGCGCCTCGGCCGCTGAACGGGAATTGGCGGCGCGCGCCGACTCGCTGGGGAAAGCCCTCGATCGGCTGGCTGACGCCGTGGAGGGAGACGAGCGCCGGCAGCGCCTGGAAGGCTCCGCGGAGCAGGCGGGCAAGGCGGCGCAGCAGATGCAGCAGGCGGCCCGGTCGGCCCAGCAAGGACAGCGGCAGCAGGCGAAGCAGCAGGGAGAGGAGGCGTCCAAGTCTCTCGAGCCGTTGGGCGACAAGCTGCAGCAGGAGCGGGAGAACATGCAGCAGCAGTGGCGTGAGGAGGTCGTGCAGGCGATGGACGCGGCGTTGACGGAGACCGGACGCCTGGCCGAGCGCCAGCTCGCGGTGCAGGAAGCGCTGAGGAATGGGGAGTCGGTCAGTCCCTCCCTGCGCGCCGAGCAGGGGGCGATCGAGGAAGGGGTGCAGCGGCTGGTGGAGCAGGTCCGCAAGGCGGCGGGCAAAAATGCGCTGGTGCCTCCCCAGATCGGCGCCGCACTCGGAGGGGCTCAGCTCCAGATGCAGAAAACCCGGGAGTCCATTTCATCCGCGCTTAGCAACCCGCGCGAGGCCGCCGAACAGGCCGGGGGCGCCATTGATGCGCTCAACACCGCCGCGCACCAGCTCATCCGGGCGCGGGGAGACGTCGCCGGAGCGGGCTCGGGCTCGGGCCTGGCCGAGGCACTCGAGCGGATGGCGCAGCTGGCCCAGCAACAGGGAGGGTTGGGTAAGCAGTCCGCCGGAATGATGCCGATGATCGGCGCCGGCGGCGTGGGGGAGCAGTTGCGCCGCCTCGGCGCCCGGCAGCGCGCCCTTGCCGAGGAGCTGGAAAAGCTGAAGGGTCAGGGAAACATGCCGGGCGCCGGCGAGCTGGCAGAGGAGGCCAGGGATCTGGCCCGACGCCTCGAAGCCGGACGGCTTGACCGCCAGGTGGTCGAGCGCCAGGAACGGCTGTTTCGGCGAATGCTCGACGCCGGGCGCACCCTCCAGGGGCAGAAGGAGGACGAGCGCAAGGAGCGGCAGAGCACCACGCCGACAAAAAACGACGCCCGCCTCCCTCCGGCGCTGCGTGCGCGGCTTCTGGGCGACGCTGACCGGCTTCGGGTGCCGACGTGGGAAGAGCTGCAACAGTTCTCGCCGGAAGAGCGGCGGCTGGTGGTAGACTACTTCCGGCGGCTCTCCGAGACCCCGCGGTAATCCGATGGGTCTACGCTCCTCCTCTCGAGCACTGCTGCGGCTCCTCCTCGCTGTTTGCGCCGTTCCCAATGCCGTCCACGCCCAACAGGCGGGAATGTCGCGCGCCTTTGACCTGGAGCGGCGCGGCAGCTATGCGGCGGCGGCCGAGGCTTATCGGTCGGTCCTGGCCACCAAACCGGGCGATGCGTCCGCGCTGCTGGGGCTGGAGCGGGTGCTGCTGCCGATCAATCGCAGCGCCGAGATCCTGCCCGAGGTGCGCGCGGCGCTCGCCGCCAACCGGTCGAGCGGAGCCCTCTTTGGAGTGGCGCTGAGAGCCTGGGCCGCCGTCGAGGAGCCCGACAGCATGCGCGCGGTGGCTGAGCGATGGGCGCTTGCCACACCTGGGGACGAAGCCCCATACCGGGAGTGGGGCGCCGCGGCGCTGAGCCGACGCGACCGGGCGGGTGCGCTTGCGGCGTACCGCATGGGGCGCGAGCGGCTGGGCCGTCCTCACGCCCTGGCGGCGGAGATGGCGCAGGTGGCTCTCACCGACGGCGACTACGCTACCGCCTTGCGCGAGTGGATTCCCGCCATCGAGAAGATTCCCGGATATCGCGTCACCGCCGTGGCAACACTGAGCCAGGCACCGGAGGCTGTCCGTCCTCAACTACTGCGCCTGCTCGCCCGCGAGGACCAGTTCGCCGCCCGGCAACTGGAGAGCGAGCTGCGAGTGCGGTGGGGAGATCCGCTGGGAGGATTGCGTGCGCTTCAGTCTTCACTGCCGGCGGATCGGGGCTCCGCGGTCGAGGCACTGAGAGGCATTCTGGACCAGCTGCGCACCTCCCGAACTCAGGAGGCGCTGCTGGCGCAGGGGCGGGTTCTGGAGGCGTTGGCGGGCCGGAGCTCCGAGGCCCAGGCATCCCGGCTTCGGCTCGAGGCCGCACAGGCGTACTCCGCCGCCGGTGATCGCGACTCGGCCCGGCGAATGCTCACCGGCCTCGCCGACGATCGGACCGCGTCCGCCACCGTAGCGTCCGGCGCGGGGACCACTCTCGTCACCGTCCTCGTCGGTGACGGGAAGCTGGAGGAGGCGAGCAGGCGCCTCGAAGATCTCCGGCAATCCATCTCGCCCGAGGAGTACGGCTCTCTCCACCGGAGCATCGTGCTCGGCTGGGTCCGCGCCGGCGAGCTGGGCCGAGCCGACTCCATGCTCGGCGCCGACAGCACGATCGAGGGACTCGCGCTGGCGGGCAAGATCCGGCTCTACCGGGGGGATGTGCCTGGAGCCATCGAGAGCTTCAAAGCGGCGGGTCCATACGCGGGCGAGCGCGCCGAGGCTACCCAGCGAACCACCCTCCTGGCACTGCTGCAGCCGATCGAAGCCGACAGTCTGCCGGCACTGGGCGCCGCGCTGCTCCAGGTGGAGAGGGGCGACACCGCGGCAGCGGCCACCTCGCTGGAACAGGTGGCATCGCAGCTTCCGGCGGCCAAGGGTGGTGCCGAGCTGCGGCTGCTGGCTGGCCGGCTGGCCGCGGCGAGCGGGAAGAGCGGCGATGCCGAGCGCCTCTTCCGGGCAGCGGCGGTCAAGGAGGCGCCGGCAACCGCGCCCGCGGCTGAGCTGGCGCTGGCCGAGCTGTTGCTGGGGCAGGGGCGAGCGGGCGACGCCGTGGCCCGGCTCGAGCACCTGATCCTGTCGTACCCGGAGAGCGCTCTGGTGCCGCAGGCTCGCCGAACGCTGGACCGGGCGCGCGGGGGAGTGCCCCAGACATGAAGCGGCGGGAGTTCGTCGCGCGCAGCTGCGCCGGCCTCGCGACGCTGAGCCCGCTGTCGCGAGTCGCCCTCGCCTCGTCGGTGGCGCCCTGGCTGCTCGTCCCCATGGACGATGCTCAAGCCGATCACCTCAAAGCGTATGGCCTCACTTTCCGGCTGCTGGAGCGGGGCGGCCGGGCCGAGTGGTTTCTCAACTACCGCAACGGCTCCTTCCTGCTGCCGGCCGACGCGGCCACCGCCAGGGACGCGGCTCTCGCCGGCGTCACCACCGAGCCGCTCGACGACGGGCGGCTGGTGCAGATCCGCGGCCAACTGCAGGAAGGAAACATGGACGCGGTGCCGCTGGAGAAGGCGCCGAAGGTGGCGGTGTACGCCCCACCCAACGCGGCGCCGTGGGACGACGCGGTGACCATGGCGCTCAACTATGCCGGCATCAAGTTCGACAAGATCTGGGACGAAGAGGTGGTGGGCGAAACTCTCAAGACCTACGACTGGCTCCACCTCCACCATGAAGACTTCACCGGACAGTTCTCCAAGTTCTTCCTCAGCTACGCCGGCGCTCCCTGGCTGGTGGACATGGTGGAGCGGAACCGCGAAGTCGCCCGCTCCCTCGGCTTTCCCTCGGTGCCGGCGGAGAAGAAGGCGGTGGCCTCGGCCATCGCGGCGTATGTCGAGCGAGGAGGCTTTCTCTTCGCGATGTGCACCGCAACCGAGACCCTCGACTTGGCGCTGGCGGCGGATGGAGTGGATATCGCCGCCTCGTACGCCGACGGCTCCCCGATGGATCCCGACGCCTCCTCGCGCATGCGATGGGATCGCGCCCTCGCATTCCACAAGGCACAGCTGGAGTTGAGCCCCACCATGCCGGTGTACTCGGACATTGACGGTCATCGGGTGAATTCCCCCGACCGGCGGCAGCCGCTGGGCTCGTTCACCCTGTTCAACTTCAGCGCCAAGATTGATCCGGTGGCCGCGATGCTGGTGCAGAACCACCGGCAGGTCATCCCCGACTTCTACGGGCTCACCACCTCGTTTACCCGCGACACGCTCAAACCGAGCGTCATCATCCTGGCGGAGGAGCCGGGCACGCCCTGGGTCAAGTACCTGCACGGTGAGCGGGGCCAGGGAACCTGGACCTTCTTCGGCGGGCATGACCCGGAGGACCCGCAGCACCAGATCGGCGACTCAGCTACCGACCTCTCACTGCACCCCCACTCACCAGGGTACCGGCTGATTCTCAACAACGTGCTCTTTCCGGCGGCTAAGAAAAAGGAACTGAAGACTTGAGCCCGCCGCGCTCCCCTGTCACCCTAGAGCGGAGCGAAGGGGGCATGATTCGGGTTATGCCCCCTTCGCTCCGCTCAGGGTGACAACCATGACGATCGCATGATGACGCCCCCCTCCGAACGCATCGCCGCCGGCGTCCGCGCATCCCTGGCGGACGAGATCTCCGCCGCGGGAGGGCGCGAGGTGTCGTTCGTGGCCCAGGTGGATCGTGACGGCGTGATCACCGGCGCCCGCGCCGTCGCTCGGGGCACCGTGGAGATGGTGCTGGCTCTGCCCGGTGTGGCGGGCCGCGGTGAGATGCTGCTGCACAACCATCCGAGCGGACGGCTGGAACCCTCCGGCGCCGACCTCAACGTCGCCGCCCGGCTCCACGACGGCGGAGTGGGATTCGGCATCATCAACAACGGCGCCACCGAGTTGTACGTGGTGGTCGAGGTGTCCCGCGACCGTACCATCACCCGGATTGATCCCTTCGAGGTGGTTGACACGCTCGGGGAGCACGGCCCGGTGGCTGCCCAGCTGGGCCAGTACGAGGATCGCCGAAGCCAGCGCGACATGGCGGCGTATGTGGCCGACGGGTACAACGACGGCGGGGTGATGCTGCTCGAGGCGGGGACCGGCGTGGGGAAGTCGTTTGCCTACCTGGTACCCGCGCTGGCCTGGGCTCGAGCCAACGGCGAGCGCACCGTGGTGAGCACCAATACGATCAACCTGCAGGAGCAGCTGGTGGGAAAGGATCTGCCGCTGCTCCGCGAGGCGCTGGCGACGAAAGATTATTCGCCGACCTTCGCGCTGCTCAAGGGGTGGCGCAATTATCTCTGCCTCTCCCGCATGCACCAGGCGGTGGCCTCCCAGCGAACGCTGCTGGAGCAGGACAAGCTCGATGAGCTGGTCGGCATCTCGCATTGGTCGGGACATACCGCGGACGGCACCCTCAGCGACCTTCCGGTGACGCCCAGCCCGGAGGTGTGGGACGAGGTAAGCGCCGAGCCCGATCTGTGCACCCGGCTCAAGTGCGCGCACTTCGACCGCTGCTTTCTTTTCCGCGCCCGGCGCCGCGCCGCCGAGGCCGACGTGGTGGTGGTCAACCATCATCTGCTGGCCGCCGATCTGTCGGTCCGCCAGGCGCAGGACAACTGGGAGGAAGCCGCGGTGCTTCCGCCATACCGCCGCCTGGTGCTCGACGAGGCGCATCATCTGGAGGAGGTGGCGGCCACCCACCTCGGCATCCAGGTGACCAGCCGGGCTGTGCGCCGGCTGCTCGGCCGCTTCGAGCGAAACGGCCGCGGCCTGGCGCCCACGCTGGCCCAGGAGCTGGCCAGCCGAAACGACCTCTTGAGCCGGGCGAGCTTCGACCTGTTGCGCCAGCGGCTGCTCCCCGCGCTGGCCGATGCCCGGCGGGCCACCGATGCGCTCTTCCTGCGGCTGCACGGCCGGCTGGAGGAGGCGGCGGCCGGGCAACTCCGGCTGGATGATGCCTTCGGCAGCGATCCGATCTGGGGCCAGGGACTTCGCTTCGAACTCGATGCCTCACTTACCGCCTTTACCGCGCTCCGGGAAACGGTCGAGACCATTGCCGACCGGCTGGTGGAGGGCGAAGAGACCGAGCGGCGGGGGCAGATCGTGCAGGAGCTGCGCGCGGTCATGCGCCGGCTGGAATCCATTTCCGATGGCCTCAACCGAACACTCCGCCCGGCCGGCGGCGGAGCTCCGACGGTGCGATGGATGGAACGAACTCCCCGGGGACAGCAGGTGAGCCTCTTTGCCGTTCCGCTCGACCTCGCCCCGGTGCTTCGCGAGCTGCTCTTCGACCGGCTCGACACCGTAGTGCTCACCAGCGCCACGCTCGCGGCTGCCGGTGATTTCGGCTTCCTCGAGTCGCGGCTCGGACTCGGAGGAGAGAATACGCCGGTGACGGTGCGAGAGGCCTTCGCTTCGCCGTTCGACTATCCCAGCCAGTGCGTGTTCGGAATCCCCAACGATCTGCCGGAGCCCCGCGAGGACGAGCACGCCCACGCCGCCGCGGTGGTGGAGATCGTGACCGACCTGGCCTATGCGTCGGATGGCGGAATGTTCGTGCTCTTCACCAGTCACGCTTCGCTCCGGCGGGCCGCGGGCGAGCTGCGCCTGACGTTGGGAAACCGCTGGCCCATCCTGGTGCAGGGCGAAGGCCCGCGCGACATCCTGCTGCGCCGGTTTCGGGAGGCGGAGAACGCGATTTTGCTGGGAACAGACTCCTTCTGGGAGGGAGTGGATGTGCCCGGGCGCGCGCTCCGCACCCTGGTTCTCAACAAGCTACCTTTCAAAGTCCCGTCGGAGCCGGTCACCGCCGCGAGACTCGAACGCCTGGCGGAAGAAGGTCTGGACGGCTTCATGAACTACCTCCTTCCGCACGCCGCGCTCAAGTTGAAGCAGGGGTTCGGGCGCCTGATCCGCAGCCGGCAGGACATGGGTGTGGTGGTACTGCTGGACAGCCGGGTGGTCACCCGGCGCTACGGCCCGCTGCTGCTCGGCGGCCTCCCCAGGGCGGAGCGGGTGGTGGGGAGCTGGGCCCAGGTTCGCACCAAGTGTGAGGATTTTTTCGCCCGGCACGGCATCGGAGCCATCGCATGATCCCGGTTCGACCCTCGAAGATCATCGGCATCGGGCGCAACTACGCCGCGCACGCCAAGGAGCTCGGGAACGAGATGCCCGAGGTGCCGATCATTTTTTTCAAGCCTCCCACCGCCCTGATCGGCAGCGGTGATACCATCTGCCTTCCGAGCGTCTCTCAAAGAGTGGAGTTCGAGGCCGAGATCGGCGTGGTGATCGGCTCGCGGGTACGAGAGGCAAATCTGGAGGAGGCCGAGCGGGCCATCGGCGGCTACGTCTGCGTCAACGATGTCACCTGCCGTGATCTGCAGAAAGTGGACGGCCAGTGGGGCCGAGCCAAGGGCTTCGACACCTTCTGTCCGGTCGGTCCCTCGGTGGCGAGCGGACTCGACTGGCGCTCGCTCGAAATCATCGGCCGGGTAAACGGCACAGAGCGCCAGCGCGCCCGGTCCGGCGACATGCACTTCCCGATTCCCGATCTGATCCGGTTTCTCAGCGGCATCATGACCCTGGAGCCCGGTGATCTCATCGCCACCGGCACACCGGCCGGCACCGGCCCGCTCGCCGACGGGGACATAGTAGAAGTGGAGATCCCCGGAGTCGGTATCCTGTCCAACCCGGTACGCGGCGTGGCCAGATGATCGAGTTCAGCCGCCGTCTGCAGGCGCTTCCCGGCTATCCACTGGCGCAGATTCCCACGATCAAGCGCCGCCTTCTCGCGGCCGGCGTGGACGTGATTGACCTCGGCGCGGGCGACAACGACACCCCGCCACCGGCGGCCGCGGTGGAGGCGATGACCGAGGCGCTCCGAGATCCGTCGCTCAGCAAGTACGGGTTTCAGCAGGGGCTCCCCGCGTTCAGGGAAGCGGCATCGCGCTGGGTCGAGCGTCGCTTCGGCATCCGATTCGATCCGGCCACCGAGCTGTTACCGCTGATCGGATCAAAGGAGGGGCTGTCGCATCTGCCCCTCGCCGTGGTCAACCCCGGCGACATGACGATCGTGCCGGAGCCGGGCTACCAGGCGTACATCGGCGGGTCGCTGCTCTCGGGCGCCGAGCCGTACATCGTGCCGCTCCGTCCGGAGAACGACTTTCTGTTGGAGCTGGACCAGGTTCCACAGGCGGTGCTGCAGCGGGCGCGAATCGTTTTCGTCAACTATCCCAACAACCCTACGGCCGCGGTGGCGACACCGGAGTATCTGGAGCGGACGGTCGCCGCCTGCCGCCGGCACGATATCCTGCTCGCCTACGACAACGCCTACTGCGACCTGACGTTCGACGGCTACCGGGCGCCCAGCATCTTCGAGATTCAGGGGGCGGCCGACGTCGCCGTGGAGTTCTTCTCCCTCTCCAAGAGCTTCTCCATGACCGGGTGGCGGCTCGGATTCGCGGCCGGCAGGGCGGAGCTGATCGGTGCGCTCACCCGGGTCAAGTCGTATGTGGACACCGGGCCGTTCCTCGCCGTGCAGAAGGCTGGAGCGGCCGCGCTCGACCGGGCCGAGGAGCTGGTGGAGCCGGTGCGCGCCGAGCTGCAACGCCGCCGGGATGCCGCGGTGCCGGCTCTCCGCGAGCAAGGCTTCACCCTGGAGGCGCCGAAGGCCGCCATGTACCTGTGGATCCCGCTGCCGGCGGGCATACCATCGGCGGCGTTTGCCACGCGGGCGCTGGAGGAGACCGGCGCGCTGGTGCTGCCCGGCAGCGGCTTCGGGCCCGCCGGCGAGGGATTCTTTCGGATCGCCCTGACGGTGGGCTCGGAGCGGCTCCGCACCGCCGCCGAGCGGCTGGGCCGAACTCTCGACCTGATGCGCCGGGGAGAGCTTGCGACCACCGCCTGAGCTTCGGATGCCGAGCCGCCGCCGCCGGCCATGGAGCGCCATCGTGGTCAGCGTCGCGCTGCACGCGCTGCTTGCGGTGTTTGGCTGGGTGGGCGGGCGCGAGCCGACGGTGCCGCGGCGGCCGCCGCAGATGATCGTGCTGGCTCCGCCGGGAGACGATGAGCGGGCCGTGGAGATGAATTACCGGACGGAGCCGGGCGCGCCGCGTATGCCTGCCCGGGGCACGCGGCCCGTGTCGCCGCCGCTACCACC
>JACCQZ010000280.1 GCA_013813875.1 Gemmatimonadales bacterium | reverse complement strand
ACGCCTCCGGGAGGCTCTCGACGGTGTGCGCGACCTCGAGCGCCTGGCAGGGCGTGCCGCCGCCGGACGCGCCACCCCGCGCGAGCTGGGCGCGCTGCGCGACTCCTTTCAGCGGCTTCCCGACGTCGCCGAAGCGTTGAGCGTGTTGCGGGGGCAGGCGCCCGCGCTGGAGGAGGCGGCCGAAGAGCTGGACCTGCTCGCCGATCTGCGCGCGGCCCTAGGCGCGGCGCTGGAAGACCGCCCTCCCGCGATCCTCGGCGAAGGCGGGGTGATCCGGCCGGGCTACGACGCCGAGCTCGACGAGCTGCGATCGCTGCGCGATGGGGGCCGCCGTTATATCGCCTCCCTGCAGCAGCGCGAGCGCGAGCGCACCGGCATCGCGTCGCTCAAGGTCGGCTTCAACAAGGTGTTCGGCTACTATCTCGAGGTCAGCCACGGCCAGAGCGGGCGCGTCCCCTCCGACTACGAGCGCCGGCAGACCCTCGCCTCGGCGGAGCGATACGTGACGCCGGAACTCAAGGACTACGAGGCCCGAGTGCTCGGTGCCGAAGAGCGGATGGGCACCAGAGAGGCGGAGCTCTTCGGCGCCCTGCGCGCCGCGGTAGGGGTTGCGATCGCTCGGATCCAGCGTACGGCCCGGGTGCTCGCCCGGCTCGACGTGTGGGCCGCCCTGGCGGATCGGGCGGTGGCGGGCCGCTGCGTCCGTCCGGCGGTGCACGACGGGTTCGACCTGGTGCTGCGGGAGAGCCGTCATCCGGTGATCGAGCGGATGATGGCGCGTGAGGCTTTCATACCCAACGATGCCCGGTTCAGCGAGGCGGAGCGGGTGGCGCTGGTTACCGGGCCCAACATGGCGGGAAAATCCACCATCCTGCGGCAGATCGGGCTTTGCGTGGTGCTGGCCCAGATGGGGGCGTTCGTACCCGCCGCCGAGGCCTCGGTCGGAGTGGTGGACCGGCTGTTTACCCGGGTGGGCGCCAGCGACAACCTGGCGCGGGGGCAGTCCACCTTCATGGTCGAGATGAGCGAGACCAGCGCCATCCTCCACAACGCCACCCGCCAGAGCCTCGTCCTGCTGGACGAGATCGGGCGGGGCACCTCCACCTACGACGGTGTGGCGATCGCCTGGGCCGTAACCGAGCACCTGCACGACCGGGTGGGATGCAAGGTGATGTTCGCCACCCACTATCACGAGCTGATGCAGCTTCCCGAGCGGCTGCAGCATGCGCGGAACTACAACGTGGCGGTCCGGGAGACCGGCGACACCGTCGTCTTTCTGCACCGGCTGGAGCCGGGCGGCACCGACCGGTCTTATGGGATTCACGTGGCGCAGCTCGCCGGGCTGCCCGGTCAGGTGGTTCATCGCGCCCGCGAGATCCTGGCGACTCTGGAGACCGAACACCGCATGGTTCCCGGCACCCCGCCGGCCCAGCCCGACGCAGGTCAACTGGCGCTGTTTACCGACCCAACCGTACGCGATCCCATGGTGGAGGAGCTCAAGGGACTCGACGTCAACGCGATGACCCCCATCGAGGCCCTGAACCGGCTGGCGGATTTCAAGCGCAGGGCGGAGGGATGACCGGAGGGTACCCCGCCGCCGCAGTGTCGAATCGGGTCTGTCGAGGATAGCTTCCCCGAATGCGTGCTCCTCAGTCCGTCGCGCTCGCCGCGCTGCTGCTGGGCTCCTTCGGCTGCGACCGCAGGGATGACGGGACCATCCGTCTGGGTAGCCCTCAACCGGAGATAACCGAGGCGGCGGCGGCGGATCTCCCGCCCGTAGCCGTCAATCCGGTCTCGCCTATGGAATATCCCCCCGCGCTGTTGGAGCAGGGCATCGAGGGCAGGGTGCTGCTGCGGCTCTACGCGGACTCGGCGGGCCAGCTCGATGCCGACTCGACCCGGGTGGCGGAATCGAGCGGGTACCCGGCACTCGACTCCGCCGCCCTGGCGGGAGCACCGGCACTGCGCTTCTCACCGGCGCTGAGGAACGGACGCGCGGTTTCCGCGCCGTTCCTGCAGCCGGTCCACTTCCGCAATCCGCGGACCCGGAACAAGGTCCCATGACCCCTCCCCATCTCCGGCGCTACGACTCGGTCCTGGAGACCGTCGGTTGGACCCCGCTCATCCGGCTCGGCCGCGTCGGGGCGGGAATTCGAACGCCGGTGTTCGGCAAGGCCGAGTATGCCAACCCGGGCGCCTCGGTCAAGGACCGCATCGGCCTCGCCATCATCGAGGATGCCGAGCAGCGCGGCGAGCTCAAGCCGGGCGGGACCATCGTCGAAGGAACCAGCGGAAACACCGGAGTGGGGCTCGCCATTGCCGCCAGCCTCAAGGGGTATCGCTGCATCTTCACGATGCCCGACAAGATGTCCCAGGAGAAGGTGCGGCTGCTGAAGGCGTACGGGGCCGAGGTGGTAATCACTCCGACCGCGGTGCCACCGGACCATCCGGATAACTACGTGATGAAGGCCAAGCAGATCGTCCGGGAAACTCCGGGCGCGATCCTGGCCAACCAGTTCTACAACGAGATCAACCCCGCCGCGCACTACGCCACTACCGGTCCGGAGATCTGGCAGCAGACCGAAGGAAGGGTGACTCACCTCGTTGCCGCCGCCGGGACCGGTGGGACGGTGAGTGGCGCCGGCAAGTACCTGAAAGAAAAGAACCCCAAGATCAGGGTCATCGCCGGCGACCCCATCGGGTCACTGTACACCCACTACCACAGCGCCAGGACACTGAGTCAGGGCCACCCCTACAAAGTGGAGGGAATCGGGGGCGACAAAATTCCCTCCACCATCTGGTTCGATTGGATTGACGAGTTCCGCCAGGTGCCCGACCGCACGTCGTTTACGATGGCCCGCCGGCTGGCCCGTGAAGAGGGAATTCTAGTGGGCGGCTCGGCCGGGCTCAACGTGTGGCTGGCACTGGAGATAGCGAGGGAGGTGGATGACGCCGACGCCCTGGTGGTCACCATTCTCTGCGACACCGGCGAGCGGTATCTCTCCAAGCTCTTCAATGACGAGTGGATGCAGGAAAACCAGATGCTCGAAACGCCGCGGACCACGGTGGAGCAGCTCCTCGAGCGCCGGCCGGCCAATGCGCCCGACCTGGTGAGCGTGGCGCCCGCCGCCGCGGTACGGCAGGCCCTCAACCTCATGAACACCTGGGGTGTGAGCCAGATTCCGGTGCTGGACAACGGCGTATCGGTCGGAGGACTGATCGAGGGGACCCTGATGACCCGGGCCCTGGCCCAGCCCTCCCTCCTCGACCGGCCGGTACGCGAACTGATGGAGGCCCCCTTCCCCGAAGTGGAGGCCGCCACCGCCATTGACCGGGTCGGCTCGATGCTCACCCGTGAGAGCCCGGCGGCGCTGGTTTCCAAGGAGGGCAAGCTGATCGGGATCGTGAGTCGGTATGACGTGTTGCAGCAGATGATAGGACGATGAGAGTAACCGTCTTGACTGGCGGCACCTCTTCCGAGCGCGACGTGGCCCTCGCCTCGGCGGTTCAAGTCATTGCCGCTCTTCGCTCGCGGGGGCACGAGGTGGCGGTGGTGGATACCGCGCGAGGGTATATCCCCCAGGCCGACGAGAGCGGGCTGCTCTCGGGGACAGTGGGGACCGAGCCGCCCTCGATCGAGCGGCTGCATACGCTGGAGCGCGGGCTCCTCCTCTCGGGGATCGGGAACCTGGCGGTGGTTCGCGGCGCGGACGTGCTGTTCCTCGCGCTGCACGGAGGGCGGGGGGAGGACGGGACGATCCAGACACTTCTGGAGATGATCGGCGTCCCCTATACCGGGAGCGGGCGGCTCGGCAGCGCGATGGCCATGGACAAGGACATCTCCAAGCGCCTCTTCCGCACGGCCGGGGTGGCGACCGCCGACTGGGTGATGGCCCCCGCAGACAGAGACCGGGTTGGAGGAGAGTTTGGATGGCCGGTGGTGGTGAAGCCGTCCAAGCAGGGATCCACAGTCGGGCTGACAGTGGTAAAGGACTCCGGGGCGTACGACGCCGCGGTGGCCCTGGCCAAGCGCTATGATGACGAGGTGATGATCGAGCGCTTCGTCCCTGGGAGGGAGCTTACCGTCGGGGTGTTGGAGGGCCGGGCGCTCGCGGTGGGAGAGATCATCCCGCGGCACGAAATTTTCGACTATGAGTGCAAATACACCCCGGGGATGTCCCAGGAGATCTTTCCGGCGGATCTGGCACCCGCCCAGACGGCCGAGTGTGCCCGCCTGGGGCTGCTGGCCCATGAGGCACTGAAGCTGGGCGGGTATTCTCGGGTGGACTTTCGCTTGACACCGGACGGCGAACTCTTCTGTTTAGAAGTCAACACGCTGCCCGGCATGACGGCCACCAGCCTCCTTCCCCAGGCCGCCGGGGCAGTCGGCATCGAGTTTCCCGACCTGTGCGAACGGATCTGCCGAGCTGCCCGTGTCGGCCGGACGGAACCTTCCTAAGGTCCCAGGGATCTCAGAGTTAGAGGCGTAGTTCGATGAACCTGACTTCTTCCAATCGGATCACCCCATGGGTGGGGCGGCTCATCATCGCCAACGCGGTGGTGCTCCTCATCATGCGGACGATCTTCACGCCGGCATCGGCCGACGCGCTCATGTTCTCGCCGTCGGCCGCCCTGACCCGGCCGTGGACCTTTTTCAGCTACATGTTCGTCCACGGCGGGCTGCTGCACCTGATTTTCAACATGCTCATGCTCTTCGTCTTCGGCTCGCCGGTGGAGAGCCGGATGGGGAGCCGCGCGTTCATTCTGTATTACCTGTACTGCGGCGTGGGCGCGGCAGTTTTCGCCCTGGGCCTGTCGAGCATCATGGACGTGAGCCCCTTCGTCGGCGCCTCGGGCGCGGTGCTCGGGGTCGTTCTGGCGTTCGCCATGTTCTGGCCTGACGCCGAGCTGGTGATCTTTCCCATTCCCGTTCCGATGCGGGCCCGCACCTTCGTGATGGTGGTGCTCGGGCTCGACGTGCTGGGGGCGCTCTACTTCAACGATGGCATCGCCCACCTGGCGCACGTGGGCGGAGTGGCCTTCGGCTATCTCTTCTTCCGGATCCAGGCATTCTCCCGGCGGAGCCCTCACCCACCCCCCCGCGCGGTCGAGCGCGTGGTCATGGTGCAGTCGGGCTCGGCGGAGCCGGAGCAGCATACACCGGTCACTCCGATCCGGCCGCGCCGCCGCATCGAATCCGATCCAGTCGCGGCTGAGGTGGATCGGGTGCTGGACAAGATCAGCGAGAAGGGGATCTCCAGCCTGACCCCTGCTGAGCGGCATTTCCTGGATGAGGTGTCCAAGCAGAAAAAACAGGAGCACTGAGAGAAAGTAAAAAGTGGAAAGGGGCAAGTGGGAAAGTGGCAGATCAGATATGGCCACTTGTCACCCTGAGCGGAGCGAAGGGTGCATGCCTTAGGGTCCTGTCCCCTTCGCTCCGCTCAGGGTGACAATGCCGCACTTGCTTCTCTCTCCGCCATTTCGTATTCTCCCGCGTGCTGATCAATCTCCTTCCGGATTTCCTCGCGGTAATCGAGGCCGCCGATCGAGAAGCGGCGTATCGGCAGTATCGCGAGTCCCACCGTCCCATCCTCGACGCTTATTGGCGCAACTACGTTCTCGATCCCGATAGCCCGCACGCCGTCGAGATCATTTCGTCGGCGCTGAAAGCCGACCGCGGCGACCTGCACGCCCTCGCCGCGTCGGCCGATCTGGTGCAGATCGCGGAGGAGGCTATCGCCCGCTCCGAGGAACTGTTGCAGCTAGACCGGCCGACCGACACCTACCTCATGGTGGGATTGGGCGGCGCCAACGCGGGCGAGCTGGTTGTGGGCGGACGCGGCGTGGCGTTCATCTGCCTGGAGCATTTCACCGGGCGGGTGAATCCGGAAACCTACGGCATGGGTCTCTCGCCCGATCTGATTCCGCTGTGGATCGCGCATGAGCTGGCGCACACGGTGCGGTATACCTCGCCATCGAGCGCGAGCGACATGCGGCGGCTGGTGGCCGAGCTGGGCGGCAGCTACGACTACTGGTCCACCGGCAGTCGGGCCACCCTGCGGGAGCTGCTGGTCAACGAAGGGCTGGCGGTGCACGCCGCGCAGGCGGTGGCGCCCGGCTTCGATGCCGCGGACTACTTCGGCTATCCGCGGCGCCAATATCACCGGCTCCGGGAGATGGAGGCATTCCTCCGGCGGGTCGTGGAGCCCGAGCTGGAGCGCAGCGGCTTGGGGCTCCGGCTCCGCTACTTCTCGGGCGGGATGAGCCCCTCGGCTCGACTGGTAGGCGGACGGGTCCTCCCGGAGCGTTCCGGCTACTATCTCGGCTACCGTATGACCGAAGCGCTCGTCTCCGAACGCGGCATCGCCGACGCCCTCCGCGCTCCCGCCCACGACTTTCAAGCCGCGGAGAATCAGGCGAGGGGGATACAGACGGCGTAGGAGGTCGGGGGTGGAAGGGAGGAAGTCGAAGGTCGAGGGTCGAGGGTCGAGGGTCCGGGCGGGAACCTTGGTCCTGGCGGTGCGACCTTAGAGACCCTTCGACCCTTCGACTTTCGACTTTCGACCTTTTCATTTCCCCACACAGAACCCCGCAAACACCCGATCCAGCACTTCTTCGACATCCACGGCGCCGAGCAGCTCGTCGAGGGCGGCGGTCGCTTGGTGGAGGTGGTGGGCGGTGAGCACGGGGTCGCCGCCCGGGCCGAGGTGGGAAAGCGAGTCGGCGAGGGCCGATTGGGCGCCAAGGAGTGCCGTTCGATGCCGCTCCCGGGTAAGGGCGGGCTCCAGGTCGCCCAGGCTCATCCGATCGGCGAAGACTCGTGCGGCGGCCGCTTCCCGGAGCTCGCCCAGCCCTTCCCCGGTCACGACCGATACGCCGAGTCCCTCGCCGGCGGGTCTCGCGAGATCAGCCTTGGTGCGTACCACCAGCGCCGGCCCTTCGGCCACGATTGCGGCCTCATCCGGGCCCAGCTCCCGCCCCGCCTCGACGCAGAGCAACACCAGGTCGGCTGCGGAGAGATAGCGCTGGCTCACCTCGATGCCGAGCCGCTCGATCCGGTCAGGCGAGTCCCAGAGCCCCGCGGTGTCGGCCAGCCGGACCGGCCAGCCGAGGAAGTCGGTGTGCGCTTCGATGGCGTCGCGCGTGGTGCCCGGCACCTCGGTAACCAGCGCCCGATCCGCTCCCAGAAGCGCGTTGAAGAGCGATGATTTCCCGGCGTTGGGCCGGCCGGCAAGCACCAGAAGCGCCCCCTCACGCAGCCGCTCCGCCGAGGGGGCCGTCGCGACCAGGCGCGCGATGCGGTCGCGCACGCCGGCGATCGTGAGCGCGATTCGTTCGGGCGGAACGGGCCCGTCATCCTCGTCCGGAAAATCAATCTCGTAGCTGAGCAGCGCCTGCGCCTCTATGAGTGAGTCGCGCAGCTCAGCCAGACGCCGGGAGAGACCACCTTCGAGCTGGTAGAGCGCAGCACGAGCCTGTACCGGGGCCACGGCGTCAATCAGATCGCCGACCGCCTCCGCCTGAACCAGATCGAGCTTGCCGTTGAGAACGGCGCGCCGGGTAAACTCACCGCGGGCGGCCGGCCGAGCCCCGGCCGCATGCAAGGCGGCGAGCAGTCGCGCGGGGGCGAAGAGCCCGCCGTGGCAGGAGAGCTCGACCAGATCTTCGCCGGTGTAGCTGTGGGGAGCGGGAAAGCGGGTGTAGAGTCCGCGGTCGATCGGCTCGCCATCAGCCGATCGAAAGGTGGCCAGTGTCGCAACGCGGGGAGGAGCCGCCCGAAAGCCCTCGACCACGGCCGCGGCTACCTCGAACGCCCCGGCGCCGCTCACCCGCACCACAGCCAGCGCGGATCTTCCCGGTGGTGTGGCCAGCGCGGCGATCGGATCGGACAGCATACAAAAACTTAACCACGATGAGATTTACCACAGAGGCACGGAGGGCACAGAGAGAGAGCTTTGTGGGTGTGTTGTTGACCACCAAGCCGTTCTCCGTGTCCTCTGTGCCTCTGTGGTAAAAAGCCGTGCGACCTACGCCTTCTTTCTCCGGCCACCCCTGGCTGCCGATCCTGGCGGATCTTCCGGGGCCGTCTTGATCTCGACGATCTTCCTGGCGGCTCGCCGCTGCCGTTCCCGAGACAGAAGCCACTGCTGCGGTATGCTGGCGATATTGCTCACCGCATAGTACAGGTTGAGGCCCGAGGCGAAGTTGAGGAAGAGAAACGTCATCATCACCGGCATGACGTAAAGCATCATCTTCATCTGGGGATTGGGCTCCATTCCGACCATTCCCACCTTGCTCAGCCCGTACATCGAGGCCCCCATGAGTACCGGGATGATGTAGAGCGGATCGGGCCGCGACAGGTCGGGCAGCCACAGAAATGATGCGTCGCGCAGCTCGATCGTGTTCTGGAACACAAAGAAGAGCGCGAACAGCACCGGCATCGGCAGCAGCATCGGCCAGCACCCGCCCAACGGGTTGACCTTGTACTCCTTGTAGAGCTTGAACATCTCCTGCTGCATCTTCTGCGGATCGCTCTTATACCGCTCCTGGATCTCCTTCATCTTCGGCTGCACTTCCTGCAGCTGCATGTTGGCGCGCATCGCCTTCTGGTTGAGCGGCCAGAGGAGGATCCGGACCAGGATGCCGAAGATGACCAGCACCAGGCCATAGGCAAGGTTGAGATTTTCGTGCATCCAGACCAGCAGCCACCGCACCCCTACCGCCACCGGGCGTATGAGGGTTCGGAAGCCGGGCCAGCCGTAGGGATTGACGTCGTCGAAGTCACGACCCATACGGCTCAGCCGGTCATGCTCCATGGGGCCCGCGTACAGGGTGTAGTCGAAGGTCCCGCTCGGTGGAAGCGGCAGGCTGACGCGGACCTCCGCGCTGGTGGGATCGTCCTCTGTTTCCGCGGGGGCGGTAGCGGAGACCCCACTGATCCGCCCTCCCGTGCTGTCGTACGCCAGCAGTCCGGTGACGAAGTACTTCGATTTGATCGCGGCCCAATCCAGCGGTCCGCTGACGGTTTGGGTCTCTCCCGGCTCCAGTCCCGAGAAATCGTTCCGGTCGGCCTCGTTCTGCCGGGTGACCAGGGCGAGCGCACGGTGATTTTCCTGCACGTCGGCTTCGGTGTTGGCCAGCGTCGGGCCCATCCCTACCAGCAGTTGCCCGCCGTTGGGCCCGACTCCCCGCACCTGCCCCGAGACTGTCAGCCGGTAGTCGTCGGGGTGGAAGGTGTAAGTCAGCTCGACCGCTATGTTTCCCCGCGACGCGCTCAGCGTGAGCGGCGTCGGCCCGGTCACCGCCAGGCTTTCCGCCGAGGGTGTGAAGCGCCACTGGTGGAGGGGAATGGTGTCGCCCGGGCCGAGCACGAGGGTGGGAGCGAGCAGCTCGCTGCCCTCGGGCAGTATCTGCGCGGTCTCCCCGTGGTTGGCGGCAGCCATCGAGCGGTAGCGATGCAGCGACGCCTCCACCAGCCGCCCGCCCACGGTGCTGATGCCGTAGGTGTAGAGCGGAGAGGTGACCCGGACGGTATCACCGGAGCCAGTCTGCGGTGCGGTAGAGTCGGAGGGCGCGACTTCCGCGGCCCGCGCCACCGGCGGCGGGGTCACGGTGGGCACACTCTCGGCGGGAGTCTGGGCGGAGGGCCTGTCGGTGCCGCCGCTATCCACCGCGGTGGGTGAGAGGTTGTCCGCGGCCGGCGGTGGCCGCTTGATCAGAATCGCCGGGGCGATGGCGATGACCATCATCAGAAGAATTGCCCAGATGGTACGACGGTCCATGGAGTCAGATCGCTGGATCAGGGGACGGGATCATACCCGCCCGGATGGAACGGATGGCAGCGGACGAGGCGGCGCGCCGCCAGCCAACCGCCGCGAAGGGCGCCATGCCGGGTGACCGCCTCGAGTGCGTACTGGGAACACGACGGGTAAAAACGGCAGCTCGGCGGCAGCAGAGGCGAGAGCAGGAGCTGGTAGCCACGGATGAGCGCCGCGAAAAGCTGTCGAGGCAGCCGGAGGAGGGAGGCCAACGATCACCCCGCCCCCAGGGCCGCGTGGCGCCAGGCGAGCAGCTCTTCCCGCAACGCCGCGAATCTGGCGCCGTACGCCTCGCGGCGGGCCCGGATCACGAGGTCCCAGGCGGGCTGATGCGGCTGCAGCTCCTGTCGCCAGATTTCCCGGAGCCGCCGCCGCAAACGATTGCGGGCCACCGCGGATGAGTGAAATTTCGGGACGATCAGTCCCATCCGTGGGTGGCCCGCCGAGTTGTCCGTCCAGATCATGTCCAAGTGCCCGAAGCGTCGGCGCCGGCCTCGAGTGAGGCAGCGGCGAATGTCGGACGCGCGCGCGAGTCGGTGGGCTCGCGGAAGGCGCGCCGAAGGCGTCAGGATCCCCCGTGTTTCGACGGCAGCGAGACCGTGAGCTGCTTCCGGCCCTTCTTG
>JACCQZ010000279.1 GCA_013813875.1 Gemmatimonadales bacterium | reverse complement strand
ATGGTGAGCGTCACCGCCCCGAACTCCTCCTCCACCTTTCCCCGAAAGATGAACGGTCCCTGGTCGAACAGGACGTGACCGCGCTCACGGTAGACCCGGGGAAAGAGCACGGTCTCGATCAATCCCTCTCCATCATCGAAGGTGGCGAATTCCATCGGCTCCTCCCGGGCAGTGTGCACCGGCTTGGCGGTGGTGAGCATTCCCGCGGCCAGGACGTGCTTCCCGACCTGCCGGTGCAGGGCCGTGCTGGGGCAGAGCCGGAAGCGCGCGAGCTCATCGGCGTGGAGCTGCATCGGGTGCGCGTCGGTGCTGAAGCCGAGCGCGGCATACTCCTCCCGGCGGCGGCGCTCGGGGGAGTACTCGCGGAGGACCGGTATGGCGGGAGGGAGATGGTCGAACCAATCGGCTGTTGTCGTCGTGCTCCGTTCTCCCGCATCCACCATCCACAGCATCATCGGCCGGGTCCAGCCGCCGGCTATCGAGTCGAGCGCGCCGACCTTGATGAGGGTGCGCAGATCCTCGGCGCCGATGCCGGTGCGGTGCCGCAGATCGAAGATCGAGCGGTATGGTGAAGTAGGTGTGCTACTGCCGCCGTCCCGCCCCGCGAGAACCCGCTCCGCTCCCTCCGCCGTGAGCCCTTTTACGAACTGCAGCCCGATCCTGAGCTCCGAGCCGCGGCCGGTGCAGCGGATGTCGCTGCCGTTCACGTCCGGCGGCAACACGGTGAGCCCCATTCTCATCGCTTCGGCGACGTAGGCGAAAGGATGGTAGAACCCCCCGCCGTTGGCCAGCACGGCGGCCATGAACTCGGCCGGGTAATTGGCCCGGAGATAACAGGAGTGCTGAGCCACCTGGATGTAGGAGGCCGAGTGCCCCTTGCAGAAGCTGTAGCCGGCGAACGACAGGATCATCTCCCACACCCGCTTCGTCGTCTCTCCGTTCCGGCCATGCTCGATGGAGCCGGCGAAAAACTCCTCCGCGTAAGCGGCGAGGTGCTTGGCGGGGCGCTTCTTGGAAAGCGCCTTGCGCAGCCCGTCGGCGGTGGCGAGCGGCATTCCGGCAAAGACCGAGCAGACGTTGACCACGTCCTCCTGATAGACCATCACACCGAAGGTCTCGGCCAGGGTATCGCGCAGCACCGGGTCGAGCGGCTCGTACGGCGCGCCGTGCAGTCGCTCGAGGTAGGTGCGGATGTAGCGGTTGGAGGCGGGACGGATGATGCTGGTATTGAGTACCAGCAGCTCGAAGCTGTCGGCCCGGCTCTTGGCGCAGAGCATGCGCGAAGCGGGCGACTCGGTGTAGAAGACGCCCATCGTCCGCCCGCTGCGGAAGAGGGCCTTGGTGGGCTCGTCGTCGCCGGCGTCGGCGGAGGTGTAGTCAATCATCCGGCCGGTGTTGCCGTGCACCGCTCTAATGGCGTCGCGAATGACCGCGAGGGAGCGATTGCCGAGCAGGTCAATTTTGATCAGCCCCGCGTCCTCCGCACCATCTTTCTCGAACTGGATGACGGGAGCCGCCCCCAGCTCGGGGATGATCTTGGCCGCGGGCTCGACCGGCACGTAGTCGGTGAGGGCGGTGGGGACGATGACCACGCCGCCGGCATGCACCGAGAGGTGCCGCGGAATTCCCACCAGCGGCTCGGCCTGACGGGCCAGCTCTCCCCAACTCGCCGGCAGGTCGAGCCCTCGGAAGTTGGGGTGCTCGGCGAGCAGCGTCTCGATCGGCTCGTTCTCGTAGTATGGAATCCGGCGGGTAACCTCGCGGATCTCTCCCGCCGGCCGGCCATGCACCTTGGCCACCTCGCGCAGCGCACCGCGCAGCCGAAAGCAATTGTGGTTGGCGACCATCGCCGCCTGCGGGCGGGGATAGCGCTGGAAGACGTACTTCAGCACCTCGTCCCGCTCGTCCCAGGGAAAGTCGAGATCAATGTCGGGCGGGTCCTTTCGCTGGGGGTTGAGGAAGCGGTCGAAGAGGAGTCCGGCGCCGAGCGGCTCGACGTGGGTGATGCCGAGACAGTAGCTCACCACCGAGTTGGCCACCGAGCCGCGGCCGCAGTGGGTGGGACCCTGCTCGACGATGTCCTTGACCACGAGGAAGTAGTCGGCGAATCCCTTGGGGCCGATGATCCCGAGCTCGTATTCGAGCCGTGCCTGGGTCACCGGCGCGATGGTGCCGTAGCGCCGCTCGGCGCCCGCGTAGGCGTGGTCGCGGAGACGCTGGAAGGCGTCGACGCCGTCGGCCAGCCGCGGCGCCACCACCCGGCCTATCGGAATCCGGTACTCGCAGCGCTCGGCGATCTCGGCGGCGCGATGCATTGCCTCGGGGCAGTCGGGAAAGTGGCGCGCGAGATCGGCGGCGGGGCGGAGCCAGGCGTCGCGAGGCGACAACGTCCCCGGGTCGAGAGCCGAGAGCGTGGTGTTGAGGTGGATGGCGCGCAGAAGCCGGTGCCGGCCCCAGTCCTCCGGATGCGCCATGACGGCCGCGTTGGTGACGGCGGCCGGAAGCCCCAGCCGCCGCGCCTCCGCCAGGACCGCGTGGCGCTCCTTGCCGGGAACCAGCTCGGCGTAGAGATCCTGGGAGCCGCTGAGCCGAAGCACCCGCTCGAGGAACGCCGTGTCGCGGGAGAGGAGGACGAGGCCGCCGCGGTCGTGGGCGAGGTGCTCGGAGATACGGGCGCCGCTGTTGTCACCCTGGGCGGAGCGAAGGGGCGGAGCGCCGTTGGAGCTCCGGCCCCTTCGGTCGCTTCGCTCCCTCAGGGTGAGAGGGGGGACCGCCCAGTGAATCTCCGTGATAGCCCGGCAGAGCGCCCCCCATCCCCGCTCGTCGGCAGCGAGCGCCACCGTTTCCTCTCCGCCGGATACGAGATGCGCGCCGAGGATGGGGCGCAGTCCCGCCGACTCGCAGGCGCGCTGAAATTCGACGGCGCCGTACACGCCGTTAGTATCGGTGCAGGCGAGCGCGCGATATCCCCGCGTTGCGGCGGCGGCGGCGAGCACCTCGGGACTGGAGACCCCGATCCCGAAGGAGAAATGGGTGTGGACGTGGAGGTGGGGGAACATGAGTGGGCAGGGCTAGGGCAGGGGGCTAAGAAGATCCCTCGCTCCGCTCGGGATGACGCATTCGCGCGGGATGATGTCTTCCCGAGATGACGTCTGCACTCCCCCTATTCCTTCAGAAAACGATCCAGAATCCGGTTGATCTCCGCCGGCCGGTCGAGCTGCAGCCAGTGGCCGGTGCCTTCCACCACCAAGTGCGGCAATCCCGGGCCCAGCCGGTGCATGCTGTACGGGTAGTCGTTGGCGGGCGTCACCACCGCGAGCGTCGGCCCGCGGAAACGCGCGAGCGCGGGATTGGGGTCGAAGTCCCTAACCGCGTGGAGCCCGCGCACGACCGTCTCCCGCGGTGTTTCACGCAGGTCGCGCAGCAGCCGTTCGAGCACGGCCCCATTGGGACCGGCGATGCTGCTCCAATATCCCTCGATCACCTCCACGTACGCCGGCGAGTCGAGCGCCTGGAGGAAGGGGCTCACCTCGGCCTCGGGGGTTTGGGTCCCATCGCCGATGGGATCGGCCACGAAGAGATGGGTGAGCCGCTCCGGATGGGCGCCAGCGTACGCCAGCGCTACGCCGGCGCCCATGCTGTGGCCCACCAGGGCGAACCGCTCGAGCCCGAGCGCGTCGGCGACCATGCCGATGTCGGCGGCCAGCGCCTCGATGGCATAGTCGCCGTTCCCGGGCGCTTCGGACCGCCCGTGGCCGCGAAGATCCAGCGCCACCGCGCGCCGGGTTTTCCGCAGATGGTCGAGCTGCGCGGACCAGTGGCTGGTGTTGCCCGCCAGCGAGTGGACGAAGAGGACCGGGTGGCCCTGTCCGCCGTCGTCTATGGCGAGCTTCCCGGCGGGGCCGGCGATCCGCCGGCTCACCAGGTCATCTCCGTCGGCGCTGCGCGGGGGTGCCCTCGAGGAGGTTCATCTATTTGCTCCTGACCGATACTGGGGTTCGGCATTTCTTCGGTTACCTGGACAATAGTGAGGCCCGAAACGAACGGCGTCAAGCGGGGAAGCGGATTGGCCGCCTCGCTTCCATGTCATCCACCGGGCAGCGCTGGGGCTGACGGCCACCGTCGCCGGAGCGATCGGCGAGGGATGCTCATCAAAGCGAGCGCTCTGAGGGAAGCACGTGTGGCCGCTCACATACGACGACGGGAGACAGTCATGCAGACTATCGCCGGGCAGCAGGAGCTGCCCACGCTGACATTCAGCGACCAGCGCGCGGCGCACTCGCCGCCGATACCGAGCTCCCTCGGCCCGGGAGGGGGAATGGCTTCGGAGCGGAACGGGATCGTCACTGACATGGCCCGGGGTGCTGTCGCCGGCGTGGCAGCCTGGTGGGCCATGGATCAGACCCTGCGCATCCTGTATGACCACGAGCATCCCTCGGCGCGGCGTGCCGAGGATCGTGCCCGGGCCGGCGTGCCGGCGCTGGAGGTCGTGGCGGAGCGGGCGGCGGCGCTCGCGGGCGTCACCCTTTCCGACGAGCGCCGACAGGCGGCGGGGACCGCCATGCAGTGGGTGGTGGGCATCGGCGCCGGCATGCTCTATGGAGTACTCCGCAGCCGTTTCCCGGCGGTCCGTGCGGGGCGGGGGCTCGCCTACGGCGCGGCGTTTTCGCTCGGCTTCGACGAGGGCGCCGTTCCCCTCCTCGGTTTCGCTCCGGGGCCGGCGGCGTTTCCCTGGCAGACGCACGCCCGGGGATTCGTGGGCCACCTCGTCTTCGGCGCGGTCGCCGAGGCCACCCTGACCGTACTGGGATCGAAGGCCTCGCCGCTGGTGCCGCGTTCGCATGTGCGGCCGGGCACGTCCGCTTCGTACTGTGAGCCACCGCGCCCATGTGGGTGAGGCAGCAGCTTGGGCGACGCCAGGCAGTAGAGCCTTCTATCAGGCGCGGCGGTGCGACAGCGCGCGCGGCAGGTCTCGACGAGCCCCTCGGCGTCACGCCACGCCGGCGCGACCGGAGGGATCGACCGGGCCCCGCACCTGCTCGCGTCGCTCACGGACGGGTGGAAGGGGCTGCGGCGACGGGTGGAAGGGGCTGCGGCGAGGGCTCCCGCAGAGCTACATCGACCTCGAGTTGGCCGCGCCGGGCAGGGTGACCATGACGTGGCTCGGCTACCGACTGCGGTCCCGTGGCGCTACGGGCGACACCGCTCCCCACGCCCGTCAGGGCGGCCCTGGCGGCCGGAACGGTCGCGCTGCTCGCCCTGGCCCGCCTGCGCGATCGCGGCCGGCAACGGCGGGACTCCTGGACTCCCGATCGCGGATCCTCCGATATTTCCACGCCGCCTGGGCCGACGTAGGTTTCTCGACGCTTTCCAGCATCGTGCTCGAGTGGAGGACCGACTGATCCCGCACCGCATCACCGCCGCCATCGTACAGGCGGAGGTCGCCCCGGACCTCGCCACCGCACTCGAGCGCACCGCCGAGGGGGTGCGCGAGGCCAGCCGCGCCGGCGCCGCGCTGGTCGTGTTTCCCGAGACATGGATCCCGGGATATCCCGCCTGGCTCGACCTCTGCCGCGATGCGGCGATCTGGGACCACGCGCCCGCGAAAGCGGTCTTCGCGCGCATGGCGCGCGAGAGTGTCGCCGTGCCCGGTCCGGCCCTCGATGCGCTGGCCGCCACGGCGCGCGAGGCCGAGCTGACGCTCGTCGTGGGCGTCACCGAGCGGGTCGAGCGCGGCCCCGGACGCGGCACTCTCTACAACGCGCTCCTCACCCTCGGCCCCGACGGCCGGCTGCTCAACCACCACCGCAAGCTCGTCCCCACCTATACCGAGCGCATGGTGTGGGGCCCGGGGGACGTCGAGGGGCTCCGCGCCGTTGACACCCCCGCCGGCCGTGTCGGCGGGCTGGTCTGCTGGGAGCACTGGATGCCACTGGCCCGCCAGACGCTCCACGAGTCGGGAGAGGATATTCACGTCGCCGTATGGCCGACCGCCCACGAGTTGCATCAGGTAGCGAGCCGGCACTACGCTTTCGAGGGGCGCTGCTACGTGCTCGCCGCGGGCGCGCTCATGCGCGCCTCGGCGCTTCCGGCCGAGCTCGAGACGCACCCGGAGCGCGTCTCGTCGAGCGACCAGTGGGTGCTGCGCGGCGGCAGCGCCATCATCGGGCCCGACGGACGCTACATCGCCGAGCCGGTGTACGATGAGGCCCGCATGCTTGTGGCTGAGCTCGACCTCGGCCGCATCGCCGAGGAGCAGATGACGCTCGACGTGACGGGACACTATCATCGGCCGGAGCTCTTCGAGTTCCGCGCCCTGTCCCGCGGCCGCAGGTCCGCGGGCGCCGGGTGAGAGCGAAGCCACGCCCATGTCGCTGCAATACCTGAAGGATGCCGTCGCCGCAGGCGACCGCGAGAAGCTGATCCGCTATGTGCGTCTGCATCTGGGCGACGGTAACGAGGAGGCCGGCCGCAAGGACATCGACAAGGCCTGGACCGAGGCCCTCCTGCCGCTGCTCGACCTGCCGGCCACCGACCGCGAGTTCATCTTCGAGACGCTCCGCATGAAGGACGCGGCCACCCTCGCGCATCTTTTCTTCCACCTGCACTTCTACTTCGTCCAGCGCTCGGGAGAGTGGATCCATGACGGAAACCTCTGAGGGCGGGGAGGCCGCCGGTCGTCAGCTCCGCGCCGGGCTCTGGGCCACGGTCAACGAGCGCTACCCGGGCTCGATGATCGACAAGACGGATTTCATTCCGCTCGCCCCGCTGCGGAAGCCGCTCTCGGAGTGCCGCCTCGTCTTCATCAGCACCTCGGGCGTTCAGCCCAGGGGCACGATGCCGTTCGATACGGTGCATCCGGTGGGGGACTACACCTTCCGCCGGGTGCCGTCGTCCTCGCCGGTCGAGGACCTCGAGATCCATCAGCTCAAGTACCCGACCGTGGGCGCGAACCGCGACCTCAATGTGATCTTCCCGATCGAGCGGCTGCGCGAACTCGCGGCCGAGGGGGTGATCGGCGGACTCACGGAGCACTTCTATTCGTTCATCGGCTACAACATGGACCCCGAGCGCCTGGAGCGCACGCTCGCCGAGGACATCGCGGCGGCGGTCTCGGAGGAAGGAGCCGATATCGCCCTCGCGGCGCCGGCCTGACCCATCTGCCATCAGAGCATCGCGCTCGTGCAGCGCGCCGTCGAGCGTCGAGGGATCCCGACCGTCTCACCCAGCGTGGCGCGGGACGTCACCGAGCACGCGAAGCCGCCGCGGGCGGTCTTCCTCCCCTTCATGATGGGGCATCACTTCGGGGTACCGTTCCACCGCGAGCTCCAGCGGCGGATCATTCTCGAGTGCCTGGATCACCTGGTGCATGCGCGGGAGAGCGGCGAGATTCGCGCCCTGCCGATCACCTGGGCCCAGGCGCGGAAGGAAGGGGTGGAGCTCGAGCGGCTGCGCGCGGAGGGTGTGTGAGCCGCCCACCAGGGTCAGTATGCCAGACGCTTGCCGTATCACGCAGACTTCGCGCGTGCTGGAAGACGAGACGATATCCTGCCGGCCACCTCGGCCCGCCTCTCGTGCCGCGACGAGGAGCCGAGATCCGGTAGGCGGCGGGGCTCGTCCCGCGCTGCGGGCAGCGCGACCCACCGAATTCGCGAGCAGGTCGTGGTGATGCGTATCACATAGTTCGAGGCTGGCTCAGGAGGATCCTACGGAACCTCGCCCCGCCGACCGCGCGCCCCTGGCGCCTCAGGGAGTGGTCCCACCGACATCGGCCGACTCCCTCGTACAGCGGATCGCGGTGTCGTACGAGTACCCGGTCTACTTCACCAGCAACGTCTTCTCACCCGAGAACGGCTGCCTCATCGCAGCCATCACGCGCAAGGAGCTGGCGCGCCGGCACCGGCTGCTCGTCGTGGTCGAGGAGGTCGTCGCCGCCGAGTAGCCGGGGCTCATCAGCAGCATCGGCCGTTACGCGGAGCGGCACCGCGAATCGATCGAGCTCGCGGGTGACCCCCTCCTCGTCGCCGGCGGCGAGGCGGTCAAGAACGACGCGGCGGTGGTCGACCGCATGACGGCGTGGCTGCACGTCGCCGCCATGGACCGACAGTCAGTGGTGGTATGCGTGGGCGGAGGCGCGCTCCAGGACGCCGTTGGCTTCGCAGCCGCCGTCACCCACCGCGGCGTCCGACTGATCCGTGTTCCGACGACCGTGCTGGCCCAGGCCGATTGCGGCGTCGGCGTGAAGAACGGCATCAATGCCTTGGGCAAGAAGAATTTCATAGGCACCTTCGCGCCGCCCTTCGCCGTCCTCAACGATCTCCGCTTTCTCGAGACGCTGAGCCGCCGGGACACGATTGCCGGCCTGTCGGGACGGTGAAGGTCGCCCTCATCAAGGACGCGAGAGAGGTCGAGCGGGTCATGCCCTCCAGTTCCTGCCGGTCGGCTGGGCGCAGTACAAGGGCAGTCGGCTAAAAGGCATGGGCCAAGACACCACTCCCGATACTTTATGACAACTTCAGACTCAATCCACTAGGTGGGTGTGCCGCTTACCTTCCAGCATTCCTCGGGCGCTCGGTCGTGAACACGACAAGGGATATCATGCGCGCGGTGATTTACACAGGTGCCGGCGGCCCGGAAGTGATCACAATCGGCGAGGTGCCCAAGCCGGAGGTGCGGCCGGAGCACATTCGGGTGCGGGTACACGCGGCGGGGCTCAATCGGGCCGACCTGATCCAGCGGCGAGGCCAATATCCCGCGCCGCACGGCTGGCCGGCCGACATCCCGGGGCTGGAATACGCCGGCGAAGTGGAGGCGGTGCGCGGCGCCTCTCGCTGGAAGATGGGCGACCGGGTGATGGGGCTGGTGGGCGGCGGCGCCCAGGCCGAGCTGGTGGCGGTGCACCAGGACGAGGCGCTGCCGATTCCGGAGGGGCTGTCGTACGCCCAGGCGGCGGCGATTCCCGAAGTCTTTCTCACCGCGTACGACGCGCTGGTGACCCGGGGACGGCTGGCTGCGGGGGAGCGGGTTCTGATCCACGCCGTCGGCAGCGGCGTCGGAACCGCCGCGGCGCAGATCGCCCGGCATCTCGGCGCCACGGTGCTCGGTACCTCGCGCAGCGCCGACAAGTTGGCGCGCGCGCTGGTCTACGGATTGGATGTGGGAATAGACACCAGCCGCGGTGGTTTCCGGGAGGCGGTGGGAGAGCCGGTGGACCTGGTGCTCGACGTCATCGGCGGCAGCGTCTTTGCCGACAACCTGGCGGTGCTGGCGCCGCGCGGCCGGCTGGTGCTGCTCGGCTTTCTGGCCGGCAGCCGGACCACCGCCGATCTGGCGCCGATCCTCCGCAAGCGCCTGGAGATCATCGGCACGGTCATGCGCACCCGCGGGTTGGAGGAGCGGGTTCCGCTGGTGCGGGAGTTCGCCGAACGGGTGCTGCCGCTTTTCGATCATCGGATAGAGCACGCCACCCCCTTGAGGCCGGTGCTGGAGCGCACCCACCCCATGACCGAGCTGGCCCAGGCGCACCGCGCGCTGGAGAGCAACGAGACCTTCGGAAAGATCGTGGTCACCTGGGACGAGACGGGCTGAGCGCGCGGGCGCCGTAGCGGGTATGGATGTGGTCGAGGGCGTGCTGGAGCCGCTGGGTGCGGGGGAGTGGCTCCACCCTTTCGCCCATCTCCAGCTCCAACTGCCCTTCCACCTCCTCCAGCCGCTCCAGCGTTACCGCCACCCTGCGAACGGCAAGGCGCTTGGCGTTGGCCAGGGTAAAGGCGCGGCGTGCGGCATCCCAGAGCTCGGCATCGAGCGCGACAGCGTGCAGCGGGACGGCGTGGGCGACGTCGGTATGGTCGGCGTAGCTGGCCTCGACTCGAAGTCGGCGGGCGGTCAATCCTCTCCCGCGAAGGCGGTGGCCCAGCCGTTCGGTCAGTACCCGCAGCAGCGGGTGCAGCACGCCGAGGTCGTTGGTGTCGGTGGCCAGGGTACGGCTCACCTGGAATTCGGCCTGCCGCTCGGGGGGCAGCACCGGCCGTGGATCGATTCCCCGGGCCCGTGCCCGCAGGGTGCGGCCGCCGTCGCCGAAGACGGCGCAGAGCGCGCTTTCGGAGATGGCCGCCACCTCGCCGATGAGATCGAGCTGGTAGTCCTCCAGCCGGCTTCGCAGCCTGGGATGGAGATCCGGAAGCACCACGAGCGGCTGGGGCGCGAGAAAGCTCGCCTCGCTGCCCGCATTCACCATCAACTGCAGGGGCAAGGCGCCCGGAGTTCCGTCCGCTTTCAGGACCGTTGTGGCCGCCTGGCTCACCAGCTTGTTGGCGGCGACCCCGACGGAGAGGGAGAGCCCGAGCCGCTCCTTTACTTCCCGCCCGATCCGCAGCGCCACGTCATCCGCCGGTCCGAAGAGCCGGCTGGTGCCGGTGAGGTCGAGGAAGGCGTGGCCGTACCCCCGCGGCTCGATGATCGGCGCGTAGATCCGGAGGATCTGGTGCAGCGCGCGGGAGAAATGGGCGTAGAGCCGGGGATTGGGAGGCAGCAGCACCAGATCGGGACAGAGCTTCCGGGCCCGCCGCACCGGCATTCCCCGCTCGATCCCCGCCAGCCGCGCCTCGGTGGAGAGGGCGATGATGGTGGCCCGATCGGCGCCGGGCGGCGCTACGGCCACCGGCCGGGTCCGCAGCGCCGGCGCCGCCAGCTCTTCGACGCTGGTACAGAAGGCGGGGGGGTCAATGAAGAGGACGGAGCGCAGGGGCATGGGGAGTTCCGATGCTCACAGGAGCGTAGGCTGATGCGCGGCCGCGGGGCTGCGAGGGTTCCGCCCCTCGAGCTGCTGCCGGCGCCGCATTCCTTCGTCCACCGGGAACCCGTGCACCTGCTGCAGCTCCCGCAGCCGGCGGCCGAGTGCGCTCTGGTAGGCGGGGCTGACTCCCTGGCTGTG
>JACCQZ010000235.1 GCA_013813875.1 Gemmatimonadales bacterium | reverse complement strand
CCCTGCTGCGTCTGACCGAGGCGCTGCAGGTGCGCGGCCATCAGGTGCGGGTGTATTCGGCCACCTATCCGATCGCCGGCGGGCTCGACCGCCCCGAGGTCCACCGCTCGGCCAGCATGCCGCTCTTCCTCTACCCTGACGTTCAGTGGGCCTTTCCCCGACTCCGCGAGGTGGTGGACGACCTGGCGCGCTTCCGTCCCGACGTGATCCACGTCGCCACCGAGTTTTCCCTCGGGGTGGCGGGACTGAAGGCCGCCCGGCAGCTGGGCGTACCCGTGATCGCCTCGGCCCACACCGATTACGACCAGTACGCGCTGCGCTACGGAGTGCCCTGGGCCGTCCGGGCCGGATGGCACTACCTCCGCTGGTTCTACGGCCAGGCGCACCGCGTCCTCTGTCCCTCGCGGATCTACGAGGAGCACCTCCACAGCCGAGGGGTGATGCACACCGGACTCTGGAGCCGCGGAGTTGATCCCGAGTCCTTTCACCCCCGCTTTCGGAGCGAGGGATATCGCCGGCGCTTCGGCGTGGAGCGGGGCGATCTTCTGGTCACCTACATCGGCCGGCTGGCGAGGGAGAAGAACCTGGCGCTGCTGCTCGAAGCCTGGGACCGCCTGGCTCCCGACCGGGGACCGGCGCAGCTCGTTCTGGTGGGCAGCGGGCCACTGGAAGAGGAGATCCGCCGCCGGGAAATTCCCGGCGTTCACGTGCCGGGACTGATGCACGGTCGGGAGCTCTCTGCGGCCTACGCATCGGCCGACGTCTTCACCTTTCCCTCGACGACGGAAACCTTCGGCAACTCGCTCCTCGAGGCGATGGGCGCGGGACTGCCCTCGCTGGTGGCGGCGGCCGGCGGTGTGCTCGAGTTTGCCGAGCACGGAGAGAACGCCTGGCTGGTGGCGCCCAACAACGCCTCGGCTATCGCCGAAGGACTGAGCCGCCTGCTGGCCGACGCCGCGCTTCGCCGGCGGCTGGCGGAGGGCGCCCTGCGAACTGCCCAGGCCCGCGATTGGGACGAGGTCTACGAGCGGCTGATCCAGGACTACGCCGATGCGGCCAGGGCAAAAGCGAAGGGATTGATCCGGGCGGCGTGAGGAGAGGTCGGGGGTCGAATGTCTTAGGTCCTGCACCGACCTTCCGCTGTCGCAGACCCAGGACCTTCGACCCCCGACCTACTAATCCATCACCATGACTGTAACCACCCTCCTCGACACCCCTCCCGAAGAAGCCTTCGACCGGCTGACCCGTATGGCCGCCCGGCTGCTCGGCGCGCCGGTCGCGCTGGTTACGCTGGTCACCGACGACCGGCAGTTCTTCAAGAGCGCCATCGGCCTGGCCGAGCCCTGGGCCAGCCTCCGCGGCACTCCGCTCGCCTATTCCTTCTGCCGCCACGTGGTCGCCGCCGGTGAGCCGCTGGTGGTGGAGGACGCCAGGCTGCACCCGCTGCTCCGCGCCACTCCGGCGCTGCGGGAGTTCGGCTGGATCTCCTACGCCGGAGTGCCGCTCACCACCGCGGACGGACAGGTGCTTGGCACGTTGAGCGTAGTTGACGCGATGCCCCGCCTCTGGTCGGAGAGGGATATGGCGCTCCTGCGCGATCTCGGGGCGCTGGCGCTGAACGAGATCGAGCTCAGGAGTCTCCCCCAAGGTCCGGAACAGCCTGCGGTCTTCGAGGACTGCGGCATCGCCATGGCCATCTGCTCGTCCGATGGCCATTGGGTGCGGGTCAACCGGGCGCTCTCAGCGCTGCTCGGCTATGCCGACCACGAGCTGGTCGGGACCCCGGTGGAGCAGCACACCCACCCCGACGACAGGGCGGCCGACCGCGAGGCCATCCGGCTGCTGCTGGCTGGTGAGTGCAACAGCTACACCGCCGACAAGCGATTCCTGCGCGCTTCCGGGAGTCCGGCCTGGGTCTCAGTCACCGTGGCGGTGGTATTCCGGGGCAGCGGACTTTCCCACCACTTCCTCACCTGCATCCAGGACATCTCCGACCGCAAGCGCGCCGAGGCGGCATTGCAGGAAAGCGAGGAGCGCTACCGCTTCGTCATTCGGGCCACCAACGACGCCGCCTGGGACTGGGACCTGCTCACCGACAGGATCGTCTGGGGCGAGGGCGCCGGGTCCCTCTTCGGCTACCCTCAACCCTCCCCGGGTACCACCGCATCCTGGTGGTACGAGCGGGTGCACGCGGAGGATCGCGAGCGCGTCGTCGGCGGCATTCACGCGGCCATCGAGCGCGGCGCGCCGACTTGGCAGGAGGAGTATCGCTTCCGGCGGGCCGACGGAACCTGGGCCCAGGTCACCGACCGTGGCTACGTCGTCAGCAACGACTCGGGAGAGCCGGTGCGCATGATCGGGGCGCTGGCGGATGTCACTCAGCGCAAGCGCACCGAGGAGCTGGTGAGGGGGCAGAGTCGTCTACTGGAGCGGATCGCCGCCGGGCAACCTCTCGTGGAGGTGCTCGACCAGCTCGCCCGTTTCGCCGAGGAGCACAGCGATGGCGGGATCGCTCTGCTCATGCTGCTCGACCCCGGGGCCGACCGGATGCGCCTGGCCAGCGCACCCAATCTTCCCGAGGCGTATCGCTCGGCACCAGAGGGGATGCTGGTGGATCCCGCGGCCTGCTGGTCAGCGCCCATCCTCGCCACCACCGGCGAGATGCTGGGAAGCTTCGCCTTGTACTACGGGGAATCGAAGAAGCCGGCCGCGGCGGAGCTTCGCATTGGGGAGATAGCGACGCACCTCGCCGGGATCGCGGTCGAGCGGGAGCGCAACCTCGAGGCTCTGCATCGCAGCACCAGGCTCCTGCAGCAGGTACTGGAAACGCTGCCGGTGGGTGTCTGGGTCTTGGACCAGGAGGGGCGGATCGTCTTCTCCAACCCCGCCAGTCACCAGATCCGGGGTGGTGTCGGCATCGAAGAGCTGGAGCAGTACCGCGGGTGGTGGGTTGAGACGGGAGAGCCGATTGGGCCGGACCAGTGGGCCGCGGTGCGCGCGGTGCGCCACGGCGAGTCCACGCTCAACCAGCTGGTGCGGATTCAGGGCTCGGATGGGTCGGAGAAAACGCTGCTCAGCTCCGCGCTGCCCATCCGGAGACCGGACGGCGAGATCCTCGGGGCGATCGTGCTCAACCAGGATGTCACCGAGCGGGAGGCATCCGAAGCGACGCTTCGGCTGAGCCGGGAACACTTGCAGCACGCCCGCCAGCTCGACGCGGTGGGACAGCTCGCCGGCGGTATCGCCCACGACTTCAACAACCTGCTCACCGGAGTTCTGAGCTACTGCGATCTGCTCCTCCAGGAGTTGGGCCAGGGCGACCCCCTCCGTACCGACATCGAGCAGATTCGCCATGCCGGCAAGCGCGCGGCCACGCTCACCCGGCAGCTCCTGGCGTTCAGTCGCCGCCAGATCCTCCGGCCCAAGGTCCTCTCCCTCAACTCGGTGGTGGAAGATCTGGAACCGATGCTGCGCCAACTGCTGGGTGCCGAGGTGTCGCTGGCGGTGGAGCTGGATCCCGGGCTCGCGCCGGTGATGGCGGATCCCGGACAGCTGGAGCAGGTGATGGTCAACCTGGTGGTCAACGCCCGCGACGCGATGCCGCAAGGCGGGCAGGTCACCATCTCCACCGCCAATCGCGAGCTCCATGTCGCCGAGCCCGGCGTCCCGGCAGGGGCCTACGCGGTGCTGACCGTCCGCGACACCGGTGTGGGAATGGCGCCTTCTACCCGGGCCCGAGTATTCGAGCCCTTCTTCACCACCAAAGAGCCGGGAAAGGGAACCGGGCTCGGGCTGTCATCGGTCTACGGAATCGTGGAGCAGAGCGGCGGGCACATCACGGTAGAGAGCTCTCTGGCGGAGGGTGCCACCTTTACCATCTATCTGCGCAAGCATGCAGGACCCGAGCGGTCTCAAGCCAAGAAGGGGCAGCGGAAGACTCTTCCCTTGGGTACCGAGACGATTCTGCTGGTGGAAGACGAGACCGCCGTCCGCAACTCCGCCCGGCGCCTGCTCGAGCGACACGGCTACACCGTCCTGGAGGCTCGCCACGGGGTGGATGCGCTCCGCCTGCTGGAGGAGACCGGGCGCAACGTAGACCTGGTGCTCTCCGACGTGGTCATGCCGGAGATGGGCGGCCGGGAGCTGGTGGAGCGCCTGCGCGCTGAGCGGCCGCAGCTCAAGGTAGTCTATATGTCGGGGTATACCGAGCAGGCGATCACTTCCGGCGGCGTCCTGCCACCCCGCACGGCGTTTCTGGAGAAGCCATTCACGGTTGACCAGTTGATGCGTCTGGTGCGGGAGCTGCTGGACGAGTAGAGAGGTCGGCCCCCACCATGCCGACCAGATCCGCCGGTGTCTCCAGCCAGAAGTCGGGGCTGGCGCCTTCCAGATGGCTCCGCCCGAACGGACCCCAGAGAGCGGCGGCGGTGTGAACCCCGGCCGCTCGCCCCGAGCGCATGTCGTGAATGCTGTCGCCGACGTAGACCGTGCTGCCAGGGTCGGCGCCAAGCAGGGCTACCGCCTTCTCCACCGGTTCCGGGTGCGGCTTGGGGTTGGTGACCTCGTCGGCGCAGACCAGTACGTCCATCATCGCCTCCAGCTTGGCGAGCGTGAGGCCGCGAAGCGCGCCGAGTCGGTTCTTGCTGGTCACCAATCCGGTGGTGAGGCCAGCCTCCCGGATCAACCGTACCGCCTCCACCACCCCGGGATACACGGTCACCATCCGGTCGTGGTTGGCCAGATTGTACTCCCGGTAGGTGGCGATGAGCGCCTCCAGCGTGCCGCGATCGTCCCGCCACTCCGCCAACTGCACCGTGAGCGGCGTTCCCACCCCGCGAAGCCATTCCTCGTCGGTCCGCGGCGGCAAGCCGTGGGTCGAGAGGGTGTGGTGATAGCTGTCGAGGATCAGGCGAACCGAGTCAATCAGCGTGCCGTCGAGATCGAACAGGACCGTGCGCAGTGGGGGCATCGGTCAAAGATAGCGGCGGCCGAAGAGCAGCAGCCCGCACAGCCGTATCTCGACGGTGCCGCGCCGCCGACTGGGCGGCGGAAAGCGGGCGGCCGCGCCCAGCAACTCGGCCTCTGTGGCGTCGGCCACCTGCTCCAACAGCAGCGACTCTCCCGCGGTGTGCCCCCCTCCGACGAAGGCAAGCGCGCGCTCCAGCCGGCCCAGTGCCTCGAGATCGCGCCGGCGTGCGGCCAGGCGGATCGCCTCCTGCAACCGCGCGGCGACGCGATGAGCTCCGGGCGCGCTCTCCGCCGTGGCCCACCGGCGCCCCCGCACCAGCGTCAGGCGCACGCGCACCTGTTGCGCCAGCAGCACGAGTGCTTCGCGCAGGCGGTCGGCATCGGGAGGCCGGGGCTCCCGCTGTGCCGCCGCCTGAGCAAGCCGTGCTGCAACCACATCTTCGTCCTCAGTGCAGCTGCCGTCTGCTGCCAGCCAGAGGACCACCCGCGCCAGCCGCATCTCGCGCTCGGCGCTCGCGTCGTGCATGCTGAAGCCGGCCAGCACCCCCTCGGGCGCTTGCGGGATCAGGGCCACTCCGGCGATCGCGTCGCCTTTGCCGAACGACTCGCCCAGCTCGGACCGCCAGCGCCAGAGGCGGCGCCCCGCCGCGCCCAGTCCGACCTTCTCCGGCAGCCGCGCCTTCCGCGCCAACGCGCTCTCCACTCTCAGCGCCCGCTCGAGCGGCGCCGGTGGGACGAACCGCACGACCTCCACTTTCCGGTGGTGCGAGCCCAACCGTAGCGCGCGGCCCTCCCGCTGCTCCAGCCGCATCGGAGTCCACGGAAGATCGTAGTGCACCACGCGCGCGGCCCGCTGGAGGTCGAGCCCTTCCGCCGCCACATCGGTAACGACCAGGTGCACGATGCCGAGGCGCTCCGCCACGGCGGCTTCCGAGCCACCCCGAAACCAGCCGAGGACCACGCTCCGCGGCACGACCGAATGGCCGAGCCCGGCCTGGCGCCCGGTGCACCACGCCACCGCCGGCCCATCGAGGTGGTTCCGCAGGTGGCGCACCGTCTCCCGTTGCGCGGTAAAAACCAGCGTGGGCCGCCCGTCGGCCAGGATCCGCTGCAGGCGGGCGAGCTTCCCATCCGGCGCCTCCGCCGCCCGCGCCGCCCGAGTCAGCACCGAGTCCATGACGTCGAGGTCGGAGAGCTCCAGCTCCACGGCATCGCCCTGCCCAGGCAGCAGCTCCCACCAGACCAGCTGATCTTCCAGCTCACCGGTGAATCGCCGGATCTGGGCGCGCTCGAGAGGGCACCCGGCGCGAACCGCGTCGCGGGTGTGCAGCAGGAGCGTCCGGTACCGGCGCAGCGCGCCCAGGAGCGCCGCCGGGCTCGAGCCGGCCGCGCGACGGAGCACCGCGCGCACTAGCGCCGCAACCGGCGGGAGCCGGGAGAGCCGCAGCCGCTCGATGAGTTGGAGCGATGCCGCCATCGCCTCGCATTCCACTGTGTCCGGCACGCTGGTGCAGGCGAACCGAACCGGCCGCGCTCGGGCGCTCCCCGGGTTCTCGATGACCAGACCCCCCAACGCCGGTGCTCCACGGCCCGATGCAAACAGCGACCGCAGCGAGACCACCCCCTCCGCCAGCAGCGCGTCGTCGCGCACGCCCAGCAATAGCTGGTGCACCAGGTCGTCGAGTCGGTTGACGATCGCAGTGGCGGTGACCATCAGCGTCGGCCGGCCGGCGAGCCACGGGGCGAGGTGGCGGTACCGCAGGTTCTGCGGATTGCGGTAGTGGTGGCTTTCGTCAATGATCACCAGTCCGTGAGTTCGCTCCGGCAGCCGGCCACGGCTGGTCTGTCGGTGCGAGCCGACGACCACCTCGACGCCGAGCCTGGTAGCCACCGCGCGCCATTGCGGAACCAGCGGGGCGGGCACCAGGCACGCTGTGGCGCGGCCGGTATTGAGCGCCACGGCTACCGCGAGCGCCACATAGGTCTTCCCGCTTCCCACCGGGTCCGCGAGCACCGCCCCACCGTACCGCCACAGGGCGGAGACGGTACGCCGGAAGCTTCTGATCTGCTCGGGAAGCAACCACGCCGGTGCCGGGGTCGGATCTTCTTCCGGAAGAAGGCTCCGCGCCAGGGCCGCGGCCACCTGAGCTCCGCTGGCCCACGGCCCCGGCCTGAGCGCCGTGACCAGCGGGTCCGGTACCGACGCCAGCGCTTCAGCTACGATGGGCAGCGCGCCCAACTGCCAGGCGGCGCAGGGCTGCCCGGGCGGATGGAGCGAGCGCGAGGTGTCGGGCCGCGATGTCATCGAGGGTTTCCTGGACTGGTTCTCCGCGGCGGCCGGCGATGGCTGCCGCGGCCAGCTCGGTGTCGGAGAGGACGGATGCGGGAAGCGGCAGAGCGGCGATCGTCGCTGCGTTGAACCGGGCGAAGCCGCCGGCCGCGGGCACCGCCCCCGCCTGCGCCGCTGCCCGGAGCCAGACGGCGTTGAGCCAGCCCGCGAGACGCTCCGCTTCGAGGGCGTTGCGCGCGGCGGCGACATAACAACTGTTGAGCGGAATCCGCTGCTGGTCTCCCGCCGCGGTGAGCGCCGCCGCGGCGATGTTGCGCGCGAGGTCGGGCCACACCACCCGGTAGGGCGCCGTCGCCGGGCCGGTGCGGAACAGCGTCCAGGGCGGGCCGCCCTGGTAATCCGCCCGCCGCTCGAGGGCGGCACGATGGGCCGCCAGATAGGCCGCGGCCCGCGGTGGCAGCCGGCGCCGCGGAGCGCCATCGGGGCCGTGAGTCCAGAGCAGCCGGAGCCCGCCGTCGACGGAGAATGCCCGGAGATCGCGCCCCCGTATGGCCCAGCGCACTACCTCGGGCTCGATCTCTTCGGGAGGTGAGAGGAAGATCCGGTTGGCGCCGGTCTTGAGGCCGAGATGGCAGGGGAACTGATCCCCGAACCGGGGGTGATCTCGCGCGAGCGAGTCGAGTGCGCGCCGGAGCTGATCGCGCTGCAGGATCCACGGGCCTCCACCACCGAGGCTCGCCTGCGCCACCCGGGCGCCTTTGCCGAGCTCGAGCGCGGTACGCACTCGGTGCCCGGGTGGCGGGAACTCTTTCCGGAGCACGAGCGCGAGCGGATAGACCGTGGCATCGAACGCCGGCGGCGCTCGAGTGAGATCGGCGACGCTGACCAGGGTGGTGCCGGTGGCCAGGGCGTGGCGCGCGGAGGCGCCGTAGCCGGCGGTGGCGAGCTTGGCCGGAACCAGGAGAGCCACCACGCCGCCCGGAGCCGTCAGCTCGACGGCGCGCTCGAGGAAGGCAATGGCCAGATCAGGTCGGTTGGCGTAGCCCCGGCCCGCGCTTCGCCACCATCGGTACCGGCCGGCCAGCCGGCGGCGAAGCTCGGGCGGAAGCTCTTGCGCCCGCAGCCACGGTGGGTTGCCCACCACGAGATCGAACCCCCCGGCGGCGAAGACGTCGGCGAAGTGGCTGCGATAGTGGAACCAGGGCACCTCGCGTTCCCGGCGGAGCGTGCGCCGTGCTTGCCGGACCGCGCGAAGCTCCCGCCGCTGCTCATCCAGCAGGCGCCGGACATGCTGATCGAGCCCCCGCCGCTGTCCGAAGAGATCATCTCCCCGGCCCTCCCGCAGGGCGTCGGCGATCGTCGCTCTGATGCCTGACTCGGCGCCCGCCAGCGATTCGTCGGTGACGCGCACCTCCGCCTCTGCCAACTCGCGCAACACGGCGCGCTTGTCCGAACCGGCCGCGGTGACCACGCGATGGCGAAGCGAGGTCAACGCGGCGGCTGACTCCGAGCTGGGGCCGGGAAGCCGCAGCCCGGAGCCTACCGGATCGAAGAGGCTGTCGCCTTGGCGGATCAGGCAGTCGAGGTTGGGGAGGGGGAGCACCGCTTCCGGCCGCTCCGACCGGTCGTGCGCAATGACCGCCAGCCATAGCCGAAGCTCGGTAAGACGCACCGCGGCGGCGCTGAGGTCTACCCCGAACAGGTTTCGCTGCAGAACCCTCCGCCGACGTTGGGCGACTGCTCGGCCGTCCGCTGCACCGGTGGCGGCCAGCCGCTCGAGCGCGCCCAGCAGGAATGCTCCCGAGCCGACTGCGGGATCCAGCAAGGTAAAGCCGTCGAGCACCTGCACCGCGGTCTCGTCACCCTCCAGCAGCCGCCGCTCGGCTTCGGGTTCAGTGCAGCCGAGTCTGCCGGCCGCCGCCGCCACCAGCGCCGCCTCGAGAACGCCGCGCACCAGTGAAGCGGGGGTGTAGTAGGTGCCGGAGGCGCGGCGAGCCGCCGGGGCCATGACGCCTTCGAACACCCGGCCCAACATATCGGGCGCCACGCCGCCGTCTCCGCGGCCTTCCGCCAGGGTGAAATGGAACCGCT
Organism: Gemmatimonadales bacterium; assembly: GCA_013813875.1. GTDB lineage: Bacteria > Gemmatimonadota > Gemmatimonadetes > Gemmatimonadales > GWC2-71-9 > CAVVWJ01. The sequence goes on along the minus strand of JACCQZ010000235.1, from coordinate 7,874 downwards.
CGAACAGCCCGTCGAATGCATCGCGCCAGAGCTCGTTCGGAATGTCGCCGCGCAGACGCCGCTCGATCGGATGCGGCTCGAAGAGGCCGCCGTTGAGGTAGGGGATCGCGCCCAGGCCCGCGGCGGTGCGGCTCCGCTCGCCGGCCGGCCGGTTGAGGGTGCCGAAGAAGAGGGGGCGAAGCAGATCGCGATGAACTCGCCGTCCCCGCGAGAGGCAGCGGTCCACCTGTTCGGAAAGAAATTGCTCCCTGCCCGCCAGCCATCCTTTGGCCTGCACGAAATAGAGAAAGAGCACCCGGGTGAGCTGCAGCAAGGCGAGGCTGTGGCGATCCTCGGCCCGGAGCGGACCTGGAAGACCCGCCGCCATACGTTCGAGGGTGTTTCTGAACTCATTGAAGAAGCGCCGGCCCACGGCTTGGCCTGCGAGCACATCCGCCGCGCGTGCGGCGTATGCCAGAGAGCTGCTCCCGGCGCTGCCGGCGAGCCGGGCGAGACAGGCCAGGGCCGTGGGATCGGGGTCGTCGAGGTCGAGAGAGAGAAGCGGCGTGTCGGCGAAGGCCACCGCGACGGTGAGCCGCCGACCGGCGGGGTCTATCCCCAGCACGCCACCGATTCGGCCACGGCGGGCGAGCCGGCGGGCCAAGGCGCCGGTCACGCGTTCCACCCCGGCACCGCCGAAACCATACCAGGGAAACTCCTCCGTGCGTCCGACGACCACCAACGGCTGGCCATCCGTGCTGGCTTTCCGGCCCTCCGGCTCGGGAACCGGATCCCACAGCGGCTCATGCCCCCAAGCCGCCACCAGGCGGGGCAATTCCTCCAATGAGTGGAGGCCGCGGAGCAACGGGCGCAGTTCCAGGTGAGGCTCCGGTCGGGAGAGCTTACACCTTAGAACCGCCTGCCCACTGTACTGGTATCAATCTTCCGCGGCGGGTGACCGAACCTAGACGGCACCCCCACCGCCCGCTATCCTCAACTCATGCTCCGACTCCGCGCTCTTCTCCTCGGCTTTCTGGTCACGCTCCTCGCGCCACCTCCCTTGCATGCCCAGGCGGCAGCCGACAGCGGCACCTTCGTCATCCGCCACTCGGGCGATACCGTCGCCACCGAGAGCTTCGCGCGCACCGAGACCAGCCTGCGCGGAACTCTGGCCATCAAGAACCTCCGGAGCACCTCTCAGCGCTACTCGGCTGTGGTCGCTCCGGATCTGACGCTGCCGCTGATTGAAATTACGGTGCGGGAGGACGCCGACAGCGGCCGGGTCAAGGCCAAGCTGGTGCAGCGGGCGCGGTTCATTTTCCGGGACGACAGCGCGGCGGTGGATGCCGTGATCGGGCAGAACATCCAGACGCGCGTCTTCGGCACCCAGCGCGGGGCCATCCCCTACCTCAACATGTCGTTCGCGCTTCTGGAGCAGGCGATACGCCGCGCGCGCAGCCTGCCTGGCGGGCTGGCCGAGATCCCCTTCTTCAATCTGGGCGGGGGACAGACGGTGAACGCCAGGCTCTCGCCCATCGGCGCCGACTCGCTCAACCTCGCCATCGGCACCGTGGAGTACCATCTCCGCGTAGACACCGGCGGACGATTGCTCGGAGCCGTGATTCCCGCGCAGGATGTGACAGTGGAGCGCACGCCCTGAGGCCTACCCGCCTTCCTGCTCCTGCTTGCGGTACACTCTTCCTCGCCATTCCACTCGCCTGCTGCCCCGCCAGGTTGATCTCGCCACGATGAAGAGCGCCATCGCCGCGCCCAATGGGTAGCCGAGCCCGTAGGCCAGAGGAATCTGCATTCCCACGTTGATCAGCATCCAGAAGATTGCCGAGAGGACGGTCGCGGCTGCCGCGGCGTGCCCGATAACTCCCGATCCCCCGGTGATCGCCAGTACCGCCGGTGGAGCGAGCCAGAAGAGCAGCGCCACCGCCAGGATCACCGGCACCAGGGCGCGCAGGATCGGCTCGTCAGGGAAGGAGCGGCGGCCGCCGAGGTAGATATTCTTCGACCAACCCTCGACGAGGTGCGGCAGGCTGTGATACATCCGGGTCTCCATCAGGCGCTCGGCGAAGGCAAAGTGCATTTTCCGCCCGCCGCGCAGAAACGTCTGCGCCAGCGCGAGATCTTCCACTACCTCGTGTCCCACCGCGGCGTGGGTACCGACCGACTCGTACGCTTCCCGTGTCACCAGAATGAACTGCCCGTTGGCGATCACGTCTCGCCCGCGGCTCGCGCGGTTCACCCTGCGCGGGTGGTAACGCACTCCCAGCAGCAGCCAGATCTGGGGCATGATCAGCCGCTCCCAGAAAGTGACGCACCGCTGGTGCGGTGAGACGGTCACCAGATCCACTCCCTCATGGCGGAGCGCTCCGGCGGCGTGCGCCAGCAATTCCGGGCGATGCCGGGTGTCTGCGTCGGTAAAGAGGAGCAGTTCTCCGGTTGCAGCGCGATAGCCCTGCAGGCAGGCCCAGGGTTTTCCATACCACCCTTGGGGCAGCGCCTCACCGCGAATCAGCCGCAGTCGCGGCTCGCCGCAGGCAAGGCGCTCCACCAGCGCCGCGGTGTCGTCGGTGGAGCGGTCGTCCACCACCAGAAGTTCGAACGGCTGGTACGTAGATTCGAGGATCGAACGCACCACCGTCTCGATGGTCGCCGACTCGTTGCGCGCGGGAATGATGACCGACACCTTGGTGCCGGTATGAACCGGGGCGTCCGACAGATTGGGCGTTGCCCGCGCCAGCCGCATCAGGCCGCCAAACGGCAGCAGCCAGAGAAGGGCGGGGAGGAGGTCGATGGGGGACATGTAAGTCGAAGGTCGAAGGTCGAAGGTGAGAGGTCGAAGGTCGAAGGTCTTGGGTCCTGCAGCACCGAGCCTCCACTCCCGCGGACCTTCGACCTTCGACCCAAGACCCCCTACTCCTGTCTAATCACCGACCTGAGCTCTTTCTCGATTCCATCGAGCTGGCGCTCGACTTCGCCCGACTCGTACCCGATGCTGTGCCGGGGTACACCGTTGTGCGCGAAGAGCGTGGCCACCAGGGCGTCGGTGTAGCCCACCACGGCCACCGCGATGCCTTTGTCAATCACCCGGTTGAGCCGGAGCATGATGGCCATGCCCTGCCGGGGTCGCATGGGGGCGAGCACCGGTGCCATGTTGCGGATGAGCAGCTCGCGGAGAAATTGCAGCTCCTCGACGACTTCGCCGGCAGCCAGGCCCCGGGCGGAAGCGATGCGACCGTGGTGTTCGCAAGCGTGAATCCAGACGGTACTGACTTCCCGGCGGAGTGGGCCGACCATCTCGGAAATGATGTCGAGGAGAAGGCGGAACTCCCTTTCGACCGTTCGACGCGGTATCGTGGGGGCGGCGGTTATCCGGTCTCCCAGCCATTCCAGCCACTGGGAAACCATCGAATCCCGCATTTCACTGATCACACGGCCGGCGGCGAGCAACGCGGGCTGCGAAGCGCGCACTAACCGTTCTCCCTGGTAAGGTGTGGGCAATCTACAGTGGAGCCATCATGGGGTCAAAACCACTGATTCGTCCTCCGAAACTGATGCAAGGCAGTCGCATTGCCTTGGTGGCACCTGCCGGGCCGCTGCTGGAAAGAGATGATCTAACACGAGCCGAGACGCTTTGCCGTGCGCTGGGTTACGAACCCGCGCTCGGCCGCAATGCCGGCCGGCATCACGGCTACTTCGCCGGCACCGATCAGGAGCGGCAGGACGATCTCGAGGCCGCGCTGCAGAATCCCGAACTGGATGCCATATGGTGCATCCGGGGTGGCTACGGAACTACCCGGATCGTGGACCGAGTGGATTACGGGGCGCTGGCCCGCCACCCTAAGGCGCTCATCGGCTTTTCCGACGTTACCGCCCTGCTCAATGCCGCCACCAGCAGCGCCGGCGTGGTGACCTTTCACGGGCCGGTGGCCCGTAGCAGCATGCCGCCGTTCAGCCGCTGGCACTTTGAGCGGGTCCTCACCTGTGCCGAGCCGGCCGGCCGACTTGGCCGGCTGCCCGCCGCACCCGACGTGCTGGTGTCGCAGGAGCACCGCATCGTCACGCTGCAGGGCGGCAGGGCGGAAGGGCCGCTTGCGGGGGGCAACCTGAGTCTGCTCCAGTGTCTGATAGGCACTCCGCACTTTCCGGACCTTGACGGAGCCATCCTTTTTCTGGAAGACGTGGGCGAGGAGCTTTACCGGGTGGACCGGATGCTGGCGCACCTGCGAGCTATCGGCGCCTTCGACCGCCTGGCGGGCGTGGTGGTTGGACGCTTCACCGAGCTCAATCGTCGCATGGTGGATGGCGCGCTCGGGTTCGACCAGGTGCTCGCCACCTACCTGCTTCCGCTCCGGATCCCGGTCGCCTACGGGTTCCCGGTGGGGCATATTGAAGCCCAATGGACTCTTCCACTCGGCGTGCGGGCTCGGCTGGACGCCGATGCGGGAGAGCTGGAGCTGCTGGAAGCCGCGGTGGCGTGAGCCGCGTACACCTTCACCTCGTCACACCATGGCCACCCCCACACTCACCAAACACACCCTCCCCGGCGTCCTCGGCGACATCCTGATTGACGTGCGCGCCGGGGGACGGGCCTCGCCTCGGCCGGCAGTGGTCGTGCTCCACGGGTTCAAGGGGTTCAAGGACTGGGGCATGTTCCCGCCCTTCTCCGAGCGGCTGGCCCGAGCGGGTATGACGGCAGTCACCCCCAACGTGAGCGGTAGCGGCGCCGATGACAGCGGCGAGCTCGCCTGGCCCGAGCGGTTCGGCCACAACACCTTCTCCGCCGAGCTGAACGATGTCGGTCGAGTGCTCGACGCCCTCGCGGGCGGTGCCTTAGGCGTGGCTCCCCCGTCCTCGATCGCGCTCGTCGGGCACTCGCGTGGAGGAGGGATCGCCATTCTGCAGACCGCACGCGACCCCCGCATCCGTTCTCTGGTGACCTGGGCCGGCGTTTCGTCGGTGGAGCGGTGGTCGCGCGAGGAGCGTAGCGGGTGGCGCGCGGCAGGCAGAATCGCGGTGAAGAACGCCCGCACCGGCCAGGTGCTGCCGCTCTACACCGATGTGCTGGACGACATCGAGAGCCATGCGGCGGCGCTCGATATCGAGGATGCCGCGAAGCGCGTCGCGGTGCCCTGGCTGCTGATCCACGGCACCGAGGACGAGGCAGTGTCTTTCGCTGAGGCCGAGCTGTTGCGGGCGGCGGCCCCGCCGGCCGGCACCAGGTTTCTTCCGGTGGTCGGAGCAGGGCACACCTTTGGCGCGCAGCACCCGTGGAAGGGCTCCAACCCCGAGCTCGACCGCGTCTTCGATGCTACCTTGAGTGCAGTGACCGAGCACCTGCGGTAGTGTCATGGGCTGTTGTCACGCGTCGCTTCGGTCGCTTCGCTCCGCTCAGCGTGACAGGGGCGACGAACTCTCGATGAACGGCAAAGTCTGCGTGGTGACCGGCGCCTCCCGAGGGATCGGCCGGGCCACGGTCGAGGGACTCGCGGCGATGGGTGCCACCGTCGTTCTGGTCTGCCGGCGGCGGCAGGACGGAGACCAGGTCGTCAGCGGTATGGGTGCCGAGTCCCGCGCGCGCTCTCTAGTGGTGGAAGCCGATCTGTCGTCCCAACGGTCCATCCGGGCCGTCGCAGCGGAGATTGCCCAGCGCCATTCCCGGCTCGACGTGCTGGTCAACAACGCCGGCGTGGTCCCGTCGCGGCGCCAGGAGACGGTGGACGGCCTCGAGAGGCAGTTCGCGCTCAACCATCTCGCCTATTTCCTGCTGACCGATCTTCTGCTGGAGCCGCTCCGCGCCGGAGCGCCTTCGCGGGTGGTGAGCGTCTCGTCGGGAGCGCACTTCGGCGCCACGATGGACTTCGACGACCTGCAGAGCGAGCGGAGCTATTCACCGGGTAGGGTGTACGCGATGACCAAGCTTGCCAATATCCTCTTTACCCGCGAGCTGGCGCGCAGGGTGCAGCAGAGCGGGATCACCGCCAACTGTCTTCATCCCGGCGTCGTCGCCACCAAGCTGCTGGCCGACTACATGAACGTGCCTCTGGTGGGCGGCGCGATGGCCCGCACCTTCGGCGCCAAACCCGAGAGGGGTGCCCAGACCATTATCTATCTGGCATCGTCTCCCGAAGTGAATGGAGTGACCGGCAAGTACTTCCAGAACCGGCGCCCGGCTCGCCCGTCTTCCGAGGCCTCTGATGACTCCCTGGCGCGGCGGCTGTGGGAAGTGAGCGAGCGGCTCACCAGCCTCGCCCGCGCCCAACCTTGACCCACCGCCCCCGATTGGCCACTCTCTCTCCATGCCCATATACAACTATCGCTGCGGCGGCTGCGGCACCGAGTTCGAGCAGTTGGTTCGATCCGAAACCAGAGTAGCCTGCCCCGAGTGCCAGGACAGCAGGCTCGAGCGCCTCATGTCATTGACGGCACGCCCGGCATCCGGGGCCAAGCCCGCCGACTACAGTCGCCTGGGAGCTCCGCCCGGCGGTGGATGCTGCGGCGGCGGGTGTCACTCGCACAGCCACTGACGACTCGTCTCACCCGCCTGCGCGAGCGGCTCCGCCGGCACCGTCCCCGGACCGACGAGGACGGGGATCTCATCTGGGCCGCCGTGGCGCTGATTCTGGCTCCCGACCCCGACGCCCTCCTGCTCATCCGCCGGGCGGAGCACCCGGGCGACCCCTGGTCGGGGCACATGGCGCTTCCCGGCGGCCGGCGAGCTGAGAGCGACTCCGGGCTCGCCGCTACCGCCGTTCGGGAGACCCAGGAGGAGGTCGGGGTACTGCTGCGTCCCGAGCACCTGATCGGGAGCCTCGACGACGTGGTGCCCCGCACCCCGGTTCTGCCTCCCATCGCGGTTCGACCCTACGTCTTCTCTCTCCCGTCACGCCCGGTGCTGGTCCCCAACCCTGAAGTGGCGGCCACCCGTTGGGTAGATCTGGACCACCTGCTCCAGCTCGGCACCCAACACACCGTGCGCCTCGACGTGGGGGGCATAAGCCGCCAAGTCCCTGCCTACCAACTCGACGACGCCATCGTCTGGGGAATGACGGAACGGATCATCACCACCCTCCTCGACCAGATTCGCTCCGACCAACCTTGACATTAGCCGGCGCTCAACACAGGTTTAGCCGACACTAAATCTGGACCGGTCGTGAACGCTGCCGCCGCCGTCGAGTCGCTGACTCGCTCCGTCGAAGACTATCTCAAAGCCATCTACCGTCTCTCCCCCGAGGGCCGGCATGCCTCTACCAGCGAGATCGCCCACCTCCTGGAGCTCTCGGCTCCTTCGGTGAGCGGAATGGTGAAGCGTCTCTCCGAGCTGGGTCTCTTGGAGCACGTGCCCTACAAGGGTGTGCAGCTCACCGCCGAGGGCAGGCGGGCGGCGCTCCGTATGGTCCGCCGGCACCGCCTCATCGAAGCCTATCTCGTCGCCTTCCTTGGCTACTCCTGGGACGGGGTGCACGAAGAGGCCGAGCGGCTGGAGCACGCCGTCTCCGACACCCTGGTGGAGCGGATGGCCGCGGTGCTCGGCAATCCGACGGTGGACCCTCATGGCGACCCTATTCCGGCCCCCGACGGCTCCATTCACGAGCCGGCCAGCGTTCCCCTCGCCGAGATTCCCGCCGGCCGAACCGTAGAGATCTGCCGGGTAGACCAGAGCCAACCGGAGCGTCTGCGCTACATCGCCTCCATCGGACTCAAGCCGGGCGTCGAGGTCCGCGTAACCGACCGGCAGCCCTTTCGGGGGCCGATCACCATCGAAGCCGAAGGCCGCACCCACGTGATCGGCCACGAGCTCGGGCAGGTGCTCTTCTGCGCTCCGAGAGACGACCGATGAGCACCGCACTTTCGCCTTCGCCTTTCGACTTAAAGACCTTCGA
>JACCQZ010000209.1 GCA_013813875.1 Gemmatimonadales bacterium | reverse complement strand
GAGGTCAAGCAGGCCGCCCCTCCGTTACCGGACGTTTACTCGCGGCCCGACCTGAACCCGGGCCACCAGCGGGTCGTGGTCGCTCGCGAGTGGCCCTGGTATCTCGGGAAAATCCACGTTCAGATGCACGATGTCGAGCGCGGCCCCCTGCAGCAAGCTCCGGGTGACGAAGACGTGGTCGAGGGCCTGGGAGTTCCCCTCGAAGTTGTAGCTGTACCGGTCGGTCTCCTCCGCCGCGGCGAGGAGGTTGCTGAGGATGGCGGGAGCCCCGGGGAGGATTCGAGTCAGGTCGTCGGTGAACTCGTGGGTGTTCATGTCACCGAGCACGAGCACTCTCGCGTCCGCATCGGCCTGGAGGAGGCTCGCCACGTAATCGTGCAGCGCGCCGGTCTGAGCTTCGCGATCCGCCTCGCCCGCCTGAACGAACGGATGCACGGCGCCGAACACCGGAGTGGAGCCGTAGCGGGAGCTGAGATGATTGTTGATGACCACGACGGTGGCTCCGCTGAACTCGAAGCTTCCCATCAGCGGGTCGCGCGCGCCGGCGAAGGCCCGGGAAGCCCGCGCGCCGGCAGCGGCCAGCGCGCCCGGCGTGAGTGCAGCGAAGGATAGGAGGCGGACCCGGCCGGGGCGGTACAGAAAGGCGTTCCTGATGTTTCCGCCCGGTGCCCCGCCGGCCCGCCCGTCGGCCGGGGCGACGTCGAAGAAGGAGTACTCCGGGCCGCCGGCCGCCAGCACCGCCTCGGCCAGGGCGCGGAGGGTGCCCCCGGCATCGGTGGTGCCGTCGTCGGCCTCACCGCTGTTGTCCTGAATCTCCTGCAGCGCCACGATGTCGGGTGTCCTCAGGTTCTCCATGATCTGCTCCGCCAGCGCCCGCCGCTGGGCATCGTCCTCCGGCTGGGCGCTGAGATTGAGCACGTTGTAGCTGGCGACGCTGAGCTGGTCTCTGGTGCCGGCGAGCGAGGTCTGCTCGCGCGGCGGGCGCGTGGGAGCGACCTCGAATGCCGCGGTGGCGCGAAGCTCGAAGTTCCCGAAGCCGTAGCCCACCACGCCGGTGACATCTCCCAGCCGGTCGCCAACGCCGATCGCGGGGACGGCGCCGGGGAAGAGCCTTCGGTCGAAGTAGATCTTCACCCGTCCGGGGTTCTGGTTGCCGCGGTTGTCGGGCCCCGAGCGGAGGTAGAGCCCACCGCGCCCGGTTCGCAGGGTCGGTGGCGCAATGTGGCTGCCGCGGTCGGGCAGCGCGAACACCTCGGCGGCCCCGCCGGGGAACGTCCGCGTGGCGGAGACGGCCACGGGGTCCTGAATCGTCACCCGCATCCCCTCCAGCGACTCGAAGAAGTCGAGCGCATCGGTGCCCGGATTGAACCGGTTGACCTCCGCCTGTCGCCGGAGCCGGAGGTCTACTGGCTGCTCGTCGGGACTGATCACCAACTCTGCGGGAGGCACCCGACCGCCCGACCCCATGACCAACGGCTCCGGGAGGACGGAGTTCCGGGACAGCAGCGTGAAGGTCGGAGCGGCAATCCGGGTCAGCGAGAGATTGCCGGTGGCGGCGCCGCCGGGGACGAGCTCGGTGACCTGTCCGGTCACCCGGACCCGATCGCCGGCCGCCACTGAGCCCGCGACGCGGGTAGCGACGAAGAGCGCGTCGGAGGTGGCCTCGTCTCCGTCGCCCGACTCGTCCTGCAGGTAGAAACCGCCGGAGTCGACCGCGGTGACGACCCCGGTGGTGGTGACGGTCCGCCCGACGTGAGGGGAGACGTGGGCGGCGCCCTGAATCGATGGAATCGACCACTCGTTGGATCGTGCGATCGGACCCGGAGAGGACCCGGCGGCGCAGCCGGTGACGAGAGCAAGGTGCAGGAGAGAGGTGCGTGCCGCCATGGTGCCAAAGGAGTAGTGACCGGTCGTCTCCGACGCAACGCAGCCGCGTTGACGGGTTCTCTCCAGCGGGCTAAGTTGCGCCCTCGCAACGAGCCGGGACATGTGGCCGAGCGGTTGAAGGCGCACGCCTGGTCTGGAGGGGTGGCCGAGTGGTTGAAGGCGCTCGCCTGGAAAGCGAGTATGCGGCTAAAACCGTATCAAGGGTTCGAATCCCTTCCCCTCCGTTCCAAACTCCACATGGGTTAGGAGGGTCTCCGCCACCTGCCCCTCGCCACGCCGATCACCGGCTCTGCTGCCGCTGTTCCCCACTCTTCACGGCCGGAAATTCTCTTGCCCGGCGGCAAGGCTTATCAATTCGCCACCGCAGCATTGCTGAACCCACCACATGCGGACTTGGTTCATTGCTGGCGCACGCACATAATGTCACGTTGCCGATGTGACGTTGCCGAGTGCGCATGGAGCTGTACAAGAGATGGAACTTGACAAGGTCGTTCGTCGCTGGTTGGGAGAGCGCTTCACGAGAGCAGTGCGCATTTTCGCGGGTCTAGTTCCCACAGTTCTACTGCTGGTTTCGCCCGCTCCCGCCGCAGCTCAGACATCGGGCCCGCCGGACCCGATGACCATCGGCCGGCTGCACTACGAGGGTGGCGGAGACTGGTACGCCAACCCTTCCAGCCTCGCCAACCTGCTCGACGCCATCCGCGAGCGCACCCGCCTGCCGGTCGCGGAGACCGAACTAGTGGTCACGCTCGCCGACGACAAGCTTTGGTCGGTTCCCTACCTGCACATGACTGGGCACGGAAACGTCCGCTTCAGCGACCAGGACCTGGTCACGCTGCGCCGGTGGCTCCGCCAGGGCGGCTTCCTGCACGTGAGCGACAACTATGGAATGGATGCGTCCATCCGCCGGGAGCTGGCGCGTCTCTTTCCCGACCAGCCGCTGGTCGAGGTCGCTCTGGACCACCCGGTCTACAACCTGGTCTACGATTTTCCACAAGGCATTCCTAAAATCCACGAGCACGACCGCAAGCCGGCCCAGGGATTCGGCATTTTCCTCGATGACCGTCTCGCGGTCTACTACGACTACCAGACCGATCTGGGCGACGGTTGGGAAGATCCCCAGGTGCACCGGGATCCGCCGGATAAGCACGAGGCGGCGCTGCGCATGGGGGTGAATCTCTTCGCCTACGCGGTGGGGTTTGGCGGGTGACTGGAGCTCGCATAAAGCGGCTGTCACCCTGAGCGAAGCAAAGGGGACATGACCCAGCCGATGCCCCCTTCGCCCCGCTCAGGGTGACACCTCCCGCCCTCTACCGCCCCCCAACCCCATCCGCTACCTTCCCGCCCCGATGCCCACCCGCACCTCCCTCCTGGACGAGCGCGCCCTTACCCGCACCCTGGCACGCATGGCCACCGAAATCGTCGAGCGTGCCCACGGCACCGAGGGGCTGGTGCTGGTGGGTATCCAGCGGCGCGGCGTCGAGCTGGCCGACCGGCTCAAGCGGCTGATAGATCAGGCCGAGGGCTCGCAGGTGGCGTTCGGAAAGCTCGACATCACCCTCTATCGCGACGACCTCCAGACCGTGGGCCCGCGGCCGGTCGTGGGCGAGACCCGCCTGCCCAATCTCGACGGCAAGAACGTGGTGATCGTGGACGACGTGCTCTACACCGGGCGCACCATCCGCGCGGCGCTGGACGAGTGCGCCGACTTCGGCCGCCCGCGGAGGATACTGCTCTGTGTACTGATTGACCGGGGCGGCCGGGAGCTGCCGATCCAGGCCGACATAGTAGGTATCACGGCGAGCACCAGTCCCGGCGACAGGGTGGACGTACTCGTCACCGAGCTCGACGGGCGCGACGCGGTCGAGCTGGTCCGAGGGACATGACCGCCAGCCTGGGCAAGGACCTGGTGGGTCTCGAGCCGCTCAGCGCCGAACAGATCCAACTCATTCTGGATACGGCGGAGCCGTTCAAGGAGGTGAGCGAGCGGCCCATCAAGAAAGTTCCGGCGCTCCGGGGCAAGACCATCGTGAACCTCTTCTTCGAGGCCTCCACCCGGACCCGGATCTCGTTCGAGTTTGCCGAGAAGCGGCTGAGCGCGGACACGGTGAACGTGGCCGCCGCCGGCTCCTCGGTAAGCAAGGGCGAGACGCTGGTGGACACCGCCCGAAACCTCGAGGCGATGCGGATTGACATGGTGGTGATCCGCCACGGCGCCTCGGGAGCGGCGCAGTTTCTCGGCCAGCGGATCCGATCCAACGTCATCAATGCCGGCGACGGGAAGCACGAACACCCGACGCAGGGCCTGCTCGACATGCTGACGCTGCGCGACCGCTTCAAGCGGCTGCGCGGGCTCAAGGTGGCGATCTGCGGCGACATCCTTCACAGCCGCGTGGCCCGAAGCAACATCTGGGGACTCACCAAGCTCGGCGCCGAAGTAGGCGTCTGCGGTCCCGCCTCGCTGCTCCCGCGAAACGTGCACCAGCTGGGGGTGACGATCCTCCCGCGGATCGAAGACGCCATCCAATGGGCCGACGCGCTCAATATTCTGCGGCTGCAGCTGGAACGGATGCAGTCGGGGTTCCTCCCTTCGCTGCGGGAGTACAACCGGGTCTTCGGCGTCACCAGTGAACGGCTGTCCAAAGCCCCCAAAGATCTGTTGATCCTCCACCCGGGCCCGATGAACCGCGGTGTGGAGATAGACAGCGACGTGGCCGACGGGCCCCACAGCGTGATCCTGCCGCAGGTGACCAACGGCGTCGCCATCCGCATGGCGGTGCTCTACCTGCTGGCCGGCGGATCACCCGACTGGGCGGGCCAGGGCGGAGGGGTGGACGGATGACCCGGCCGATACTGGTCCTGGGTGGGAGGGTGGTGGACCCCTCGCGCGGCACCGATGAAGTCACCGACCTGCTGCTGGCCGGCGGCAAGGTGGAAGCGCTCGGTCGAGATCTCGGTCGGCCCGACGAGGCGGTGCTCGTAGAGGCGGCGGGCAAGGTCGTCGCGCCGGGGCTGATAGATCTGCACGTGCATCTGCGGGAGCCGGGGCAGGAGGACGTGGAGACGGTGGCCAGCGGAGCGATGGCGGCGGCGGCCGGCGGCTTTTCGGCGGTGTGCGCCATGCCCAACACCGACCCCGTCACCGACAACCAGGCGGCGATCGGGTTCATCGTGAGCCAGGCGCAGCGCGCCGGGAAAGCGCGGGTCTATCCGATCGGCGCCATCTCGCTGGGACAGAACGGCCAGCAACTCGCCGAATTCGGTGAGCTGGTGGGCGCGGGCGCGGTGGCGGTGAGCGACGACGGTAGACCGGTGGTCTCCAGCCACCTGATGCGCACCGCGCTGGAGTACGCCCGGACGTTCGGCATCCCGGTGGCCGACCACTGTGAGGATCCGACGCTCGCGGCCGGCGGCGCCATGCACGAGGGACTGGTCTCCACCCGGCTGGGGCTGAAGGGAATTCCGGCCGCGGCCGAGGAGATCATGGTCGCCCGGGACATCCTGCTGGCGGAGCACACCGGTGGGCACGTGCATCTCTGTCACATATCCACCCGCGGCTCGGTGGAGCTGATCCGGCGCGCCAAAGAGAAGGGGCTCCGGGTTACCGCCGAGGCCTGCCCGCACCACTTTACGCTGACCCACGAAGCCTGTGAAGGCTACAATACCAATGCCAAGATGAACCCGCCGCTGCGGGAGCCGGAGGACCGAGAGGCGATCCGGCAGGGGCTCCGCGACGGAACGATAGACTGCATCTGCACCGATCACGCGCCGCACCACTACGACGCCAAGGAACGGGAATTCGACGACGCGCCCAACGGGATCATCGGTCTGGAGACGGCATTGGGGCTGGCGATCACCGAGCTGGTGCAGCCGGGACTGCTCTCGCTGAACGACCTGGTGAACCGGATGAGCGTGATGCCCGCGCGGATCTTCAATCTCACCGGGGGCACGCTGGCGCCGGGCGCGGCGGGGGACGTGGTGGTGATTGATCCGGAGGCCGCGTGGGTGGTTCGGCCGGAGGAGTTTTACTCCAAGAGCCGGAACACGCCGTTCGCGGGGCGGGAGCTGCGGGGGAGGGCAGAGGTGACGATCGTGCGGGGGCAGGTGGTGTTCGAGCACGCGCGGCGGGGCAGCGTTGCGCCCGCTGGCTGAAACGGCGCTTGTGTCGCCGGCCGGGCGCGGAAGGCGACGCGCGCTCGGGGCCCCTGCGGTGCCGCGACTCGGCGGAGCCCTTAGCCGCGCTCCCCCGGGACCCACAGGCGCAGGCGGAGGCAGCTCTCCCGCAGGGAGCGTCAGGCCGTGTGATCTCCACGCGCGACGGACGCCCAGGGGTGGCCTGCAGCGACCGGAGGGAGAAGCTGCCTCCGCCGGAGCCGCGGATCTCGAAGCCAGGCTCCACCGAAGCCGAGGGTCTCGTCTCCGAAGATCACACCGCCAAGCGAGCCAACATGCACCGCGACGAGGTCTCCCGACAGATCGCCACCTGCTGCCGCCGGATGTGGGAGGCCGGGTTGATCGCCGGCGCCGACGGCAACGTCTCCGTGCGCGTGGGCCCCGATCGCATCCTGGTCACCCCCCGCGGCCTCCTCAAGTGCGAGCTCGAGCCGGAGGACATCGTCGAGGTTGATCTCCATGGAGTTCACCGGGGCGGCTGTCGGCAAGCGACGACCGAGTTAGATTTGCATCTCAGGGTCTATCGGCTTCGGCGGGAGTGCGGCGCGGTGGTGCATGCCCACCCCCCCACCGCCACCGCATTTGCCGTGGCGGGCGAGGCCATTGCCGGTGACGTGCTTCCCGAAATCACGCTGCTGATGGGCGAGGTGCCCGTGGTTCCCTATGCCACCACCGGTACGCCGGCGCTGGGCGATGCCACCGAGCCGTTCATTCCCGGCCACGACGCCGTCCTCCTGGCCAATCATGGCGCGCTCACCTGGGGAGCGGACCTCGCCAAAGCCCGAATCCGGATGGAAAGCCTCGAGCACGCCGCCCGGATACTTCTTGCGGCCCGCACCCTCGGCCGGGTCACCCGTCTGACCCGAGAACAGATTGACGCCCTCGAGCGGCTGAGAGGAACATCGCCTCATGACCAATACTGATCCGACGATCGAGTCCCTGCTGGAGCAGCGCGCACTCTACGAGCAGTGGCTTGCCAAGCTCGACGCCGCCGCCAACAAGGCTCCGCCCACCGTCCGCATGAAGGTGCGAGGTGACTACGAGGCGCGGCTGCATGGCGTGATCGAGCAGCTCCGCGGCCACGGGGCCACCATCACCGAGGAGCTCGAGCGCCACCAGGCCTCGCAGGCCGCGCTGGACGGGGAGCGGCGCGGAGCCGAGGAGCAGTTGTCCGAGGCCGAGGTGCGGCACGCGGTGGGCGAGTACACCGAGGAGGAGTGGCAGAATATGAGCCGGGAGAATCAGGGGCGGCTCGACGGGCTGCGCGAACAGCTGCGGAGCGTCGGCAACGAGATCGCGCGGCTGGCCGAAGTGCAGACGCTCATCGGCGCGCCCTCACGCCGCAGCGAGCCTCCACCCGCTCCCCCACCGGTGGCCGAGCGGCCGGCTCCCCCGCCACCCCCCGAGCCCGAGCCGGAACCGGAGCAGCGGTACGAACCGCCGCCGGCTCCGAGACCCGCCCCCAAGCCACCGGCGCCGCCTCGTGCGCGGGAGCCGGAGCCCGCCTCACCGCCGGGCGACGAGCTGGCCTTCCTCAAGTCGGTCTCCGACGAGGATCATATGCCCGCCTCTCGCCGGCCCAGCAATCCCGGCGCCTCGAGCCCCGGCCACGGGTCGAGAGCCGTGGAAGCCGCTCCCCCTCCGATCGCGCCGCAGAGCAAGACCGGGGCGCCCGGCGTAGCCAAGACCCTCAAGTGCGGGGAATGCGGAACGCTCAACCGGCCGACGGAGTGGTATTGCGAGCGGTGTGGAGCCGAGCTGGCCGGAGTGTAGGCAGTGTAAAGCAGCAGCCGTGAAGGAGGGTTGTGCTTCGGGGGTTCCGCAGTGAGGGAACCCCCGAATTTTACTGCTTGGCGGCGAGCGCCTTGGCCAGCCGGCTCTTCTGCCGGGCGGCTGCATTGGGGTGGATCAGGCGGGTGCGGCCGGCCCGGTCGAGCAGCTTGACCGCGTCCGCGTAGGCCGACTCGGCCTCGGCGCCGGCGGCGGAGCGTACCTTCTTGAGGGCCGTACGGAGCTTGCTCCGCTGGGTGCGGTTGAGCGCGGCGCGGGTGACGCCCTGACGCATACGCTTCTTGGCTGACTCGATTCTGGGCACGACCACCTCGGCTTCGCGTTGATAGAGCGTCCCGGCCGGGGCCAGGGAGAGCCGGGTAAGTTAGGTCCGAGCGAACGCAAGGTCAAGCGGGACGCCGCTTTGACTTGACCATGGGGGCCGTTTAACCTTCTGCCCTCCCACCTTAAGGACCACGTCCCTGGAAGCTCAGCTCAGTGAATTCATTCTAGCGTTCCCGATGCTGATTTTCGCGATGGTAGCACATGAATATGCCCACGCAGCCACCGCACTCCAGCAGGGAGACGACACCGCCTATCTCCTCGGCCGGGTGACGCTGAATCCGCTCCCCCACATTGATCCCTGGATGAGCATTCTGCTCCCGGTGCTGCTCTGGTTTGGGAGCAGCGGGCAGTTCACCTTCGGCGGCGCCAAGCCGGTGCCGGTCAACTCCCGCAAGTTCCGCGACTTCCGCAAAGGCGACTTGATCGTGTCGTCGGCCGGTGTCATCACCAATTTCTTTCTGGCCCTGGTCTGGTCGCTGGTGTTCGTGCTACTGGGGATTGCCTCCCGCTCCTTTGCCGGCGCGGCGCCGGCGCTCGATACCGCTCAGCGGATGATGGTGCACGGAATCTGGCTCAACCTGATCCTCTGCTTCTTCAACCTGATCCCCATTCCTCCGCTGGACGGCTCGCACCTGGTGTACCATCTCCTGCCACCCCGCGCCGGCAACTGGTACCGGGGCTTGCAGCGGTTCGGCTATCTTCCGCTCTTCGCGCTGATGTTTCTCTTTCGCCCCGTCCTGTCGTTCCTGCTCGCGCCGGCCTACAAGATGATGGGCCTGCTGGCGCAGGTGATCGGACCTTACCAGGTAGGGCCCGTGGCGAGCATCTACTGACCCGCACCGGCTCATGACCGCACCGGAAGCTCCCACCACGGCGCTCGGCGCGGGGCCGGGCTTCGTCGTCCAACTCGACGCGTTCTCCGGACCGCTCGACCTGCTGCTGCACCTGCTGCGCGATGAACAACTCGAGATCGCCGACATTCCCATCGCGCGCATCGCCGACCAGTTCCTGCAGGCCGTCCACGAGCTCGGGCTCAACCAGGCGGCCGACTACCTGGACATGGCCAGCCGGCTGGTGCGGCTCAAGGCGCAGATGCTGCTCCCCAGGCGTTCCGAGGACGACGGCTGGGAAGATCCCCGCGCCGAGCTGGTGCGGCGGCTGCTGGAGTACCAGCAGATCCGCGAGATCGCGGTGTGGATGGGACGCTCCGCCGAGCGGCGGTCCGAGCAATTTGCCCGCGGCTACCTGCCGGCACCGCCCGAGCTGCCGCCGCCCCCGCTCACGCTCGACCTCATGGTGCTCCTCCAGGCGGTGGAACGGGTCATCTCGGCCATTCCTTCACCGGTGCTGCACCGCGTGGTCGCGCGCCCGCTCGACGTGGAATCGGCCACTCGCCGCATCGAGGCGCTGCTGGAGGAGCGGGGCGAGATTGCCTGGCTCGACGCGTTGGGGCCGCGGCCGACGATCGTGGACGTGCTCTCCACCTTGCTGGCCCTGTTGGAGTTGGCCAAGCGGGGTAGCCTCCGACTTCTGCAACCGGCGCCGTTCTCGCCGATGGTGATCGTCCGTGACCCCGCTGGCACAACTGCTTGAGGCCGCGCTCTTCAGCGCCTGCCGCCCGCTCACCGCGGAGGAGCTCTCCACCCTGGACCAGGACGCCACCCTGGCCGACGTGAGAGTCGCCCTGGAGCAGGTTCGGGAGCACTACGACTTCGAGCAACACGGTGTCGAGCTGCTGGAGTTGGCCGGCGGGTACCAGATCCTCACCCGGCCCATTCACGCGGCGGCCATCGAGCGGGCGCAGTTCTCGGTGCGGACGCCCAAGCTGACGGCCGCGGCACTGGAGACCCTGGCGGTCATCTCCTACCGGCAGCCGGTCGGCCGCGCCGAGATCGAGGAGATCCGCGGCGTGTCGGCGGGAGGCGTGCTTCGCTCGCTGCAGGAGCGGGGACTGATCGAGGTCGTCGGACGGAGCGAGGGGCTCGGCCGGCCGCTGCTCTACGGGACCACTCCGCTCTTTCTCGAGCTCCTGGGCATGCGCGATCTGGCCGACCTGCCGCGCTCCGACGAGCTCACCATCGCGCTGCAGCCCCATCGGGCGTCCGCCGAGGGCATGGACGACGCGGCCGCCTACGTCGAGGCGGAGTCGTGACCGAGATGCGGCTCCAGCGGGCGCTGGCCCGCGCCGGGGTCGCCTCTCGCCGGGCCGCCGAACAACTGATCGAGGAGGGCCGCGTTCGGGTGGACGGACGGGTGGCGGAGCTCGGGATGAAGGTGGACCCGGACCGCCAGCGGATCACCGTGAGCGGCCGCACGGTCAAGACGCCGGAGCGTCGCTGGCTCGCCTTCCACAAGCCCCTCGGCGTGGTCACCACGGCGAGCGACGAGGCCGGCCGCAGCACGGTCTTCGATTTCATTCCCAACCACGCCGGTCTTACGTACGTCGGCCGGTTGGACGTGATGACCACCGGCCTGCTGCTGCTCACCACCGACGGCGAAGCGGTGCACCGGCTGACCCATCCGCGCTATCGGATCCCGCGTAGGTATACGGCACTGGTGCACGGGCGCCCGCCGGCGGAGATCGCCGGGGCGGTGCGAGAAAAGATCGTGATTGACGGCCGTGAGGTGGCGCCGAAGGAGGCGCGGGTGCGGCCGGGTACCGAGGGTCGGAGCATCCTCGATGTCACCCTGGAAGAAGGACGCAACCGGATCGTGCGCCGCTGGTGCGAGGCGATGGGGCTCAAGGTCGAGCGGCTCGCCCGGCTGTCGTACGGCCCGGTCCGGCTGAGCGACCTTCCACCGGGCCGCTATCGGCCGCTCACGCCGAAGGAGGAGGCGGGGTTGTACAAGGCGATCAAGCTGACGCCGGAGGGGTAGAAAGCTAGTGGAAAGTAGCAAGTGGAAACTGGCAAGAGGATGAAGCAAGGCGCCCCGCCGCCCATCGCGACTACTTTTCTCTAACCAAGCCAACGGAGTCCCCCCGCGTGAGTGCGCCGAAGCTGACCGAGAAGCCGGCGGTGACGTTCCCGGTCCCCCGCATCCTGAAGGAAGTCTCGCGCCGCATCGTGGGACAGGATCCCATGGTGGAGCGGCTCCTCGTCGGGCTGCTGACGGGCGGGCACATCCTGCTCGAGGGGGTTCCCGGTCTGGCCAAGACGCTCGCGGTGCGCACGCTGTCGGAGATCATCCACGCATCGTTCTCCCGGATCCAGTTCACCCCCGACCTCCTGCCGGCCGACCTGATCGGCACCATGGTCTTCGACCAGAAGAGTCAGGACTTTCACGTCAAGAAAGGCCCGCTCTTCGCCCAGATCATCCTGGCCGATGAGATCAACCGCGCTCCGGCCAAGGTGCAGGCGGCGCTGCTGGAGGCGATGCAGGAGCATCAGGTGACCATCGGCGGGACCACCTTCCCCCTGGAAGAGCCGTTCATGGTGCTCGCCACCCAGAATCCGATCGAGAACGAGGGCACCTACCCGCTGCCCGAGGCGCAGCTCGACCGATTCATGCTCAAGGTGAGGGTGGGCTACCCCACCCGGGACGAGGAAAAGGAGGTCCTGCTCCGGATGAGCTCGGGGCGGGAGATTACCGTGGAGCGGCTGCTCGACCCCGAGTCCATCCTCTCCGCCCGCCGCGCGATCGCCGACCTGTACATGGATCAGAAGGTGGTGGATTACATCGTGGACCTGGTCCGCGCCACCCGGGACCCGGCCAGCGTCGGGCTCCTCGATCTCAAGCCGCTCATTGCCTTCGGCGGCTCACCCCGCGCCTCCATCTCGCTGGCGCAGGCCTCCCGGGCCCACGCCTTCCTCCGCGGCCGCACCTACGTAATTCCCGAAGACGTCCGCGCCCTCGCTCCCGACGTCCTCCGCCACCGCATCGTCCTCACCTTCGAGGCCGAAGCGGAGGACGTGACCAGCGACGATGTGGTGGGGAGGGTGTTGGGGGCGGTGAGGGTGCCGTGAAAGTGACAAGTGGCAAGTGGCAAGTGACAAGTGGCCAGTGGCAAGTGGCAAGTGAGAGCACAAGGGACAAGTATGAAGTGGAATCGCACTCTCACCGGTCCACTTTCGCCCTTGCCCCTTGTCACTTGTCACTTGACCCTGTCCCCTAAGCACTCAGCACTCTCGTGCCGGTATCTCCCGAGATCCTCAAGCAAGTCAAATCCATCGAGCTCCGCACCCGCGGCCTCGTCGGCTCTCTCTTTGCCGGGGAGTACCGGTCGGTGTTTCGAGGGCAGGGAATGGAGTTCGCCGAGGTGCGGGCCTATCAGCATGGGGACGATTTCCGGTCCATTGATTGGAACGTCTCCGCCCGGCTGGCCAGCCCCTACGTCAAGACCTTTACCGAGGAGCGCGAGCTCACCCTGATGCTGGTGGTGGACCAGTCGGGCTCCACCCGCTTCGGAGAGCCGGTCAGCAAGGCGGGGTTGGCGGTGGAGGTGGCGGCGGTGCTGGCGCTGGCGGCGGCGTACCACAACGACCGGGTCGGCGCGCTCCTCTTTGCCGACGAGGTGGAGCGGGTCATCCCGCCGCGCAAGGGGCGGCGCCACGCGCTCCGCGTCATTCGCGATCTGGTGGCGTTCGAGCCCCAGGGGCGCCGGACCAATCTGGCGGCCAGCCTGTCCTATGCCAGCCGGCTGCTGCGTCACCACAGCATCGTCGTCGTGCTTTCCGATTTCATAGCCGAGGGGTGGGAGCGCCCGCTGCGCCGGCTGGCGGCGCGCCACGAGGTGGTGGCGATCACGATTGACGATCCCCGGGAACAGGATCTGCCGGAGTCGGGATGGATCGAGATGCTCGACGCGGAGTCGGGGCGGCGCGTGCTGGTGGACACCGGCAGCCGCGACGTGCGGGCCCGGGTGCGGCAGCTCGCCGAGCAGCGGCGGGACGAGCGAGCTCGCACCCTGCTCGCGGCCGGCGCCGATCAGGTGGCGCTGCACACCGGTACCGACTACGCCATCCCGCTGCGGCGCGCCTTTGCCCTCCGGGCGCGCCGGATCCATCGGGCGTGAGCGCGCTGACATCGCTGCTCGGACTCGGCGCGATCCTCGCGCTGCAGAACGGCACGCCCACTGTCGGAGACACGGTCTGGGTGACTCACGCCGTTACCCTGCCCGCCGGCCACACCCTGCGTCCGTCCGACTGGGAGCCACCCGAGCCGGTCGAGCTGTTGGGGCCGCCTCGGGTCGCGCTTCGCGACGGCGCGGCCGAGGTGGCCTATCCGGTCGTTGTGTGGCGGCCCGGTCCGCTGGTTCTGGAGTTGCCCGGCCCGCTCCTGCTCGGCCCTGAGGGAAGCGTGGACTCGCTTCCGGGTCGGCGCGTCTGGCTGCAGATCGCGAGCGTATTGCCCCGGGTGGCTCCCGATTCCCAACTGGCTCCACAGCCCCGCGCCGACTTCGTGCAGCGCGGGTCGGCGACCGTCATTCCGCTGCTGCTGCTCTGGGGTGCGGCGGTGCTGCTGCTCACGCCGTTGCACTGGTGGTGGCGTCGCCGGGGAAAGCCGCCGGTCTCGCCGGCGGCCGCCCGAGGGGGCAGGCCGGTATCGGCGCCGCTGGAGCGCTGGGCCGACGCCGGTGAGAGTCGCGCAGTGGTCGGGTCCTCCGCCTCGCGGCTCCGCCACGCCATCTCGGCGCGGGTTCCCGATGCGCATGGCGGTCTCGATACCGACGCGCTCCTGGCGGTGCTCTCCTCCACCCGGCCCGACTGGCCGCTGGTGGAGCTGCGCGATCTGCTGCGCGCGCTGGACGAGGCTCGCTTCGGCCACACCACCTTTCCCGGTGCGATGGGACTTTCCCGCTGGGCGGCGGAGCTGGAGCCTCGATTGCCGGAAGGCGCCGCAGCATGAGCTTTACCCGCCCCTGGCTGTTGCTCCTGTTGCTGGCGCTGCCGCTCTGGTGGTGGCTCCGCCGCCGCCGCCCGCCCGCCGCCGCGCGTTACAGCGACGTGAGCCTGGCGGCCGCGGTGTCGGCGCGCCGCTGGTG
>JACCQZ010000287.1 GCA_013813875.1 Gemmatimonadales bacterium | reverse complement strand
CGGCCGGCGCCGTTGACGGCTGCATGCCACTGGACTGCTCGCCTCCGGGGCCCGTACCGGGCTACGCCCGCCGCCCGAGCCCTGAAGTCGTTGATCGTGTACCGGAGACCCTCATGCAGTTCGACCTTTGGAGTCCAGTCGAGCAGGAGCTGCGCCCGCGATATATCCGGTCGGCGCTGAGTGGGGTCGTCCTGAGGCAGCGGACAATAGCTGACTTTACAGGGCGAATCACAGATGCCGGCGATTTCATCGGCAAGAGCGCGAATGGTGAACTCGTGCGGATTTCCCAAGTTCACCGGCTCGTGGATTCCTTCGGTGCGCATCAGTCGGATGAGCCCCTCCACCAGATCATTCACGTAGCAGAACGACCGGGTTTGCTCTCCCGTCCCGTACAGGGTAAGCGGCTGTCCGCGCAGCGTCTGGACAATAAAGTTGGACACCACTCGCCCGTCCGCCTCATCCATCCTCGGCCCGTAGGTATTGAAGATGCGCGCGATGCGGATGTCCACGCCGTCCTGCCGGTGATAGTCCATCATCAACGTCTCGGCAACCCGTTTGCCCTCGTCATAGCAGGCCCGGGGACCGATCGGATTCACATTGCCGCGATAGCTTTCCGTCTGCGGATGAACCGTCGGGTCCCCGTAGACTTCCGAGGTCGAGGCCTGGAGAATGCGCGCCCCGATCTGTTGCGCCAGCCGGAGCGCGTTCAGGGTGCCTACCACGTTGGCTTCAACGGTCTTGACCGGATTGTACTGGTAGTGGATCGGCGAGGCGGGACAGGCCAGATTGTAGATCTGGTCTACCTCGAGCCGCATAGGCTCGACCACGTCATGCCGGATCAGTTCAAAGCGGTTGCAGTCGAGCAGGTGGGCGACGTTCTCGCGCGAGCCGGTGAAAAAATTGTCCAGACAGATGACTTCTTCACCGGCCTCAATCAATCGTTCGCACAGGTGGGAGCCGATAAACCCAGCGCCACCGGTAACCAGGATCTGCACGAGTACCTCAGTGTGAGCCCGCACGGAGCCGCCGCGCTATAGCCGCAATTGGCCGCGCGCTGCCCCGGGTGTTGCCTGGACTGAGTAAGTGCGGGGTGCTCTCAGTCCAGGGCTAAGATGCACCCTGTCCCTGAAACGTCAAGTATCGCGGGCGGTTTCAGTGTTACTGCAACTTCCTGCATTCCAGGTTAGACCGCTTCGCTTTGCCCTTCCCGAGACCTCGTCAGCAAGAAGTCGGCCTGGAGACGGCTACAGCTGCACTGGTGGCCGCGGCCGCGCCGCTCCCGGTCCCCAGTCATCCCCCTCGTACCCCTCTTCCGGCCGCGGGTTCACCTCGAGATCGCGCACCTCCCGCTCGGCGGCCTCCAGCTCCTCGCGGTCAATCTCCGCATCGGCTCCGTAGAGCCGCGGGCCACGGTAGCGACGCCCACGCAGCAGCCAGATGGCCAAGGCCGCCACCACCGCCACCGCCACCAGCAGCACACCCACCGGGCTGGTGATGATCGGCACGTCAGTCCGCTCCCGCTCCCGCCAGCATCTCGACGCCCTGACCCGTGATTCTGTGGGTGATGAGCGGCGTGAGCTGTCCTGCATCGCCGATGACCACCGCCTCGGACAGCGCCCGAGTGCCGAGGGCGATTCCCTGCCCGTCCCGGGCAAAGATGGACGCGATCGGCTCTCCTTCGCGCACCCGATCGCCGGGCTTGACGGTGATCACGAATCCCACCGCCGGATCTATCTCATCCTCGATGGTGCGGCGGCCGCCGCCGAGCTCCAGGATCGCCAGGCCAATACGGCGGGGATGCACCGCCGCCACCGAGCCGGTTCGGGGAGCGCGGTAGACTTCGACCGCTCCGGCCTGCGGCAGTCCCGCCGGATCGCGCACGATCTCCGGGTTGCCACCCTGCGCCTCGATCACCCGGGCAAAGGTGTCGAGGGCGCGTCCCGACGCCACCGAGTCCTGCAGCCGACCCAGAGCTTCCGCCCGATCCCGCGCCACCCCGGCCAGCAGCAGCATCTCCACCCCAAGGGCGTAGGTGACCTCCATCAGATCCTCGGGTCCGGTGCCGCTCAGTCCTTCGATCGCCTCTTCGACCTCCAGAGTGTGGCCACACGCCCGGCCCAGCGGCCGGTCCATGGCGGTGATCAGCGCCACCGTGGGACAGCCCCGCGCTTCGCCCAGACCTATCATGGTGCGTGCCAGCTCGATCGCCCGCTCCGGTTCGGGCATGAAGGCCCCGCTGCCGGTCTTCACATCCAGCACCAGCCCGTCGAGCCCTTCGGCCAGCTTCTTGGACATGATGCTTGCGGAAATGAGCGGAATGGATTCGACCGTCCCGGTCACGTCCCGCAGTGCGTACAGCCGCTTGTCAGCGGGGGCGATCTCGGGAGTCTGCCCGATCATGGCGCAGCCGATCCGCTCGACCTGGCTCTGGGTCTCGCGCAAGCTCAGGTTGGTGCGGAAGCCGGGGATCGCCTCCAGCTTGTCCAGCGTTCCCCCGGTGTGCCCGAGCCCACGGCCCGACATCATGGGGACGGCCACTCCGCAGCTCGCGACCATCGGCGCCAGCAACAGCGAAACCTTGTCGCCCACGCCGCCGGTCGAATGTTTGTCCACCAGGGGCAGCTGAAAGCCGTCGAAGTCGAGTCGGTCGCCGGAGGCGATCATCGCGTCGGTCAGCGCCGCCAGCTCTTCCGGCGTGAGCCCCCGAAAGAAGACCGCCATCAGCAGCGCCGACATCTGGTAGTCGGGCACCCGTCCCGCGGTATAGTCGGCGACGAGCCGCGCCCACTCTTCCGGTTTGAGCGGGTGCCCGTCCCGCTTGTGCTGAATGAGCGAGGGAATCACCATTGATGATCACCCAACCACTCGGATGCCCGCGTGCTCAGATTGCTCCTCGCCTTCTCCGGCCTGCTGTGGATTCTGATTTTTCCGCCGGGCCTTCGGGCTCAGCTCGCGGCCGATCACGTGGCGATGGGTTCGGCCGCCACCGAAGCTCACGACCTGCCGGCCGGGCTGGCGCACTTCGAGGCCGCGTTGGAGCTCGATAGCACCAGCTACGAGGCCAACTGGCGCGCGGCCATCGCGCTGCTCGACCTGGGCGAGCAGATTCCCGAGGAGGTCAAGAGCCCGGAGCGGGATTCGCTCTACGCGAGGGCGGAAGGCCTGGCCCGCCGCGCGGTGGCGGCCGACTCCGGCGGCGCCGAAGGATATTTCGCGGTGGCCGCCGCGATGGGGCGTGCTTCGCTCACCAAGGGCAAGAAGGAACGGATCCGGCGCGCCGCGGCAATTCGCGATGCCGCTCTCCGCACCATCGAGCTGGACCCGGCCCATGACGGCGCCTACCATATTCTCGGACGGTGGAACGAGGAGATCATGCGACTCTCCGGGCTGAGCCGGTTCTTTGCCCGACAGTTTCTGGGCGCCGGCATTTTCAGCCAGGCCTCTTGGAGCCAGGCCATCGCCAATATGGAAAAGGCCGTCGAGCTGGATACCGCGCGGATTTATCACCGGTTGGCGCTGGCCGAGATCTACACTCACCGGAACCGATTCAATGAGGCCCGCAGCCAACTGGCT
>JACCQZ010000178.1 GCA_013813875.1 Gemmatimonadales bacterium | reverse complement strand
TTACGCCAACCTCACCGGTTTCGTACGCTTTTCACCCCAAAGCCCGCCGTGCCCCCGGCCGGGCCAGTCTGTCTGGAGTCTATGTCCGTGGATATCGCTGAGCTGAAGCAGAAGTCGGTCGCGGAGCTGCACACCCTCGCCGAGCAGTTGAACATCACCAACTATTCGGGGCTGCGGAAGCAGGATCTGATCTTCCGCATCGAGCAGTCGCTGCTCGACTCGGATACGGTCATCCGCGGCGAGGGGGTGCTGGAGATCCTCCCGGAGGGCTACGGCTTCCTCCGCAGCCAGGACTGGAACTATCTCTACGGCCCCGACGACATCTACGTCTCCCCCAGCCAGATCAAGCGCTTCGACCTGCGGACCGGCGACACGGTCATGGGCCAGGTGCGCCCACCCAAGGAGGGGGAGCGCTACCTGGCACTGCTCAAGGTGGAGCAGGTCAACTTCGAGGAGCCGGAGCGCACCAAGCACCGGATCGCCTTCGACAACCTGCGCCCGCGCTACCCCGACGCCCGCATCCGGCTGGAGCGGAAGGCCGGGGATCTCTCCATGCGCGTGGT
Source organism: Gemmatimonadales bacterium (assembly GCA_013813875.1). Classification (GTDB taxonomy): domain Bacteria; phylum Gemmatimonadota; class Gemmatimonadetes; order Gemmatimonadales; family GWC2-71-9; genus CAVVWJ01. The sequence continues at coordinate 9,018 of JACCQZ010000178.1, read as the reverse complement.
GGACCTGCTCTCCCCCATCGGCAAGGGGCAGCGCGGGCTCATCGTGGCGCCGCCCAAGGCCGGCAAGACCATCCTGATGCAGAAGCTGGCCAATGCCATCAGTGAGAACCATCCGGAGATCGTGCTCATCGTGCTGCTCATTGACGAGCGGCCGGAAGAGGTCACCGACATGGAGGAAAATGTCAAGGCGGAGGTCATCTCCTCCACCTTCGACGAGCCGGCCGACCGCCACGTCCAGGTGGCCGACATGGTCATCGAGAAGTCGAAGCGCCTGGTGGAGCATGGCCGGGACGTGGTCATCCTGCTCGACTCGATCACCCGCCTGGCCCGGGCCCACAACGTGGTAGTGCCTCACTCCGGCAAGATTCTCTCCGGTGGTGTGGACGCCAACGCGCTGCAGAAGCCCAAGCGGTTCTTCGGCGCGGCGCGCAACATTGACAAGGGCGGGAGCCTCACCATCATCGCCACGGCGCTGATTGACACCGGCAGCCGGATGGACGAGGTGATCTTCGAGGAGTTCAAGGGCACCGGCAACATGGAGCTGGTGCTCGACCGCCGCCTGGCCGACCGCCGGATCTACCCGGCCATTGACATCCAGCGCACCTCGACCCGCAAGGAAGAGCTCCTCATGGACAAGGACGAGCTCAACCGGGTCTACCTGCTGCGCAACTTCCTGGCTGATATGCCCCCGGTGGAAGCCCTCGAATTCCTGCTCGAGCGGATGAAGCGCACCAAGAACAACAAGGAGTTCTTCGCGACGATGGCGCAATAGGTCGAAGGTCTGAGGTCGAAGGTCGCTCGGCTTCAACCTCCAGAGCTTCGACCTTCGACCTCAGACCTTCGACCTCAGACCTTCGACCTTCGACCTCAGACCTTCGACCTGCGACCTTCGACCTCCGCCCTCCCCCCCACCGGCCGCCTGATCTCCGTTGACTGGGGCGAGGTGCGTATCGGGCTCGCGCTCAGCGATGAGACCCAGACGCTCGCCTCGCCTCTGGAGACGCTGGTGCGCCGGCCGCGCAAGCGTTTTCCCATGCCACGATTTCTCGAGCTGGTAGCGCTGCACCGGCCGGTAGGGGCGGTGGTCGGGCTGCCCCTCTCTCCTGAAGGGGATGAGGAGGAGAGCGCTTGCGCCGCCCGCGAAATGGCGGAGACGATCGCGCGGCGCACCGGGCTGCCGCTGGAGCTCTGGGACGAGCGGATGAGCACCGCCCGCGCGCTCGCCGCCATCCGCGAGCAGGGTGGCACCACCCGCGGGCGCAAACGCGAGGTTGACGCGCTCGCCGCCGCGGTGTTCCTGCAGCATTTCCTGGAGGCCCGCCGGACGGCGCGGGCATGAGGGCGCGGTGGTTTGCCGGGCCCCTGGCGGTGGCGGCGTCGCTCGCCGCCTGCGGCACCAGTTCCACGGCGGAGCGGGTTACCCTCCCACCGGGCGCCACCTTCTCGGCCGTCACCGACAGCCTGCTGGCCCACGGAGTGGTCGGCAACCGGGTCTGGTTCAAACTGCTCGCGCGCCTCCGCGGAGTTGACCGCTCGGTTCACGCGGGGGTCTACGAGTTCGCGCCCGGCATCTCTCCCTGGAAAGTGCTCGATGTCCTCGCCCGCGGCAAAGCGGTCTCGCGCCGGTTTACCGTGCCCGAGGGGCTCACGGTGTCCGAGGTTGCCGCGCTCGCCTCGGAACGGTTGGGAATGGCGGAGGACTCCATGCTCGCCGCCGCGCGGGACAGCGGTGCCGCCAGTGAGCTGCTGGGGTTTCCGGTGCGGTCGTTCGAGGGATTTCTCCGGCCCGAGACCTACACCCTGCCCTATGGGATGAACGCGGCGGAGCTGATCCGGGTCATGGCGGAGGGTTTCCAGGCCGAATGGAAGCCGGAGTGGAACCGGCGTCTCGACAGCCTCGGCATGAGCCAGCTCCAGCTGGTCGCGTTTGCTTCGATCGTGGAGGGCGAGGCGCGGGCCGACAAGGAGCGGGAAACCATCGCCGGGGTGTACCACAACCGCCTGAGAATCGGCATGCCACTCCAGGCCGATCCCACCGTCCAGTACGCCATCGCCCTCAAGACCGGCGGGCGCAAGCGGCGGCTCTTCGAGAAGGACTATCAGTTTCCCTCGCCGTACAACACCTACCTGTACCCGGGCCTCCCTCCGGGTCCGGTCAATTCTCCCGGCGGGCGCAGCATCGAGGCTTCGCTTTATCCCGCCGTGGTGCCCTACCTCTACTTCGTCGCCGGTCCCGACGGCCGACACGTCTTCTCCCGCACCTACGCCGAGCATCTGCGGGCGATCAGCCGGATCCGTAGATCGCGCTGAGGCGGGGATCGCTGGCTGGTTTTACCACAGAGGCACAGAGGAGCACAGAGGGCACGGAGATAGAACTTTGTGGGTGTGCTGTTGACCCCCAGCGGTTCTCTGCGGCCTCCGTGCTCCTCTGTGCCTCTGTGGAAAACGCTGATCACCGATGCCGCCCTGCCGCTTCACCCCGCGTACCGCCGGGCGGCCGCCTCGATGTCGTACGCCGCCAGTATCCCCGACACCACCGCTACCCCCGCGCCCCCCGCGCCCCTGACCGCTGCTACATCCTCCGGCCGCACTCCGCCAACCGCGATGCAGGGGCGACCGCCGCCGAGTCGCGCCAGGCGGGCGAAACCCTCCAGTCCCAGCGCTACGCCCGCGTCAACCTTGGTACTGGTGGTCCGCCAAGGGCCTATTCCCCAGTAATCGGCTTCGCCGGCGGCGGCGGCCTCCTCGTCGGAGCCGACCGACGCTCCGATGATGAACCCCGGCGGCACGATGCGCCGGGTCAGCGCGACCGGGAGGTCGTCCGGTCCCAGGTGTACTCCGGCCGCGCCGGCCGCCAGCGCGATGTCGGGGCGATCGTTCACCAGCACCGGGATCGCGAGCGCGGCGACCAGCGCGCGCGCCAGGGCCAGCTGCTCCCGCGCCGGCGCGTCTTTCAGCCGAAGCTGCAGCGAGGTCGCCCCTCCGCGCTCGGCCGCACGGGCAAGCGCTACCGCATCACGACCGGCGAGGAGGCGGTCATCGGTTACCAGCATCACCCGAACCGACGCCGCTACATTAGAGATCATGACCCCATCCACCCCGCGGTTGCAGGGCATTCGCGGTGCCACCACCGTGAGCCGTAACGATGCCGGCGAGATCCTGGCGGCCACCGACGAGCTCCTCCGCACCCTCACCGAGGCGAACGAGCTGCAGCCTGACGACATCGTCAGCGCGCTCTTCACCGTCACCCGCGATCTCGACGCGGCCTTCCCCGCGCGCGCGGCCGAAGAGTACGGCTGGAATATCGTTGCGCTGCTGCATGCCACCGAGATCCCCGTTCCGGGGGCGCTTCCCCGGTGCATCCGCCTCCTGGTGCACGCCTACACCACCCGGGCTCGGACGGAAATCAAGCACTGCTACCTACGCGAGGCCACCGCGCTGCGTCCGGACCGGGCGTGAGCGTGGTGCGGGTTACGCCCCGTGGGGCGGAGCGCTGGGTGCGGGGCCATCCATGGATTTACCGAAGTGAGGTGCTGGACCAGCCTCCGGAGCCCGGCTTGGTCGAGGTGCACGACCCGCGCGGCCGGCGCATCGGCCAGGCGCTGTACTCCCCCGGCTCGGAGATCCGGCTGCGACTCCTCGAGCGCGGCGGGCGGGCGGTGGATGCCGCCTGGTGGCGCGAGCGGCTGACCGGTTGCGCCGAGCGGCGAGCCGGTATTGACGCCACCGCCTACCGGCTGGTACACGCCGAAGGCGACGAGATTCCCTCGCTCGTGGTTGACCGTTACGATCGCTGGCTGGTGGTCCAGATCCTCTCGTCCGGACTGGAGACCCTGCGGGGCGCCCTGGTGCGCGCGCTGGTCGAGCTCTTCGCGCCCGAGGGCATCCTCCTGCGAAATGACGCACCGGCCCGCCGCCGTGAGGGCCTCCCGGTCGAGACCGAGCTGGCCCATGGATCGGTCCCCCGTGAGATCGAAGTTCGCGAAGGAGAGATCCGCTATCTCGCCGCGCCCTGGGAGGGCCAGAAGACCGGCGCCTTTCTCGATCAGCGGCCCAACCGCATCCTCGCCGCGCGGTTGACCCGGGAGGGGGGCCGCGCGCTCGACTGCTTCACCTATCATGGGTCGTTCGCGGTTCACCTGGCCCGGCGCGCCGCGAGCGTGGTGGCCCTGGATTCGAGCCGCGAGGCGCTCGAGCGCGGGGCCGCCAACGCCGCGCTCAATGGTCTGACCAACATCGAGTGGCGCGAGGCGGACGTCTTCGAGACGCTGCGGGCCCTGGCGCGCGGCCGGGAGCGCTTCGATGCCATCGTCCTCGACCCGCCCGCCTTCGCCAAGTCGCGCGCCGCCGTGCCCGGGGCGCTGCGCGGATACCGGGAGATCAATCTCCGCGCCATGCGCTGCCTCGCGCCCGGCGGCACCCTGGTGACCGCCTCCTGCTCCTTTCACGTTGGTCTTCCCGATTTTCTGACGATGCTGGCCGAGGCCGCCGGGGATAGCGGCCGTCCCATCCTTCTCCGCCGCATACTGGGCCAGGGCGAGGATCACCCCGAGGTGCTCACGGTTCCGGAGACGGGCTACCTCAAGGGGGCGGTGCTGCAGGCGGGATGACCCACCTGCGTCTTTTCTTCGCGTTGACACTGCTCCCCGCGCGTGTGATTTTATAGCACTGCTCAGCCCGCACCCCAAGCGGGCGCTTCATCCGTTGTCTCTCTGGGGACGCCATCCATTAATCGCCACTGTACGTGACTCCTCTCTTCGGCCCAGCCGACGCGACGCTCTCATGCTGAGCGCCACGGACATCCGCGGTGTACAGCGGCGGCGCCGCTCCCGGTATTCCGACAGGCAGCACTACGAAGAGTACATACTGCAGCGAATCGAGGGCTACAAAAACTCGATCGGCCGGGATGAGCTGCTCCGCCTGGGCGATGAGGCGGCCAGCGAGCTCCAGATGATGTCCGAAGGTCAGTTCGTGCTCACCGAAGTGCTCATGCTGGAGACGGTGGACCGACTGATCATGAAGCGCCTCGCTCTCCGCCCCTACCGGCGCTGGCGACAGCAGTTCGTCAAGCTGCGCGAGGCCCAACGCACTCCCACACACTGGGGCCTCGAGCCCACCTGTTCGCTTGCCCGCCTGCTCCCCCGTATCGAGCCGGAAGACACCGCGCTGGTGATCGGAAGCGGCGCCGAGTCGGCCACCTATCTGCTCGCCGCGCACGACGCCGCGGTCACCTTCATCGCCGGCGATCTGGGCTCGGTGGAGCGGGTGGAGTCGCGCATGGCCTCCGAGGCGCTGGCCAGCATGTTCGAGGGCTTTGTGGCACCGCTGGAGTCCGGCTTTCCCGAGTTTCTCGGGCCGGTAGACCGTCTCCACGTGACGGTGGTAGATCCCAGCGCCCTGCTCGAATGCAGCGGCTCGGCCCGCATTGATTTCCTGCTCGACCTCCAGCAGCGGAGTCGGCCTGGTGGAGTCCACGTGCTCCTCGCCACCTGCCAGGGCCTGGCGCCCGAGGCGCTGCGTGGACTCTACCACGGCTGGGCCGTGGACGAGGATCCCAGGCGCCGGCGGCGCACGGCCAATCCCCAGCGGCCCGACGGCCTGGTTCTGGTGAAACCCACGTGTCCCCCCGACACCGAGAGCCTGGTTAGGGCCGCGTCGAACTGACACGCGATCGAAGCTTCCGCTATACCAGCAAAGTGTTTCGACTCAACAGCTTGGGGCTTCCCTTCCGCGCGGCACGGTGGGTGCCTGGACAGGAACCTGGGTAGTTGTTCCTTCTCCAAGCTGAGGATTGATCCGTGCCTACGCTCCCCCTCCCCGTGCCGGCCATCCCGGTCGGCATCATCATCCGGACTGGCGCCCCTGCTCCCCGACCGGCCCGGTTCTGGGCCTACGTCTGGGCGGCGGACGAAGAGGCGACCGAGGATCACTGGCATCAGCGGGTCCCGACCGAGCACGCCGCCTAGCCTTACACCGCGACGGGGGCCGAGCGGCGGCCCGAAGCACCCCCGGACTCCGGTCCGGGGGTGTTTGTATTTTCCCGCCCTTGTCCCCGCCATGTAGCGGGTCTAAAATCACTTAGGTCCTTACTCCCCGTTCCAAGATCCGGTCCTTATGCCGACGCTCACCCTGAATGGCACCGCCGTTTCCTACCAGCCTGGCGCAACGATTCTCGAGGCCGCGCGTGGCGTCGGCGTCGAGATTCCCACCCTCTGCTGGTATCCCAAGCTGCCGATCGTGGGCAACTGCCGGATCTGCCTGGTTTCGGTAGAGGGACAGGGAAAGCTGATCCCGGCCTGCGCCACTCCCGCCGCCGAGGGAATGGTGGTGGAAACCGAATCCTCCGCGGCGGTGGACAACCGGCGCAGCGTGCTCGGCTTCCTGCTCGAGCGCTACCCCGGCGAGCACCTCCAGAATGGCGGCCGCGCCCACCCCCGCAACGAGTTCGAGCGCTACGTCGTCCAGAACGAGGTGCCTGGCCGGGACCACCACGACCTTCCCCTTCGCTCCGGGGACGAGCGCCCCGGCGACGTCATGATCCAGCACGACATGACCACCTGTATCCTCTGCACCCGCTGCGTGCGGGCCTGTGAGGACATCCAGGAGGTCGGCGTGCTGGAGGTCGGCATGCGGGGCGAGCACGCGCAGATCATCGTCGGCGGCGACGGCGATCCCGACCACGCCGGCTGCACCTGGTGCGGCGAGTGCGTCCGGGTCTGTCCCACCGGAGCCATCTTCGAGTTCATCCCCAAGCAGCGCTTCGGCTCCGAGGCGGTGCGGGAGCCCGACCGCGTCGTCCGCTCGGTCTGTCCCTACTGCGGCGTCGGCTGCCAGCTCGACGTACACGTAAAGGACGATCAGATCATGCGGGTCACCTCACCCTGGATCGAGGAGCAGACCCCCAACCAGGGGTCCACCTGTGTCAAGGGACGGTTCGGCTACGATTTTCCCATGCACCGCGATCGGCTCAAGGTGCCGCTCATTCGCAAGGGCTGGACCCACGATGGCGAGCGGTGGATCTGGACCGGAGAGCTGCCCCGCCACCGCGAAGGGCCCTGGCGCACCATCGAGGAGATGGGTGACCGCAAGAAGCCGCGGCCGCCCGAGCGAAGTGTCGGCAAGCCGCCCCAGACCGGCCTCCCGGTGCTCGAGGATTACGACGTGCGCGATCGGGTGGCCACCCCACCGGCCTGGTTCAGCGCGTTCCGCGAGGCCACCTGGGAAGAGGCCATGAGCCTCACCGCCCAGGAGCTGGCCCGGATTCGGGATACGCAGAGCCCCAAGGCTCTGGCCGCGCTCTCCTCGGCCAAGTGCAGCAACGAGGACAACTACGCCTTCATGCGGATGGTCCGGGGCGCCTTCGGCAGCAACAACGTGGACCACTGCACCCGGCTCTGCCACTCCAGCTCGGTCGCGGCGATGAGCCGCGCGCTGAGCACCTCAGCCGCCTCCGGCTCCATGCGCGAAATCGAGGAGGCCTGCGACGTCATCTTCATCTCCGGCGCCAACACCACCGAGACTCACCCGGTCTTCGGCGCTCTCATCAAGCGTGCGGTCGCCAAAGGCGCCAAGCTCATCGTCGCCGACGTCCGCCGCACCGAGCTCGCCACCCTGGCCGACATCCATCTTCAGATGCTGCCGGGCACCGACGTCGCGCTCTACAACAGCATGCTCAACCACGTCATCGCCGCGGGTCTCCTCGACCAGCAGTTCCTGGCCGACCGCACTCACCAATTCGACGAGGTAAAGGCGGCGGTGGCCGCGTATACCCCGGAGGTCGGGGCCAAGATCACCGGAATCCCCGCCGCCACCATCCGGGGCGCGGCCGAGATGTATGCCGGGGGGCCTCGGACCTCCACGCTGTGGGCCATGGGGCTGACCCAGCACAACACCGGCACCGACATCGTTGCCAGCCTGCTGAACCTGATGCTGGCCTGCGGAATGATCGGGCGCTGGGGTGCCGCGATGCTCCCCATTCGGGGGCAGAATAACGTGCAGGGCGCCAGCGACATGGGGGCCATCCCGTTCGCCTACACCGACTATCGCCCGGTTACCGATCCCGGTATTCGGGCGGAGTACGCGCAGGCGTGGGGAGTGCCGGAGGAGTCGCTCTCTCTCGAGCGCGGGATGATGGTTACCGAGATGGTCCAGGAGGGAAGCCCGATCCGGGGGATGTACATCATGGGCGAGAACCCGGTCATCTCCGATCCCAACATCGCCCATGCCGAAGAGTGGGTGCGCGGGCTCGAGTTCCTAGCCGTGCACGACCTCTTCGTCACTGAAACCGCTCGCTGGGCCGATGTAATCCTCCCCGGATCGTCGTTCGCGGAAAAGTCCGGCACCTTCGTGAACACCGACCGCCATATCCAGCTCACCGAGGCCGCGCTGCCGCCGCCGGGGCAGGCCCGTCTCGACCTCGACATCCTGGTGGACCTCAGCAATCGCCTCGGTCTTCGCACCACCTGGCAATCACCGGGAGAAGTCATGAAAGAGATCGCCTCGGTGACGCCGTCGTGGAGAGGAGTGAGTTACCCGATGCTGGAAAAGCGCCGCTCGATCCAGTATCCCGTGCTCACCCCGGACTCCGAGGGCACGCCCTTCCTCTTTCAGGATGCTTTTCCCACTCCGGATGGCCGTGCGCTCTTCGTGCCGGTCGAGTTCCTGGCGCCCGACGAGCTGCCGACGGACGAATATCCCTTCATTCTCAACACCGGGCGCCAGATGTACCACTGGCACACCGGCACCATGTCCCGCCGCTCCGAGGGGCTCGATTCCCGGGAGCCGGTGCCCATCGTCGAGATCAACCCCGCCGACGCCGTCGAGATGGGTGTGGCCGAAGGAGAGACGGTGCGGGTTACCTCGCGCCGGGGCAGCGTGCTGATCGGGGTGCGGCTCTCCGATCGGCAGGCCCCCGGACAGATCTTCATCCCCATGCACTTTCGCGAGGCCGCGGCCAATCTGCTGACCAATCCTCAGCTCGATCCCTATGCCCGCATCGCCGCGTTCAAGATCAGCGCG
>JACCQZ010000172.1 GCA_013813875.1 Gemmatimonadales bacterium | reverse complement strand
GGCCGGTTCCGATCAATGATGAGGGAGCCGATGCGTTGAAGGCCGAAAGTGGTGCGGGCGATCTTGCCGAAGCCCGACTCGACCGAACCGAAGTACCGCGCCAGAAGGGCGTCGCTCAGCCGGCAGCGGAACCCTTCGTAGCAGAGGCCACCCGGATTGCCGTAGGCTGGATCCTTGAACTCGACAGCGACCCGATTGCTGTTGCGATCCCTGACGAAAGGCGTCGGCTGGAAATAGGGGGTGTTCTGGTCGCCGCCCTGGATGTCGGAACAGTGGGAAGCGGTAACGAAGAACTCCCTCGACTGACCCGGAAGGCGGGCGTTGAAGCCCAAAGTACAAAGGAAGAATGCGCCAGGGCCTTCGGAGCGCGCCGGGAAGACGAGCTGGGCGCCGCCGGGCACTGGGCGCAAGCGGTCCTGCAGGGTCTGAACCCGCTTGATGGCCGAGATGCGGCTGAAGACGACCGCATCGCGAGGCACCCCCGCGCGAGCGACCGCTTGCTCCACGTCCCGCTGGGATGCGGCCGGGGTGATCCCGATGCGCACCCGATTCTGTTCCTCGTCGGTGTCGGTGTATACCACACCGCGCACCCCGAAGATTTTGGAGAGGTTGCCCTTCCACGACTGAAGCTGGCCGTAGTCGTACTTGGCTTCCCGTACGATGGCGGTGCCGCTCTGGGCCAGCCGCCGCTGCACGGTGGCGCCGCCGACGGATCGAAGCCTGCCCACCACGTCCGGGCTTCGCGCCGCCGCACCGGCCTGCGGCTTGACCACTTGAACAGTCAGTCTGCCCGACTTGTCGTAATACATCCCTCCGAAGCCCGGGATCTCCTTGGCCAGCCGGGTGAACTCGGCGTCAATACCCCGGCCGGGCTTGGCCTGTACCTGCGCCGTAGCGGCGATGGCGGCGGCGGGAGCCTGGTTGGGAGCGCTCGAATCGGCGCAACCGGCAGCGAGTGCAGCCGCTGGCACCATGGTGAACAGCAGAAGCTTTCTAGCGTCGCCTACAATCTTGGCCCGCATCTACGACCTCCGAATGTTTTCTACTGGGTGCACCCGCGATCCGAGGTTCGAGGTTCGAGGTTCGAAGCGATCCGGTGTGCCGATGGGAAGAAAGGTGCCGCGGAATAGTAGAATTTTTCCTCGACCGCTGAACATTCACCTGCGTCAGAGTAGCGTCAAGAGGGTATGTTTCTCCCCGTGACCTTCCAGCGCAAACTCCTGTTCGGCTTCTCCATCATGGTTCTCCCCGCGCTCCTGGTCGGGGCCGAGGCGATTCGCAGCAACCAGCTCGAACGCCGCGCCCTGGACGCTCTGGGCGAGAGCATGGCACGTACCCGGACGTACGCCGATCTGGAAACGGCGATGTTCGATCAGAGCGAGGTGATCTGGCGGGTGCTGAGCGGCATGGACTCGACCGCCCGGCGCGAATTCCGGCTCTCCGGTCAGGTCGTGGATTACTGGCAGCAACGCTGGCGGGCGGAGCTCCGCCCCGGCGAGACCGAACTCGCCGATGGCATCGCCGGGCTGCAGCGGGAGTTCCGGCTCGTGGGAGACAGCATCATCGCGCTTCACGATGCCGGGCGCCGGGAAGCCGCCTACCGGCTGGCCCAGCAGGAGTTGAAGGGGCGGCTGCTGCCGGCGCTCACCCTGATGAACCGCGAGGTCTACCGCCGGGCCCGCGAGTCGAGCGTGCGCGGCGCTTACGCGCGGCTGGAGGAGATTCTCGCCGGCGAAGGCCGTACCCTGATGGCAATCATCGCGCTCACCATGGGTGCCGGCCTGCTGGCCTCCTGGGTCATCGCCCGCGGCCTGGCCCGGCCCATCAGCGAGCTGACCCAGGCAATGGCGGTGGTAGGCACCGGCCGGCTGGACCACCCGATCGTTTCCCGCTCGCGCGACGAGATCGGCCTGCTGGCCCAGGCTTTTGCGCGAATGACCGAAAGCCTCCGCCGGAACATCGCCGAGCTGGAGCGGACCCAGGCGCAGTTGGTTCAATCTGAAAAGCTCGCTTCGATCGGCGAGACCGCCGCGGCGGTGGCGCATGGCCTTCGCAATCCGCTGGCCAGCCTTCGGGCGGCGGCCCAACTGGTCCGCCGCCACCCCGACGCGCCCTCCTCGCGCGAGCATCTGGATGCCATCATCGAGGAGGTGGACCGGCTTGACCGGCGGATCAGCCACCTGCTGAGCTTCAGCCGGCCGGCGCCGTTCCACCCGATGGCGGAGAGCATTCCGCGACTGGTCGAGGGATTGCTTCCCACCTTCGCCGGCCCGGTACGCGATCGCGGTGTCCAGCTGGAGGTGGACCTTCCGAGCACGCTGCCCCACGTGCGGGTGGACCCGATGCAGTTGGAACAGGCGCTGGTCGAGGTGGTCTCCAATGCTCTCGACGCCATGCCGAGCGGCGGCCGGCTCCGGATAGCCGCACAGCTGCTGAACGGCGGCGCGGTCCCCGCGGAGGTGGCCATAGACGTGAGCGACACCGGCGCCGGGATCCCTGATCAGGTTCTGCCCTCGGTCTGCGAGCCGTTCTTCACCACCCGCCAGGAGGGTACCGGGCTGGGCCTGGCCATCGCCAAGCGGTACGTGGAGCAGAACGGAGGTCGGTTGGAGATACAGAGCCGCCAGGGCGCCGGAACCACGGTGCGGGTCCGGCTCCCTGCGGGAGATGAAGGGTGAGCGGGACCATTCTGATCGTGGACGACGAGCGCACCCTGGCCCGCGCGGTAAAGGCGTTTCTTCAGGAATCGGGCTACGAGGCGGAGGTGGCGGGCGATGCCGAGCAGGCGCTGGGACTGCTCGAAACCCTGCGGCCGGACGTGGTCTTTTCCGACGTCCGCCTTCCCGGAATGAGCGGCATCGAGCTGCTGCGCCGGATCCGGGAATTCGACTCCGCGATCCCCGTCGTCATCATGACCGCGTACGGCACCATCGAGGGCGCGGTCGAAGCGGTGAAGCTCGGGGCCTTCGACTACCTCAAAAAGCCGGTGGACCTGGAGGAGCTCAAGCTCCTCGCCGACCGGGCCCGCGAGACGTCTCAGCTCAAGCAGGAGCTCTCCTACTATCGCCGCCGCGCGGCGCGGGAAGTTCCCTTCGCCGATGTCATCGGTGAGTCACCCGCCATCCGCAACGTCCTGGAGCAAGCCCGCCAGATCGCCGTCTTGCCGGAGACGCCGCCGGTGCTCATCACCGGCGAGACCGGCACCGGCAAGGGTCTCGTGGCCCACACCATTCATGCCTCCAGTCCCCGCTCGGCCAAGCCGTTCATCGAGGTGAACTGCACCGCGCTGCCGGCAACGCTGATGGAGGCCGAGCTCTTCGGGCACGAGCGCGGCGCCTTTACCGACGCCAAAGAGTCGAAGCTGGGACTCTTCGAGGCGGCGGAAGGCGGTTTCCTCTTCCTCGATGAGGTAGGCGACATCGAGCTGTCGCTCCAGGGCAAGCTGCTCAAGGCCGTGGAAGAACGGACGGTACGGCGGGTCGGCGGAATCCGTGACCGGCGGATTGACGTCCGCATTCTCGCGGCCACCCACCGAGACCTGGAGCGCGAGGTCGGCCGCGAGCGCTTTCGGCGCGACCTGTACTTCAGGCTCGCCGTCATCCTGCTCCGTCTCCCTCCACTCCGCGAGCGCGGCGAGGACATCCTCTTCCTCGCCGACCACTTCCTCACCCGCTTCAGCGCCAAGTACGGCAAGTCGGTCACCGGGATGGAGACCCGCGCCCGTGACCTGCTGCGCTCCTACCCCTGGCCCGGCAACGTCCGCGAGCTGAGCCATGTGATCGAGCGGGCCGTCCTCTGGAGTCGCGGTCCCACCCTCGATGCCGAGCACCTCTCGCTCAGCATCCCGACGCTCGCCCCGCTTGACGTGCCACTGTCGCCAGCGGCTTCGCCGGCCGCCCCCGCCACGCCTGCCCTCCCCCGTCCAGGGATGGACCTCGACCAGTGGGAGCGCTCCATCATCGAGCAGGCTCTGCGCGACTCCGACGGCAATCAGACCCGAGCGGCTCAGCGCCTCGGCATCTCCCGCGACACCCTTCGGTACCGCTTGAAGAAGTTCGGCCTGCAGACATAGCTGGCCTACGTAACGGGAATGCCCCCAGTGACCTCCCTCACAGAGTGTTGTTCAGCCCGGCTTTACACTTCGTTCTCACGCCTTAACATACGGAGTGCCGAATGGTGAGCCAGATTCTCAAGGGGAAGACCGTCCGCATGGCCGGGAAGGCGATCCGCAACCCGTCCCGGGCCGTGTTACGTCTGGTACTCAAGGCACGGCTCCGACGCGCCAAAATCGAGGACGAGCGCGGCCGGCTCCTCGACCTGCTGTCGCGGAGATTCGGAGTGGATGCGGCCGCGCTGTTGGCTGAATACCACCAGTCGGAGTTTCACCGGTGGTTTCAGCAGCGTCGGGTGGAGCTCGACCAGTTCGAGGGGCCATACCGGTTCGGCACTACGGGTGAGTTCGGCTGCGAGGCCATGTACTTGTTGGTTCGCGCGGCTCGACCGCGGGTCGTAGTGGACACCGGAGTACTCTACGGAGGATCCAGCGCCCACATTCTCGCCGCCCTGGCTCAGAACGGCGCCGGTGAACTGCACAGCATTGACATCGGCCGTGATGACCGCGAGCCGCCCCACGACTTTTTCGTTCCCAGCGAACTGCGCCCCCGCTGGGACCTGATCATCGGGGACAGTCGCCGCGAGCTTCCTGCGCTGCTCCGCCGCTGCGGAACCGTGGATCTGTTTCATCACGACAGCCTGCATACCTGGGATCACATGACCTGGGAATACGAGACGGCGTTTCCGTACCTGAGTCCCGACGGCCTGCTCTCGTCGGATGACATCCAGAACCCTCCCAGCATTCCCGGGATCTTCCGGCAGAACGCGTTCCCGGCTTTCTGCCAGCGCAGACACTTCTCGTTCGGGAGCTTCCACAACTTGGGAGTGGCATTCCGCGGAACGGACGGGGTGGCACCTTCCCGCGGCCCAGAATCACGCACCTCCGGAGCGGCCCATGATCCGCCCGATTGGGCGAGATCGCGCAACTGGGGGAGATCCCCCACCGAGTCCGCGGCACAGGAACCGTTCTGACGGCGTGGGCCAAAGCTCTATTCAGCTTCACTGCATGGGCTTGCGATAGGTGAAAGGGTCGCACCTCTCCGGGCGGCATGACGCCTGCATTACTGAAGGCCGATCGGGCGAGTATCTGGCCCGACTGGGTGGCTTCACCCACTTCCCTGTCGAGGCCACCGTGGATCTGAGCTCACAATCGGAGGTAGCACCATGAAGTGGACCAAGCCCGAAGCAGAGATCGTCGCCGTCACGATGGAAGTGACCGCATACGTCGCGACGCTCTAAGCGGCACTGACGTCGAAGGGCCCGCGCAAGCGGGCCCTTCGGTGTTTTCAGGTGCAGGTCATCCTTCTCGGTACCGCCGCGGGCGGCGGTTTCCCTCAGTGGAACTGCTGGTGTCCCCCCTGCCGGGTGGCGCGCGACGACCCCAGCCGGGCTCTTCAGCGAACCCAATCCTCCGCGGCGGTGAGCGCTGATGGTGAGCGCTGGTTTCTGCTCAATGCCTCTCCCGACGTCCACTCTCAAGTGAGCACTCTCCCTATCCGGGCGCCGGCCGGGGCGCGGCACGCGCCGGTCGAAGGGGTGATCGTGACCGATGCCGAGCTGGACCATACGCTCGGTATCGCGCTGCTGCGCGAGGGACGCTACCTACAACTCTGTGCTACCCCCGCCGTTCGCCGGATTCTGGAGGAGGATTCGCGGATCCTGCCGGTGACCCGCGCTTTCGCCGAGGTGCGGCTGATCGAGCTTGGGGTGGGTCGGAGTGTCCCGCTTTGCTATCGCGACGGGATTCCCAGCGGGCTCTCGGTTTCCGGGTTCGTGGTGCCGGCGGGTCCGCCTCGTTTTGCCCGGGAGGCGATGCCGGGTCACACGGTCGGCCTCTTTCTCCAAGACGAGGCGACCGGTGGCACCTGCGCCTTCGTGCCGGGCTGCGGCGATCTCGACGACTCCCTGCTGCGCCGCCTTGGGGGGGCTGAGCTGGTGCTCTTCGATGGAACTTTCTGGACCGATCGCGAGCTGGTCGAGCTCGGTATCGGCGAGCGCACCGCGCGGCAGATGGACCACATTCCGATCTCGGGACCCGCCGGCAGCCTCGAGCGGCTGAGTGCGCTGCCGTCGGCCCGGCGGGTCTATACCCATATCAACAACACCAACCCGATCCTGGTCGAGGGCTCGCCGGAGCGCCGGTTGGTGGAGCGGCAGGGGCTCGTCGTGGGCGCGGACGGCATGCGCTTTACACTATGACTGCAACCCTCGGTGCCTCCCGCTTGGCCACTCCGCCCAAGCCGCAGTTTCCCCGGCTGGAGCATCCCCTCGGCGCGGCGGAGCTGGAGCAGGCGCTCCGCTCCTTCAGCGGCTCGTACTACGTGCAGCATCCATTTCACCAGTTGATGTATGAGGGCAAGCTGAGCCAGCGGCAGTTTCAGGGATGGGTGGCCAACCGGCTGGCCTACCAGCGGGTGGTGCCGCGCAAGGACGCCGCGATCCTCTCCAACTGCCCCGACCCCGCGGTGCGGCGCGAGTGGCTGCAGCGGATCGTGGACCACGACGGCACCGCGGCCGGCACCGGCGGAATCGAGCTCTGGATCCGGCTCGGGGTTTCCCTCGGCGTGCCGCGTGAGGAGATGGAGGACGAGCGGCACGTGCTTCCCGCGGTCCGACTGATCGCCGAGTCCTACGTCACCTTCTGCCGGACCAAGCCGTGGGTGGAGGCGGTGGCGTCATCGCTGACCGAGCTCTTCGCTCCCAAGATCCACCAGCAGCGGATCGAGGCATTTCCCCGATACTATCCCTGGATTCCCGACGCGGCGCTGGACTACTTCAGGAGCCGCCTGGTGCAGGCGCCCCGGGACGTGCACCACGGGCTGGCCATCGTTCAGGAGCACTGCCGAACGGTGGAGACCCAGCAGCGCGCCTTTGAGGCGCTGGCGTTCAAGCTCGACATGCTCTGGGCTATGATAGACAGCATCCACAATGCTTATTCGGAATAGACTGTTGTCCCGACCCCCTGATGCCTGACCCTGCCATGGCTCTGACCTCCTCCTCCATTCCCCGGCTCTGGCGCTTGGCGCGGCTGGATTACGACGGCGTCCGCAACCGCCCCATTCTGCTGTACCCGGAGGGAGCGGTGCTGCTCAACGACACCGGCTTCGCCGTGCTCGAGCTGGTGGACGGCAAGCGGAGCGTGGCCGACATCGCGGCTATCCTGCGCGAGCGCTACCAGGCCGACGTCTCCGCCGACGTCGCCGAGTACCTGTCGCACCTGGCGGAGAGAGAGTTGATCCATGACGATTGACCGCCCGACCACCCTGCTGGCGGAGCTGACCCACCGCTGTCCGCTCCACTGTCCCTACTGCTCCAACCCGCTCGACCTGATCCGGGCTGAGGGGGAGCTCGCCACCGACGACTGGAAGCGGGTCTTTACCCAGGCCAAGGCTCTCGGTGTGCTTCAGCTTGGCCTTTCCGGAGGCGAGCCGCTGGTCCGTAAGGACCTGGAAGAGCTGGCGGCGCACGCCCGCGAGCTCGGTCTCTACAGCACCCTGGTGACGTCCGGCCTCGGGCTGACCCGCGCGCGGGCCGAGCGGCTGCGCGACGCCGGCCTGGAGCACGTGCAGATCTCGATTCAGGACGCCGATCCCGAGGTCGCCGAGCGAGTCGCGGGGATCAGCTCGGTCAAGCAGAAGCGGGCGGCGTGCGCGATCGTGAAGGAGCTTGGCTTTGCCTTCTCCATCAACGTGGTTCTGCACCGCGCCAATCTCGATCGCATCGGCGAGATCATCGAGCTGGCCGCGTCCCTGGGCGCCGACCGCCTGGAATTGGCCAATACCCAGTACTATGGCTGGGGGCTGGAGAATCGGGCCGCTCTCATGCCAACGCGAGCCCAGGTGGAGCGGGCTCAGGCCATCGCTCGGGAGGCCATCCAGCGCTACCGGCGCCGGATGCAGATCCTCTTCGTCCTCCCCGACTACTTCGAGAGCTTCCCCAAGCCGTGTTATGGAGGCTGGGGCAAGCTCTACCTCGTGGTCTCCCCCGACGGGCGGGTGCTTCCCTGCCACGGAGCCACCCAGATCACGACCCTCACGTTCGACAGCGTGCGGGACCGGTCGTTGGAGTGGATCTGGCAGGAGTCGGCGGCGTTTGCGGCATTCCGGGGCAACGACTGGATGAAGGAGCCCTGCCGGAGTTGCCCGCGTAAGACGGTGGACTTCGGCGGCTGCCGCTGCCAGGCGTTCGCGCTCACCGGAGATGCCGCCAGAACCGACCCGGTCTGCACCCTGACTCCCGACCGGGCCATCATAGATGCGGCGCTCGCCGAGCCCGGAGAGCCGCAGTATCGCTACCGCATCCTCGCGACCGAGCCACAGCGGGTGTGAACGGCCCGCCGGCGGCGATCGAGTGCGCGGGCCTGGGGAGGGACTACGGCGAGGTCCGCGCGCTCGATGCCTTCGACCTGACTGTAGCACGAGGCGCGCTGGTCGGCCTTCTGGGCCCCAACGGCGCGGGAAAGACCACCGCCATGCTGCTGGCCGGCACCCTGCTCGCGCCCAGCCGGGGATGGGCGCAGATCTTCGGCCACGATGTCGTGCGGGAACGGAGGGCGGTGCGGCGGCGGCTCGGGCTCATCTTCCAGGAAACCAGCGTGGACCCGCTGCTGACGGTGGAGGAGAATCTCCTCTTCGCCGCCCGACTCGCCGGGTTGGGTGGGCGTCTGGCCCGGGCCGCCGTCGCCGACGCCGTCGAGCGAGCCGGCCTCCGAGACCGGGCGCGACAACCGGGACGGGCGCTGTCGGGAGGGTGGCGCCGCCTGGTGGACATTGCCCGGGCCACCCTGCACTACCCCGATCTGCTGATTCTCGACGAGCCCACCGTGGGTCTCGATCCCGAGCACCGGGAGCGCGTCTGGGCCCTGCTCAACGGTCAGCGGCGGGAGCTCGGCACCACTGTTCTCTTCTCCACCCACTACCTCACCGAGGCCGAGCCGGCCGACCGCGTGGTTCTCCTCTCCCGCGGTCGCGTTGTGGCCGATGATTTCCCCGACGCGCTGCGGAGCGCGCTCGGCGATGAGATCGCCGAGATCGAAGGTCCCGGCGCGGAACGCCTGGCGCGCGCCATCCGAGGACTCGGCGGCGCCAAGACCGTGCTCCGGATCGGCGGAGGGTTCCGAGTCGGTCTCACCGGCCCCCGCGAGCCCGTGATCGAGTTGGCGGGCTCGGCACCGGGCATTGATCGGCTCACCCTGCGGCCGCCATCGCTGGAGGACGTCTACTTCGCGAAGACTCAGGATGGAGCCGGCTACCCGTGAGCGCCCTCAGCTCCGTCTACGGCATCGTCGCCCGCGACCTGGTGCGCACCACCCGGCAGACCAGCCGGCTGCTGGGCGGCCTGGCGCGGCCTTTCATGTGGCTGCTTCTGGTCGGCACCGGATACAACGCGATCGCCAGGCTGGAGGGCGCACTCTCCTATCAGGCGTTCATCTATCCGGGCATCATCGTGATGGCGGCGCTCTTCGGCGGCATGCTCACGGCGATAGCGACCGTATACGACCGCGAGTTCGGCATGCTGCGCCTGATGCTGGCCAGCCCTGCCGGCACCGCGGCGGTGCTCGCGGGGCGCGCCCTGGCGGCAACGCTGGTGGGGGCGGCGCAGGGAGCTGTCGTTCTTCTATTCGCACCGCTGGTGCTGCCGATCTCCTCCCGCGAGTTCGTGGCCGCCCTGGGCGCCCTGGTGCTCGCGGCGGCCATGAGCGGCATGCTCGGCCTGATGGTTGCCGCCCGACTGCGCTCGGTGGAGAATTTCGCGGGTGTGATCAACGTCGTGCTGTTCCCCCTGTTGTTCGTGAGCGGGGCCCTCTACCCCACCACCGGTATGCCCCCGGCGCTCCGCGCGCTGGCCCGGGGCAACCCGGTGACCTACGCGGTGGACCTCATGCGGCATGCGGTAGGGCAGCGGGGTGAGTTCGGGGTGGTGGTGGACGTGGCCGCACTCCTGGCGGCGACGCTGATCGCGTTCGGGGTGGCGGCGGTGCTGTTCGATCCGGAGCAGCGGTTCGTCAGGGCGCGGCGGCCGCGCGTGTCACCCTGAGCGGAGCGAAGGGGGCATAACCTGAATCATGCCCCTTCGCTCCGCTCAGGGTGACAGGCTCATCCCGGACACCTTCCAACCCCACCCGCCAACCGAGTGAGCGTCGTCCGCTGGCTCACCCGCGAGCGGACCGCCTGCCGCACCCGGCCCCCGATGGGAATGTCGGTCTCGATGGTGATCCACCGGGTCCGGCGCAGCAATCCAGCCGCCGGGTCCCACGTCACCTCTCCCTCCTCGACGCTCGTCTGCCGGACCGCGATCGGTACGGTATCGCCCCGGGGCGTCGTCTCTCGACTCGCCTGGCGGATTCTCAGCGCGTAGCGCTGCAGCCTCCTGGCGGCCACGCTGTCCGGCAAGCGGGTGATCTCGGTACCGGTGGAGTTGCTCCAGCGCTGGCCCGGCATGAGAGCGCGGGGAGGCAACGGCGGAAAGAGATCGTCCATCGCGACGGCGGCATCCACCACCTCGCTCACCTCGTCGGGCACGAACGGCCGGTCGGCCGGCCGATAGTGGCCCCCGGGCCCGAGCAGCCCCCGATACCGGCCTCCGATCAGACCATCGGTGTCGGGCGCCAGCGCCAAACCCTGCGATCGCTGCCACACGGCGAGCGAGTCGTACCATCCCTCCACGGCGACGCCCGCCGTCGTGTCGCGGGAGCGAAAGCGCCAGATCCCGGCCCGGCCGGCCTCGGCCTGGCGCACCCGCCCGCCGCTTTCGGTTCGGATCTCGCTGCGGGACGACTCGGAGAACGCACTGCACTGAAGCTGGGAGGCGGTGTACCGGGGAGGCTGCTGGGCTGGAAGGCTGCCGGCGGCGAGCGTGCAAGCTGCCAGCCACCCCAGTGTGGTCAGGGAAACTCCCCCCGTCACGCCTCGCCCATGAAGGGGTAGCGGTAGTCCCTGGGGGGCGTGAAGGTCTCCTTGATGCTTCGCGGCGAGACCCAGCGCAGCAGGTTGAGGATCGAGCCCGCCTTGTCGTTGGTTCCGCTCGCGCGCGCCCCGCCGAACGGCTGCTGCCCTACCACCGCCCCGGTCGGCTTGTCGTTGACGTAGTAGTTGCCGGCGGCAAACCTGAGCGCGCGGTCGGCCTCCGCCAGCGCCGTCCGATCGCGCGCGAACACCGCTCCGGTCAGCGCGTACGGGCCGGTGCGGTCCACCAGCTCGAGCGTCTCCGACCAGCGCGCGGCCGGATACACGTGGGCCGTCAGAACCGGACCGAAAATCTCCTCGCACATGAGCCGGTAGGCCGGATCTTCCGCCTTGAGCAGCGTGGGCTGCACGAAGTATCCAGTGGAGTCATCGGCACCGCCGCCCGCGACCACTTCCACCCCGGAATCCTTCCGAGCGCGCTCGAGGTGATCGCGCAGCCGGCCAAAAGAGCGCCGGTCTATTACCGCGCCCATGAAGTTCCTGAAATCGGCCACGTCGCCCATGCGAATGTCCTCGATCATCGCCACCGCGCGGTCCCGCACCTCGGGCCACAAGGTGTCGGGAATGTACGCCCGGGAGGCCGCGCTGCACTTCTGCCCCTGGTACTCATAGGCGCCCCGCACCATCGCCACCGCCAACGCCTCGGCATCGGCGCTCGGGTGGGCCAGAATGAAGTCCTTGCCGCCCGTCTCCCCCACGATTCGGGGATAGCCCGCGTAGCGGTCGAGATGCTCGCCGACGGTTCTCCAGATGCTCTGGAAAACGGCGGTCGAGCCGGTAAAGTGGATCCCGGCCAGGTGCCGGTCGGCCAGGAGGACCTGAGTCACCTCGATCGAGTCGCCCGGCAGAAAGTTGATGACGCCGGGTGGGAGACCGGCTTCCTCCAGCAGCTTGAAGAAGTGCCAGTTGCTGAGCGTCGCCGTCGCCGATGGCTTCCACACCACCGCGTTCCCCATCAGCGCCGGCGCGGTGGGCAGGTTGCCGCCGATGGCCGTGAAGTTGAAAGGGGTGATGGCGTAGACGAAACCTTCGAGGGGGCGGTGGTCGAGCCGATTCCACACCCCCGGCGACGACTCGGGCTGCTCCCGGTAAATCCGCTCGGCGAAGTGGACGTTGAATCGAAGGAAGTCAATCAGCTCGCAGGCGCTGTCAATCTCCGCCTGAAAGGCGGTCTTGCTCTGCCCCAGCATGGTGGCGGCGTTGAGCAGCTGGCGGTGCCGGGTGGCGAGAAGATCGCCGGCCCTGAGGAACACGGCGGCGCGGTCCTCGAAGCGCCAGTGGGCCCAGTCCCGCTGGGCCTCGACCGCGCTCCGCACCGCCGATTCGATCGTGGCCCGATCGGCCTGATGCACCTTGGCCAGCACCCGCCGGTGACAATGTGGCGCTACCACGTCGTGGGTAGCGCCGCTCCGGATTTCGCGGCCCCCGACGACGGCGGGAATGTCGGCCCGCTCCGCGCCCACCTGGCCAAGGGCGGCCTTGAGCGAGGCCCGCTCCGGGCTTCCGGGAGCGTAGCTCAGCACCGGCTCGTTGATGGGGTGGGGAATGTTGGGGGTGCCGCTCATAGAGGCTTACCGCGCTCGGGGAGAGGGTAAACTAAGGCGGGAGTAGCCAAGGATGAAGCCGGGGCCGTCGCTGGGCGGCGGGCGTAGCAAAATCAATTGGACTCGTTACCTTCGGGCGTGGCGATTTTCCGACTCAGCCCAGGGGCCCCGATGACCCGTCACTTCGCCGTGCTGCTGTTGCTGGTGCTGGCGCTCTCGTCCTGCCGCGACTACGACTACTACCCCCACCTCACCGCTGATGACGGCCTGACGCCGCCCGAGCAGTTTGCCCGCTACGGGCAGGAGCAGGCCGCGGTCATCGCCATCGCCCGCGAGTTTGCCCGGGCCCACCAGGGCGAAGCGCCGGAGGAGCTCGCGCGACAGGCGGAAGCCGCCGTGAGATATGCCCGCAGCCTTCCCCAAGTGGCCGACGTGACGGCCGATCCGCTGGGGCACCGGCTGACCGTGCGCTTCAACAGCGGATGGAGAACCGGAATCACACCCCTCGATGATTGAGCCCGTCGCGCCATGTCCGGGCAACCCGGGGTGACCGGCTGCTGCCAGGTCACGACCACCCTGCCCGAGCGACACCTGGCGGACCAGGTGGCCGCCCACCTCGTGGATGAGCGTCTTGCCGCCTGCACTCAGATCGTGGGTCCGGTAGCCAGCACCTTTCGCTGGGAAGGACGGGTCGAGACCGCCACCGAGTGGTACTGCCACCTGAAAACAACCGATGAGCGCCTGCCGGCGCTGCAGTCCCGCATCCGCGAGCTCCACCCCTACCGGGTTCCCGAGATCATCGCCGTGCCCATCATCGGGGGCGACGAGGGATACCTTCGCTGGATCCGGGAGTCGGTTGCGGACGGATGACGACCGGAGCCGGGTGAATGAGCTCCGGTCCTCGCCGGACCGCGGCGTCCAGCGAGTCCACGTCCCACATGATCATCGTCACCCTGTACGGCGAGGCGGTGAACGTTTCGAGGTCCTGCCTCGACAGCCGCCGCTCCTTGACCGGAAGGTTCTGGAGGTCCGCGCGATAGGGGTGGGTGTGCCAGGTCCCTACCAGACCCGCCACCGAGTCGCAGCTGCCGGTCACCGCCATCTGAAGCTGCTTCATGTCCGCTGCCGGTACCCAGCCCTCGATACGGATCGTGTCGCCGGTTACAGCGCCTTGCAGACAGCCGAGATACTCCCGCTGGGTCGGCCGGATAGTTCCCAGCATGCGCTCCATCGTATTGAGATCGGCGAGCTGGTCCCAATGCTCGTTGAACCGGGTGAAGACGGCCCCCATGGAGTCTCGGGCGCTCGAGGCGAGGGTGATCACCGGCCCGTTGGACCCGTTCGGGCTCAGCGGTGTGCCCCTCGCGGCAACCAGCGCCAGCAACGGCCAGAAAATGAGAGCCAGAGACGGCCGGAAGATCATTGCGCGTCCGGCCACAGCCGGGCACGCACCGACGCCGCCAGGGTGGAAGGTGCCGCCGCGGAAGCGCGGAGGCTGCGGGACAGGAGCAGAAGAAAGGCGCGATCACAGTGGCAGGCGGGACGGCATTGGGAGCAGGACTCGAGATGCAGCCGCACCGCTCCGGCCTCTTTCGCGGCGAGCTCTCCATCCAGATATTCCCACAGGCGGCGTACTACTTCCGGACAGTCCATTCACTCGATTCCTCTGCAGGTGACCTCCGGTCCAGCTTGCGACCGGACGTTCCCTCAAGAACAGCGATCCACGAGGGGAGGTTCCTCAGGCCCATGACACAGCGTTCCCGCCTGTTGGCCGCCCTGGTGGTGTTCGGCTTCGTGGCCTTCCTGCTCTGGACCACGATGGCGTCGCAGCGGGCCGAGTGTACCGTCGCGGTGGCCTACGCGGGGGGCCGGGGAGAGGCCACGGCCTCGGGCGCCTCCGAAGCCGATGCTGTCCGGGAGGCGCAGACCACCGCCTGTGGCCCTCTCGCGCGGGGAATGAACGAAAGTATCGCCTGCTCCAACACCCCCCCGCTCTCCCGGCGCTGCCGTCCCCTGTGACCGGGAGCGTAGCGCGGCTTCGCTTCCCCCATCCCCTCATCCTGCTGGTCGGCTGCATTCTCGTTGCCGCCGTGTTGACCTATGTGCTGCCGGCGGGCGAGTTCCAGCGCCGGGAGGACCCGGTCACCGGGCGCAGCGTCGTTGTCGCCGACACCTATGCCCCGGCGCAAGCCCGCCCCGTCGGGCCGTTCCAGGCGCTGGTGGCGATCCCCAAGGGAATGGCGGACGCGGCATCGGTGGTCTTTTACGTCTTTCTGGTGGGAGGGGCCTTCGCGGTAGTCGAGCGAACCGGGGCGCTGGGGCGGCTGGTCAACCAGCTGGCCCGCGGCCTCGCCGGACGCGGGCTGCTGGTCATTCCCATCGTGGGCTTCGCCTTCGGACTGGGCGGAGTGCTGATCCAGATGCAGGAGGAGCTGATCGCGTTCGTTCCGGTCCTGCTGCTCCTCACCCGGCGGCTCGGCTTCAATGCCCTGACCGCGGTGGCCATGAGTCTCGGCGCCTCCGCCATCGGCGCCTCGTTCAGCTTCATCAACCCCTTTCAGGTCGGCATCGCCCAGAAGGTGGCCGAGCTGCCGCTGCTCTCGGGCTCCCTCTTCCGAATACTCTTCCTGGTACCCGCGTGGGCCATCTGGATCGCCGGCACCATGCAGTTCGCCCGGCGAACCCGGGTGCAGCCGGCCCCTCTTCCCGCCGGCCAGGAGGGCGAAGCCGCCGCCGGCTGGCGACACACCGCCGTCCTGGGGGTGGTCCTCGCGGCGTTCGCCCTGTTCGTGGTCGGCGTGCTCCGCTTCGGGTGGGACTTCGACCAGCTCTCGGCGGTGTTCTTCACGATGGGCGTCGTAGCGGGTCTGCTGGGTGGACTGCGGTTGGAGGAAACCGCGGAGGCACTGGTCGAAGGCTTTCGCTCCATGGCGTTCGCCGCGCTGCTGATCGGCTTCGCGCGCGGCATCTACATCGTGCTCGACGAGGGGCGCATCGTGGACACCATCGTCTACGGGTTGTTCACCCCCATCGCCGGGCTTCCCACGACGCTGTCCGCGCTGGGCATGATGTTGGTGCAGGCCGTCGTGCACCTGCCGGTGCCGAGCACCAGTGGTCAGGCCGTCCTGACTCTTCCGCTCCTGGTGCCGCTCTCGGATCTGATCGGGCTCTCCCGTCAGGTCACCGTGCTGGCGTACCAGTACGGCGCCGGCCTGTGCGAGATCCTCACCCCCACCAATGGCGCCCTGATGGCGATGCTTGCGGCGGCTGGCGTGCGTTACGAGGAGTGGCTGCGCTTCGCGGTGCCGATCTTTGCCATTCTCCTCGCCCTTGCCGCGCTCGCCATCGGGGTGGCGGTCGCTATCGGATTGCGGTAGGGCCTCTATGGAGCCACCAACGTCTCCAGCGTCTTGGTGTCTGCCATCCCTACGTGTCGCCTGCGCTCCTGTCCATTCTGAAACGCGATGATGGTGGGAATCCCGCGAATCCCGAACCGCGCAGCTGTTGCCCGGCTGGCTTCGGTGTCGAGTTTCAGCACCAGCACCTCTCCGGAGCGTCGCTGGGCGAACTCGTCGAGGGTAGGCGCCATCATACGGCAGGGCCCGCACCAGTCGGCATAGAAATCCACTACCACCGGAACGCTCGAGCCACTGACGGTCTGCTCGAAGTCCGCATCGGTCACCTTGAGCGGCCGGTCGAGCCTGATCGGCCGGCCGCACTCGGCGCACTTCGGCCCGGCCGACAGCTTGGCGAGATCTACCCGGTTGGCGGTCCCGCAGAAGATGCAGCGGACGATCGCCGGACGACTCGTCTGGGGCACACTGGTCATCACTCACCTCCTCCGGAAACGTCGAGCGCTTGGGCACCCAAAGCAGAAAGTTATTGGATGGCTACGCGGCTGGACAGATGGTCCAGGGGGAACACCCCGCATGGCATCAGTGTTGCGGATGTAGTGGCTAGGCGTTTCCACCAGGAAGGCAGGTGCAGAATGAGCGAGCTCACGATTCGGGAGATGGAGCAGGACGGCGACTTCGCCGCCTGGTACACCGAGCTCCTCGAGCAGGAAGAGGATCCCGCGGGCTGGACCGGTGTGCTGGACGAGCGCTACCTCATCCTGAGCAATGAGATCGGTGACTGGGTCGGAGGCCTGCGGTACTGGCTCCGGGGCGGAGTAGCGCATCTGGTAGATGTGGTGATTCTGCCTCAGGAGCGGCACCAAGGCCACGCTCACCGACTGCTGGCGGCCTTCGAGGAGCGGGCTGAACAGTCAGGGGCGCACCTGGCGGAGTTCTGGACCGACGATACCCGGTCGGAGGGCCTCCTGGCGGCCCTGGGGTGGCGGCAGATCTACCAGCGCGCCAACTACATAGGCCGGCGCTCCTGGACCCTGATGGAGAAGCAGCTGGGTCCCCGCACCCGCTGAGCCAGGCGAAGCGCCCCGCTGCGGGGCCGCCGCCGCCGCCGATTGGCGTTAACCGGACCAGCCACCTTATGTTAAGGGGTTGGTCCCTGCTGTTTTCACCAGCTTTTACCCGCGTACGAAGGACTCCACTGCCCATGGGCATCACCACCGATCCTGAACGGGAACTCGCCACCAAGATCGAAGTCCTGAAGGATTTGGAGGATCGGGTCCGCGAGTTGATGGAGAGCCACGAGCGCAAGCGCGATCTCTGGTTTCCCTCCGATCTCCTCGGCCCCGCACCCGATGATAGTCCCGACGATTTCGTCGGCCAGTTACGCGCACAGGCGGAGGGAATTCCCGACCCGGTACGGGCCGCTCTCGCCTTGAATATCCTCACCGAAGAGGGGCTTCCGCACTTTCACCGGCTCCTGGCGGTGTACCTGGGCGACGACAGCCACTGGCGGGGCTGGAACAACCTGTGGACCGCGGAGGAAGACCGCCACGGGCAGGTCCTCCACGACTACGCCCGGGACACCCGGCTGTTCGATCAGCGCAAGATCGAGGAGATGCAGTTCGAGTACCTGCGGCGGGGCTTTCATCCGGCATGGGATCACGATCCCTACCGGGTCTTCGCCTACACCACGGTGCAGGAGCGGGCCACCCAGTTTTCCCACAGCGAGACCGGCCGCATAGTGGCGGAGTATGAGCCTCGGCTGGCCGAGGTGCTGAGTCACGTCGCCAAAGACGAGGCCCGGCACTACGCCTTCTATCGGAGCGTGTTCGAGGAGATTCTCAAGCGCGATCCCGATCAGGCGCTGCACTCGGCCTCGTTCATTCTACCGGCCATTGACATGCCGGGCGTGACCATACCCGGCTTCAAAGATCTGGCCGAGGTGATCCGTCGGGCCGGCATCTATGGGCCGAGGGACTACCTGCGCATCGTGCAGGAGCAGATCCGGTACTGGAAAATTGATAGCATTGACGGGCTCAACGAGCTGGGACGCAAGGCGCAGGAAAAGATCATGGAGATCCCGGCGCGGCTCAGGCGTATCGCGGAGATCATGGAAACCCGGAGCCGGGCCAAGACGTTCAGCTTCGAAGTCGTGTTCAACCGCGAATTCGCAATGGAATGAGCCGGCGGATTGTCCGGCGGGCGCTGGCGGTCGCGCTTCTCGCCGCCGGCTGTGGCCAGGAAGATCGGGCCCAACCCGCTGCCGCCGCTCGGTCCGGCCTTGCCGCGGACCAGCAGGACGCCGAGCTGCTGGGCCGGGAAATATTCGAGCTGGTGGACCGGGCTGTTGATTTTCGCGGCTCGCACCGTGGCCGTCCCGCCGGCTCCCTCAGTCAGATGGGCATTGACAGTCTCACCCCGACCACGGCGCGGTGGCTGGTGAATCTCGCGCGCGAGCCGGTGGTTACCGCGAAGTACCGCAGGGCGGAAGATCGCTCGATCATCTCCTGCCGCGGAGACAGCCAGATCCTCGAAGAGGCCGCCATCAACGGCGGACGTTTCACCCTGATGTGCACCACCCGGTCCGGCACCCAACGCCCCATCCGCATCGGCGACCCGGCTCAGGGACACTGAGCTCCTCGTCTGATCACGCGCCCATGCCTGCCGTCATTGATCTCGTAACCAGAGTCCTGGTGGTTATCGCGATGGCCTACGCCTCGGTCGTTGCGCTGACCCACTGGGCGGTGCGCCGGCGGCGGATCAATCCGTTCGGCGTGTGGCCCCGGTTCATGCGACGGGTCGGCGAGCCGGTGCTTCTCCCGCTCGAGCGGCGCGTCCTGCGGGCCGGAGGGAATCCGCAGGACGCTCCGTTCTGGCTGCTCGCAATCGTGATCGCCGGCGGACTGCTGCTGCTGAGTCTCACCCACTGGCTGCTCGACATGGCCGGAACCCTCACCGCGATGGCCTCCGCCGGCCCCCGAGCCTGGCTACGGCTGGTGGTGAGCGCGGTGTTCACGATCCTCATGGCCGCCATCTTCATTCGAGTGATCGCCTCCTGGTTCGGCATCTCCCCCTACCGCCCCTGGATGCGTCTCATCATGGTGCTTACCGACTGGCTGATCGAGCCCCTCCGCCGGGTCCTCCCACCATTCGGCATGTTCGACATGAGCCCGATGGTAGCATGGCTGGTGCTCTGGGTGGTGCGGGGGGTGGTGATGGGGGTGTTGTAGGAGGCTATCGGCTATCAGCTCTCGGCTACGGCTACCAGCAGGTGGCCTTTTCGGAGCCAATCCGAGCCTTCCCTGGTTCCTGCTGATAGCCGATAGCCGATAGCCAGTAGCGAAGCACCACTGCTCACCATTACCTTCCTCCCCACAACCGACTCCGTGGCGATTTGCGCTGATTGCGGCCACGCTAAATAACCGCTAAAACGCTTGCCCTGAGGCGTTTTAGCTCCAGGGTTTTTTCGTTGGAGAGCCTCGTGCTCGTTGCCCCCGCCCCGACCTCATCCTCCCGGCCACCGGCAGGCGCTATCCGCAGCCGCGCAGAGCGCCTGGCCCTGCTCGAACCGCTGCTCGCGCGCCGGATCCTGGTGCTGGATGGCGCCATGGGCACGATGATCCAAACCTACGGGCTGGCCGAGACTGATTATCGGGGCGAGCGCTTCGCAGAATGGCCTCGCGACCTGAGAGGGCACAACGACCTGCTCTCGCTGACCCAGCCGGCGATCATCCGGGCCATCCACGAGGCCTATCTCGACGCCGGCGCCGACATCCTGGAGACCAACTCGTTCAACTCTACGGCCGCCTCCCTGGCCGATTACGGCATGGAGGCGCTGGTCTACGAGCTGAATCATGCCTCGGCGCGGCTGGCACGCGAGGTGGCCGACGGGTTCGAGGGCCGCGACCCCGAGGTGCCGCGGTACGTGGCCGGCGTCTTGGGCCCCACCAGCCGGACCGCCTCCCTCTCGCCCGACGTGAACGACCCGGGCTTCCGCAACATCGGCTTCGACGAGTTGGTGGCGACGTACACCGAAGCCGCTCGCGGGCTGCTCGACGGAGGTGCCGACCTCATTCTGGTCGAGACCATCTTCGATACCCTCAACGCCAAGGCGGCGCTCTTTGCCGTAGATAGCCTGTTCGATGCCACCGGCGACCGGGTGCCGGTGATGATCTCCGGCACCATCACCGATGCGAGCGGGCGCACGCTGTCGGGACAGACCACCGAGGCCTTCTGGTATTCTGTGGCGCACGGTCGCCCTCTCAGTATCGGGCTCAACTGTGCCCTCGGCGCCAAGCAGTTGCGGCAGTACGTCCAGGAGCTTTCGCGAGTGGCTCCGGTGCTGGTGAGCACGCATCCCAACGCCGGGTTGCCCAATGAGTTCGGCCAGTACGACGAAAGCCCGGAGTACATGGCCGGGGTGCTGCGGGAGTTCGCGGCAAGCGGATTGGTCAACTTGGTTGGTGGCTGCTGCGGCACCACCCCGGCACACATCCGCGCCATCACCGAAGCGGTGCGCGATCTGCCACCTCGCCGCCCACCCACGCCCGAGCCCCGTCTCCGGCTGAGCGGCCTGGAGCCTCTCATCATCGGACCCGACAGCATCTTCGTCAACGTGGGCGAGCGGACCAACGTGACCGGGTCCCGCAAGTTCGCCAAGCTGGTGCTGGGCGGTGAATACGAGCCGGCGCTGGAGATCGCCCGGCAGCAGGTGGAGAGCGGCGCGCAGATGCTCGACGTCAACATGGACGAAGGAATGCTCGACTCGGAACAGGCCATGACGACGTTCCTGCGGCTCATCGCCGCGGAGCCGGACATCAGCCGGGTGCCGGCGGTGATAGACTCCTCCCGGTGGTCGGTTCTCGAGGCGGGGCTCAAGTGTGTCCAGGGGAAGGGGATCGTCAACTCGATCAGCCTGAAGGAGGGGGAAGAGGCATTCGTCCGGCAGGCGACGCTGGTGCGGGGCTACGGGGCAGCGGTCATCGTGATGGCTTTCGACGAGCAAGGCCAGGCCGACAGCGCGGAACGGAAGATTGCCATCTGTAACCGCTGCTACCGAATCCTCACCGAGCGGGTGGGATTTCCGCCCGAGGACATCGTCTTCGATCCTAACGTTTTCGCCATCGGCACCGGGATCGAAGAGCACAACAATTACGCGGTGGATTACATCGAAGCCACCCGGCAGATCAAGGCGTGTCTCCCCCACGTCATGGTGAGCGGAGGGGTGAGCAACGTCTCCTTCGCCTTCCGGGGAAACGATCCGGTGCGGGAGGCGATCCACTCCGTCTTCCTCTACCACGCCATCGAGGCCGGCATGGATATGGGGATCGTGAACGCGGGACAGCTCACGATCTACTCCGACATCCCGCCCGACCTGCTGGAGCGGGTGGAGGACCTGGTCCTCAACCGGCGGCCGGACGCCACCGACCGGCTGCTCGAGATTGCCGATTCAGTGAAGGGCCAGGCCGCGGTGCAGGCGACCGATCTGGCCTGGCGGGCGGCACCTGTGGCCGAGCGGCTGGCGCACGCGCTGGTGGAGGGGATCGCTGATTACGTCGTCGAAGACACCGAGGAGGCACGGAAGCAAGCGGAGCGGCCGATCCACGTGATCGAAGGCCCCCTGATGGCGGGAATGAACATCGTGGGCGACCTCTTCGGGGCCGGCAAGATGTTTCTGCCGCAGGTGGTCAAGAGCGCCCGGGTAATGAAAAAAGCGGTCGCCCACCTGGTGCCCTACATCGAGGCCGAGAAGCATGCTACCGCCGACACCAGAGCCAAGGGGCGGGTGCTGCTCGCCACGGTCAAGGGCGACGTGCACGACATCGGGAAGAACATCGTGGGCGTGGTGCTCCAGTGCAACAACTACGAGGTCATAGACCTGGGCGTCATGGTTCCCAGTGCCCGAATTCTGGAGACGGCGCGGCGCGAGCGGGTGGACCTGATCGGACTCAGCGGGCTCATCACGCCTTCGCTGGAGGAGATGGCGTTCGTGGCGAGCGAGCTCCAGCGGGAAGGGTTCGCGGTGCCGCTGCTCATCGGCGGAGCAACCACCTCGCGGGTGCACACCGCGGTTAAGATCGAGCCCCAGTACCAGGGCCCTACCGTGCACGTCCTCGATGCGTCTCGGGCAGTCGGCGTTGCCGGCAACCTGCTGAGTGACACGTTGCGCGACGACTTCGTCGGTGGGATCAAAGCCGAGTACCAGGAGGTGCGCGAGCGCCGGGCGGACCGCCGGCCGGAAACGCGTCGCCAGCCCATCGCCGACGCCCGGCGCAACCGGCTGGCCATTGACTGGTCGGCCGCGCCGCCGCCGGAGCCCTGCTTCACGGGGGTTCGGGTTCTGGACGACTATCCGCTCGACGATCTCACCCCGCGGATTGATTGGACCCCATTTTTCCAGACCTGGGAGCTGGCCGGACACTATCCTGCCATTCTCGACGATCCGAAGGTCGGGGCGGCGGCCACCAGCCTCTTCCGTGATGCCCAAGCGCTGCTCGATCGAATGGTATGCGAGCGGCTGATCCGGGCCCGCGCCGTCTTCGGCCTCTTCCCGGCCAACAGCGTCGGAGACGACATCGAGATCTACGCCGACCCCGCCCGGAGTCAGCCGGCCGCAGTGGTCCACACCCTCCGCCAGCAGATGCTGAAGCCCCCGGGCCGGCCTAACCTGGCCCTGGCGGACTTCGTGGCGCCGAAGGAGACCGGAGTGGCCGACTACATCGGCGCCTTCGCGGTTACGGCAGGCGTGGGGCTGGAGCAGGTGGTGGCCGCATTCGAGACGGCGCACGACGACTACAACGCCATCCTAGCCAAAGCGCTGGCCGACCGGCTGGCGGAGGCGCTCGCGGAGCGGCTGCATGAGCGGGTGCGCACCGAGTTCTGGGGCTACGCGCGGGGAGAGTCGCTGGATAATCGGGAGCTCATCCGGGAGCGCTATCAGGGAATCCGGCCGGCGCCGGGCTACCCGGCATGCCCCGACCACACCGAGAAGAGCACCCTGTTCGATCTGCTCGACGTCGAGAGCAGCGTCGGCATCAGCCTCACCGAGAGCTACGCGATGTACCCCGCGGCCGCGGTGAGTGGGTGGTACTTCTGGCATCCGGAATCGCACTACTTCGGGGTGGGCCGGATCGAACGGGACCAACTGGAAGACTACGCCCGGCGCAAGGGGATGGATATCAAGACGATGGAGCGGTGGCTGGCGTCAAACCTAAACTACGAGTGAAAAGTGCTCAGCACTAAGCACTCAGCACTAAGCACTCCCCCTAAATGCTAACCCTCCGAGATCTCCTCTCCGACTCCCGGGTCCACGTGGCCGACGGGGCCATGGGGACGATGCTGTATGGCCGCGGCGTCTTTCTCAATGTCTGCTATGACGAGCTCAACCTGAAGCAGCCCGACCTGGTGCGCGACATCCATCGCGAGTACGTGCGGGCGGGGGCGGAGCTGCTGGAGACCAACACCTTCGGCGCCAACCCGGTCAAGCTGGCCACCCACGGGCTTGCGGGGGACACCGAGCGGGTGAACTCCGCCGCGGCCGGACTGGCCAGGGAGGCGGCTGGCGAGCGGGCCGCGGTGGCCGGTGCGATCGGTCCGCTCGGGGTGCGGATCGAGCCGTACGGCGAGATGTCGGTAGACGAGGCGCGGCATGCGTTTGCCCGCCAGGTCCGCGGGCTCCTGGCCGGCGGAGTCGACGGGTTCATCCTGGAAACTTTCAGCGACATCGCCGAACTGGGCGCGGCACTCCAGGCGGTCAGGGGCCAGTGCGATCTGCCGGTCATTGCCCAGATGACCGTCGGTACCGATGGAAGAACCCACTACGGCACCGATCCCGAGGTCTTTGGGCCCGAGCTCGAGGCGCTGGGGTCAGACGTCATCGGCGTCAACTGCTCGGTCGGTCCCCACGGCGTGCTGGAGGCCATCGAGAAGCTGGCCCGAGTGGTTTCCGTCCCCCTCTCGGCGCAGCCCAATGCCGGGCTGCCGCGCGAGGTGGGAGACCGGAAGATCTACATGGCGTCTCCCGAGTACATGGCGAGCTACGCCCGGCGTATAGTGGAAGCCGGAGCCCGGTTCGTGGGCGGGTGCTGCGGCACCACTCCCGAGCACATCCGGGCCATCCGCGGCTTCGTGCAGAGCGTGTCGCCGCGGCACGTGCATGTAGTGGCGGCGGCTCCTCAGCACAGCGCGGGGGTGGAGCCGGTTCCGCTTGCGGCCCGCTCCAGGTTGGGGTCCAAGCTGGCGGAGGGTCGGTTCATCACCACGGTGGAGATCGTGCCACCCAAGGGGGTGGACCCGGCTCCGATGTTCACCCAGGTGCGGCAGCTCAAGGCGGCCGGGGTGGACGCGGTCAACGTGCCCGACGGCCCCCGGGCGCAGAGCCGGATGGGTGCGCTCCTCTCGGCGCTGATGATCGAGCGAGAGGTGGGACTCGAGGCCGTCGTCCACTACGCCTGCCGCGACCGCAACCTGCTCGGCATGCTCTCCGATCTCCTCGGCGCCTCGGCAGCGGGAATTCGCAACCTGCTCATCGTCACCGGTGACCCGCCCAAGATGGGCCCCTACCCGGAGGCGACGGCGGTCTTCGACATTGACAGCATCGGGCTCACCAATCTGGTATCCCGGCTCAACCGTGGGCTGGAC
>JACCQZ010000161.1 GCA_013813875.1 Gemmatimonadales bacterium | reverse complement strand
CACGTGATGCCCGGCGCGGTCATCGGGGAGCGGTGCAACCTGGGGCAGAACGTGGTCGTCATGCCGGGCACGCGGCTGGGGAATAACGTCAAGGTGCAGAACAACGTCTCGATTTACGAAGGAGTGGAGCTGGAGGACGACGTGTTCTGCGGGCCCAGCTGCGTCTTCACCAACGTGAGCAACCCGCGCAGCCACGTGTCGCGGAAGTCGGAGTACCGGCGCACCCTGGTACGCCGCGGCACGTCCATCGGGGCCAACGCGACGATCGTCTGCGGGGTGACGCTGGGAGAGTACAGCTTCATCGGGGCCGGCGCGGTGGTCCGGAGCGACGTGCCCGCGTACGCGCTCATGGTGGGGGTGCCCGCCCGGCGGGTGGGCTGGATGTGCCAGTGCGGGGTGCGCCTGCAGCTCCAGCACAACGTGGCGCTCTGTTCCGCCTGCGGGGCGAGCTATCGCGAGGCCACCGGAGCGCTCAGCCAGATTGACCCACCCCGGCACCTCGGCTAACTTGCACCGCTGCCGAAGCTTCCGCTTTCAACCGCGCCCGCTGCTCGTCCGGCTTCGGCCGGCGCGCGGGCGCTTTCCACGTGAGCCGATTCAGTGAACGTACCGCTGCTCGACCTGGTGGCGCAGTACCGGGGCATCAAGGACGAGGTGCTCTCGGCCATGATGGCGGTGGTGGAGCGGCAGAGCTTCATCATGGGCCCCGAAGTGGGCCGGTTGGAGAGCGAGGTGGCCCGGCTTTCCAACGCCAGGCACGCCATCGGCTGCGCCAGCGGGACCGATGCGTTGCTGCTGCCGCTCAGGGCGCTCGATCTCGCGCCGGGAGACGAGGTGATCGCGCCGGCGTTCACCTTCTTCGCCACCGCCGGTGCCATCCACAACGCGGGCGGCAAGCCGGTGTTCGTGGACATTGACCCGGCCACCTTCAACGTCTCTCCAGCCGCCATCGAAGCGGCGATCACGCCCCGCACCAGGGGCATCGTCGTGGTCCACCTCTTCGGCCAGATGGCGCCGGTGGAACAGATCGTGCCGATCGCGAAGCGGCACGGCCTCATGCTCATCGAGGACGCCGCACAGGCCATTGGCGCCCGGCGGAAGCTCGACGGCGCCTGGCGTATGGCGGGGGAGCTCGGCACCGTGGGCACGTTCTCGTTCTTTCCCAGTAAGAATCTGGGCGGGTACGGCGACGGCGGGATGATGGTCACCCAGGACGACGCGCTGGCTGACCGGCTGCGAAAGCTGCGACTGCACGGCGGCGCCAGGCAGTACCACCACGACGAGGTGGGCTACAACAGCCGCCTGGACACCCTGCAGGCGGCCGTGCTCCTGGCCAAGCTGCCGCATCTGGGAGCCTGGAGCGCCACCCGGGCGCGGCACGCCAAACGGTACGACGCGGCGTTCACCGGACATCCGGCGGTGTGCCCACCGCGGACCGACCCCGGCAACGAGCACATCTACAATCAGTACACCATCCGGGTGCCGCAACGCGACGCGCTGAAGGCCACGCTGCAGACGCACGGTATCGGCCACGCGATCTACTACCCGCTCGCCCTGCACCTTCAGCCCTGCTTCGAGCATCTGGGCTACGGTCGGGGCAGTCTCCCGGCGACCGAGGCGGCGATGGATTCGGTGATCTCACTGCCCATCTTTCCCGAGCTCACCGGGGAGCAGCAGGACGCGGTCATCGCGGCGGTGCTCGGGTTTTATGCCTGAGCCCCCGGCCGTGGTGGGCATGAGGATGGAGGCGCAGGGATGAGCATAGCGCAGGAGCTGATCGGGAAAGCGGAGCGCCGCGAGGCCCTCTTCGGAATCGTCGGCCTGGGGTATGTCGGGTTGCCGCTGGCGGTCGAGCTGGCCGCCGCCGGCTACCCGATACTCGGCTTCGACATCAACGAAGCGGTGGTGGACGGACTCAACGACGGTCACTCCCACGTGAAGGATGTGACCGACGCGCAGCTCGGCGCCGCGATGAGCGGCGGCCGCTTCAGCGCGACGACCGACATGGGGCGCATGGGGGAGCCGGACGTGATCTCCATCTGCGTTCCCACGCCGCTCTCCAAGTTCAAGGATCCCGACGTCAGCTACATCGTCGCCGCCACCGAGGCGGTCAAGCGTACCCTGCGGCGGGGACAGGCGATCATCCTGGAGAGCACCACCTACCCGGGCACTACCCGGGAGATTCTGCTGCCGGCGCTGGAGAGCACCGGGCTCCAGGTGGGCGAAGATTTTTTTCTGGCCTTCAGTCCCGAGCGGGTGGATCCGGGAAATCCCGATTACGGCACCCGCAACACGCCCAAGGTGGTCGGCGGGATCACGCCGGACTGCCGCCGCGTCGCCGTCGCGCTCTACGAGCCGGCCATAGACACCCTGGTAGGGGTGTCCACCACCGAGGCGGCGGAGCTGGTAAAGCTGCTGGAGAACACCTTTCGCAGCGTGAACATCGGCCTGGTCAACGAAATGGCCATCGTCTGCGATAAGCTGGGCGTGGACGTGTGGGAAGTGATCGAGGCGGCTGCCACCAAGCCGTTCGGGTTCATGAAATTTCTTCCCGGCCCCGGCCTGGGAGGACACTGTATCCCGATTGATCCCCACTACCTCGCCTGGAAAATGCGCGGGCTCAACTACAAGACCCGCTTCATTGACCTGGCCGGGGAGCTCAACACCGAGATGCCGCTTTTCTGGGTGCGCAAGGTCGCTGAGGTCCTCAACAGCAAGGGCAAAGCCGTGCGCGGCGCCTCGGTGCTGGTGCTCGGCGTCGCCTACAAGCGGGACATAGACGACATCCGGGAAAGCCCGGCGCTCGACATCATCCGGCTGCTGGAAGGGCAGGGAGCCCGGGTCTCCTACGCCGATCCGCACGTTCCTTGCTTCCGCGAGGACGGTCGAGAGTTCCGGTCGGTCCCACTCACTCCGGACACCGTCTCGTCGGCGGATTGCGTCATGGTGGTCACCGACCACACCTCGGTGGATTACCGCATGATCAAACGAAACGCCAAGCTCGTGGTAGACACTCGCAACGCAATGCCGAAAGAGGCGTGACATGCATGTGGCGGTAATCGGAAGCGGATATGTGGGCCTGGTGGCCGGCGCCTGCCTGGCCGAGACGGGCAACGACGTGGTCTGCGTGGACAAGGATGCCGAAAAGATCTCCCGGCTCCAGCGCAACGAGATCCCCATCTACGAGCCGGGACTGGAGCCGATGGTTCAGCGGAATCAGGCGGAGGGGCGGCTCACCTTCACCACCGACATCGCCGCCGCGATCCAGGGCGCCCGGGTGATCTTCATTGCCGTCGGCACTCCACCGGGCGAGGACGGCTCCGCCGATCTGCAGCACGTGCTGGGAGTGGCGCGCGAGATCGGGCGGAACATGAACACGCCGAAAGTGGTCGTCACCAAGTCCACCGTGCCGGTGGGCACCGCCGAAAAGGTGCGGGCCGCGGTGCGCTCGGAGACGTCCACCCCGTTCGCGGTCTGCTCCAATCCCGAGTTTCTGAAGGAAGGGGCCGCCATTGACGACTTCATGAAACCCGACCGGGTGGTGATCGGCGTTGACGATGAGGAGGCCAAGGCGGTCATGGGCGAGCTGTACGCCCCGTTCACCCGCCAGGGCGGCAACCGGATCCTCTTCATGGACATCGCCTCGGCCGAAGTGACCAAGTACGCCGCCAACGCCATGCTGGCCACCCGCATCTCGTTCATGAACCAGATGGCCATGTTCTGCGAGCTGGTCGGTGCCGACGTGAGCAACGTGCGGCTGGGCATCGGGTCCGACCAGCGGATCGGGCGGGCCTTTCTCTATCCCGGGCCGGGCTACGGCGGCTCCTGCTTCCCCAAGGATGTGAAGGCGCTGATCCATACCTCCGACGGGCTGGGCCTCTCCCTCGACGTCCTCAAGGCGGTCGAGTCGGTAAACGAATGCCAGAAGCTGGTGGTGCTGCAGAAGGTGAAGCGCCACCTGGGCCAGGATCTGAAAGGAAAGATCGTCGGCCTCTGGGGTCTGGCGTTCAAGGCCGAGACCGACGACATGCGCGAGAGCCCCACCATCCCGCTGATCGAGGGTCTCCTCGAGGCCGGCGCCAGGGTGCAGACCCATGATCCGAAGGCCACCGATTCGGCTCGCTCCATCTTCGGCGACCGGGTGATGTACGCCGCCGACCCCTACAGTGCCGCGCATGGAGCTGATGCCCTGCTGGTCATGACCGAATGGCTGCTGTATCGCAACCCCGACTTCGAGCGGGTGCGCAAGCTGCTCCGCCGCCCGCTGCTGATTGACGGCCGCAACCTGTACGAGCCCGAGCGGATGATGTCACTCGGGTTCGAGTACCACGGGATCGGGCGGGGAGGGCGGTGACTCGGGTCGTCCTCACCGGCGCGGCCGGGTTCATCGGCTCGCATCTGGTCGAGGCACTCGCCCGCCGGGGCGACGAAGTGGTGGGGATTGACAACTTCGATCCCTTCTATCCCCGGGCCATGAAGGAGCACAACCTCGTGGAGATGGGCTCGCTGCCCGGGTTCACCTTCCGCGAGCAGGACATGCTGGACGTGGAGGCGCTGGAACCCATCTTCACGCCGGACACGGTGCTGGTGCATCTTGCCGCCAAGGCGGGGGTGCGCCCTTCGCTCGCCGATCCGGTGGGCTACGTCCGCGCCAACGTCACCGGCACCGCCGCGGTGCTGGAGGCGGCGCGCCGCGCCGGTGTGTCCCGCATCGTATTCGGGTCGTCCTCCTCGGTGTACGGGGACAGCACGCCGGTGCCGTTCAGGGAAGACGCGATCGCCATCGAGCCGGTCTCGCCCTATGCCGCCACCAAGCGCGCCGGCGAGCTCCTCCTCGGGTCGGTGGCTCCGATCTACGGCTTCAAAGCGGTTTCGCTCCGTTTCTTCACGGTCTATGGCCCGCGGCAACGTCCCGATCTCGCCATCCGCGCCTTTACCCGAAAAATGGTCGAGGGCAGCACCATCACTCTCTTCGGCGATGGCACCCAGGCGCGGGACTATACCTACTGCGACGATATCGTGGCCGGCGTAGTGGCTGCTGTCGAATGGACCGGCTCGATGCCGGTCGGGGTCGAGACCTTCAACCTGGGCGGCAACCGCTCGATCCCCACCGAGGCCATGGTGGCGGAAATCGCCCGGGCGCTCGGTATCGAGCCGCGGATCGAGTGGGCGCCCATGCAGCCGGGCGACGTGCAGCGCACCGCGGCCGATCTGACCAAGTCCAGCAGCCGCCTCGGCTACATGCCGAAGATCTCGTTCCCCGATGGAATCCGCCGCTTCGTCACCTGGTTTCGTGAGGTATATGGCCGAACAGACTGAGCGCCTCGTCGGGCGGGCGCGCGAGCGGTTCGAGGTGCAGGACTACTACGGCGTGGTGCACCTGCTGGAGGAGGTCGTGGCCTCGGGTCGGGCCTTCGCGGACGTGCACCATCTCCTCGGCGTCTCGCTCTCGCTGCTGGGGCAGGCCGAGCGCGCGTTGGCCGAGTTTACCCGGGCCGTGGAGCTCAACCCGCACTACCTCGAGGCGCTGGTCCATCGCGCGCTGACGCTGAACGAGCTCGGGCGGAGCGAGGAGGCCGAGGAATGGTTCCGCCGCGCCGCCGCCAGCGTGGCCCCGCCTGCGAATGGGCTGCCCGCTCCGGTCGCCTCGCGCCTGGCCAATCAGCACGCCGAACTGGCCGAGGCCTACGCCGAGGCCGGAGCGACGGCTCGGGCCATCGAGCAGTACGAGCGAGCCCTCGAGCTGGGCCCGACGTTTCACGACCTCCGCTACCGGATGGCCCGCCTGCTGCTCGAGGCCAATCGGCCA
Source organism: Gemmatimonadales bacterium (assembly GCA_013813875.1). GTDB lineage: Bacteria > Gemmatimonadota > Gemmatimonadetes > Gemmatimonadales > GWC2-71-9 > CAVVWJ01. The sequence goes on along the minus strand of JACCQZ010000161.1, from coordinate 20,006 downwards.
CTCGAGGCTCGCGAGGAGCTGGAGCAGGTGATTCGCGCCCGCCCCAGCTTCGTGGACGCCCAGGCGGCTCTCGGACTGGCTCACTACCTGTCGGGTGATGGGATCGGCGCGCGGGATGTGTGGCAGTCCTGCCTTGCCCGCCGCCCCGAGAACGCCAGGGTGGAAGCCTACCTCGCGATGCTGGAGCGCACCGGGTGAGAGCGTGGCTGATGGCCGTCGTGTGGCTGTGCGCCGGATGCGCGGCGGCCGGCGATCCGGAGCGTCAGGGCGATCAGGCCTACGGCCAGGCGCGCTATGCCGAGGCGCTGAAGCGGTACCGCGGGGCCCTCGCCGGCAATCCCGACCCCCGGGTGTGGGCCAAGGCCGGAGCCGCCGCGCTCCATAGCGGGGAGCTGCGGGAGGCCGCCGAGTCGTACTTGAAGCTGGCCGGGGACGATCCTACTCGGGTGCTCGAGGCGGCCGAAGGCCTCGAGGCAGTGGTTCTCACCGCCGAGCGGCAGCGCAATGCCGAGGTGCTCGGAGAAGCGCTTGCCGGCCTCCAGGCCATTGCACCGGGCCGGCCCACGGGCCGCTACGCCGTGCTTCTGGCGCAGCAGGCGGGAACCGGAAGCGCCGAACTGGTGGCGCTGCTCCCGGGCGCCATCGCCGCCGCCACCGACGCGAATACGGTAGACTCGCTGCTGGCGTCGTACGGCCGCGCGCTGGAGCAGACCGCCGGGTGCGGCCAGGCCATCCTCCTCTATCGCTCGGTGTTGCGGAGGGCGGAAGATGCCCGCGCGCGGCTCGGCGCGCACAGCGGGGTCGCCGACTGCTCGCTGGCCCTGGGGGAACGGGCCCGGGGCGCCGGCAACGACGAGGAGGCTGCGCTCTGGTTTGCGGAGGCTGCGCGGATGGACTCGACCTCAGCCACGGGCCGGCTTGCCCTCCTCGGCTATGGGGACGCCCGCCTTCGGCAGGGAGATCCTATCGCGGCCGCCCTCGCCTTTCAGGCGCTCGTCGCGGCGGCCGAGCCCGACTCGATCGCCGCCGCCGCCGCGGCGCGGCTCCAGAGTCTCGATCTCTCGAGCTCGGCCGGTGACTCCTCCAGCAGTGATTTTCGATGAATCGTCGTGACTTGTGGTCTACCCTGCTGTTCCTCCCGCTCGCCGCGGGCCTCTCCGGCTGTGCCGGCAGTCCCGACCCCGAGGCCGCGCCGGCACCCGCAACTCGGACGTCGGAGGGTGCGTCGGCGGCGCAGATTGATTCGCTCTGGCGGCAGGGGGAAAGTGACGTGCGGCGCGGCAAGTGGGCCGACGCCGTCGAGCAACTGGAGCGAGCGCTGCTCGAGTTCTCGCCCGGAGACCCCCGCACCCCTCGGGCGCACTACTACCTGGGAGAGGCGCAATACGCCCTGGGCAGCCATCTCCAGGCCGCCCGCGAGTTCCGCAAGGTGTCGGACGAGACCCCCAACGAGCCGCTGGCCCCCGAGGCGCTGCTCCGGGTAGGCGATGTCTACGCCGATCTCTGGCGCCGCCCCGAGCTGGATCCCTCGTACGGGCAGACGGCCCTCGCCGCCTACCAGGAGCTGGTCAACCGCTACCCGGGCGGCTCGGCAGCCACCCGCGCGCAGCAGCGGATCAACGAGCTGCAGGAGCGGTTTGCCGTCAAGGAGTACAAGGCCGCGCTCTATTACTTTCGGCTCAAGGCGTACGACTCCGCCATACTGTACCTCAAAGATCTCGTCGCCACCTACCCGAGGTCTTCGGTGGCGCCGGACGCGCTGATCAGGCTGGTGCAGGCCTACCGAACCCTCGGCTATCGGGAGGACGTGCAGGAGACCTGCGGCTACATCCGGCAGTTTCATCCGCGCGCGGCCGGCGTGGGCGAAGCCTGTCCCACCAATACCGCCGAGGCCTCCTGAGGAGATGATCGGGCTCTTCGGCGGCTCCTTCGATCCGGTGCACCATGGGCACCTCATCGTGGGTCAGGTGGCCGCCGACATCCTTGGCCTCGAGCGACTCTGCTTCGTGCCGGCCAGGGAGCAGCCGTTCAAGCGGGGCCTCCACGGCGCTCCCGCCGAGCACCGGGCGGCGATGCTGGCCCTCGCCATCGAGGATGTGCCGGGCTTTCAGCTGGAGCGGGCCGAGCTCGACCGTCCGGGGCCGTCCTACACCGTTCATACCCTCCAGGCACTTCGCCAGCGGGATCCCGGGGCGGAGCTCATCCTGCTCCTCGGTGCCGACGCAGCCGCCGATCTGCCCGCCTGGCACGCCGCCGGCGAGATCCCGGCGCTGGCCCGGGTGGTCGTATTCGCCCGGCCGGGAACCCCGGTTCCGGAATCGCCCCTGATTGCCCGGACCATACGGGTACCGGCGGTAGACATCTCGGCCACCGAGGTGCGCCGCAGGGTGCGGGAGGGCCGGTCAATCCGGTACTGGGTGCCTGACCGGGTCGCGGAGTACGTGGCGGCGCACCGATTATATTTGGACACAGAATGATAAAGAACATGATGACCGCGGTCTTCGGGACGCGGTTCGATCGCGAGCGCAAGCGTATCCAGCCGGTCGTGGATGCCATTCACGCGCACGAGGAGCGGCTGAAGGGGCTCAGCGAGGGCGAGCTCAAGGCTCAGACCCCCCGATTCCGCCAGAGCCTGGCCGAACGGACGGGCACCCTTCGCGCCGAGGTCGAGGAGGTCCGCGCGGCCAAGCACGCCTGTGCCGATCCGGCGGAACGGGACCAGCTGGAGCAGCGCTTTCACGAGCTCGAGCGCGCCTACAAGAAGGAGCTCAGCGCCGGGCTGGACGAGCTGCTGCCGGAGGCCTTCGCCACGGTGCGGGAGGCCTGCCGGCGGCTGCTGGGCACGCCGGTCATGGTGACCGGCCGCGAGCTGACATGGGACATGGTTCCCTACGACGTGCAGCTCATCGGCGGGCTGGTGCTGCACCAGGGGCGGATCGCCGAGATGGCCACCGGCGAGGGCAAGACCCTGGTGGCGACGCTCCCGCTGTACCTCAACGCGCTCGCCGGCCGCGGCACCCACCTGGTCACGGTCAACAACTACCTGGCCCGCCGCGACTCGCAGTGGATGGGACATGTGTTCCGGTACCTCGGCCTCACCGTATCCTGCCTCGACGACACCGAGCCTTCCACGCCCGCCCGGCGCGACGCCTACCTGGCCGACATCACCTACGGCACCAACAACGAGTTCGGCTTCGACTACCTGCGCGACAACATGGTGTTCTCGCTGGACCAGCGGGTGCAGCGCGAGCATGCCTATGCCATCATTGACGAGGTGGACTCGATCCTCATTGACGAGGCCCGGACGCCGCTGATCATCTCGGGCCCCGTGGGGAACGAGACCGACGATAAGTACGCCCAGTTCAGCCGCCAGGTGGCGGAGCTGGTGCGAAAGCAGACCGGCGTCGCCAATACTCTGCTGGCCGAAGCCGAGCGCCTGCTGGTAGACCAGAAGACCCGGGACGAAGCCGCGCTCAAGCTCTATCAGGCCCAGTTGGGCATGCCCAAGAACAAGCGGCTGCTCAAGCTCCTGAACGAGCAGGGGATCAAGCAACTGGTCCAGCGCATGGAGCTCGACGCCATCGCCGACCGAAAGCTGCCGATGAAGCAGCAGCGGATGCGGTCGGTGGAAGATGTGCTCTACTTCGTGCTCGACGAGAAGGGCCACTCGGTGCACCTGACCGACCGGGGGGCGGAGGCGATGTCGCCCGACGACCCCGAGCTGTTCCTGGTGCCGGACATCTCGGAAGAGATCCACCGCATTGACCGGGATGCGGAGCTGTCTCCGCACGACCGGATCGAGCGGCGGCGGCAGGTCGAGGGCGACTACGCCCTCAAGAGCGAGAAGCTGCACATCATCCACAAGCTGCTCCAGGCCCACGTGCTCTATGAGAAGGACGTGGAGTATCTGGTGCAGGACGGCCAGGTGGTGATCGTGGATGAGTTCACCGGCCGGGTGATGAGCGGCCGTCGCTGGGCCGACGGGCTGCACCAGGCGGTGGAGGCCAAGGAAGGGGTGCAGGTCAAGGGTGAGACCCAGACCTTCGCCACTATCACCATCCAGAACTACTTCCGGATGTATGACAAGCTGGCCGGGATGACCGGCACCGCCGAAACCGAGGAGACCGAGTTCTACTCGATCTACGGTCTCGAGGTGAGCGTCATCCCGACGCACCGCCCGGTCAAGCGGCTCGACCAGGCCGACCGGATCTACAAGACCAGGAAAGAGAAGCACGACGCCATCATGGACGAGGTCGAGCGGCTGCACGGCCTCGGCTGGCCCATCCTGATCGGCACCGTCAACGTGGACGTGTCCGAGACCCTCTCGCGCCAGCTCAAGCGGCGGGGGCTCCGGCACGAGGTGCTCAATGCCAAGTATCACCAGCGCGAAGCCGAGATCGTGGCGGGCGCCGGCCAGAAGGCGGCCATCGTCATCGCCACCAACATGGCGGGCCGCGGCACCGACATCAAACTGGGCCAGGACCTCGATCTCAAGCAACCCGAGGCGGGGCTCCAGATCATCGGCACCGAGCGGCATGAGTCCCGGCGCATTGACCGCCAGCTCCGGGGCCGCTCGGGGCGCCAGGGCGACCCCGGCCAGACCATCTTCTTCCTCTCCCTGGAAGACGATCTGATGCGGCTCTTCGGCTCCGACCGGATCGCCCGGTGGATGGACAAGAGCGGCGCGGAAGAGGGCGAGGTCATCACCGGCGGCCTGGTGACCCGGGCCATCGAGCAGGCGCAGAAGCGGGTCGAGCTGCAGAACTTTCAGCAGCGCAAGCGGCTGCTGGAGTACGACGACGTGATGAACCAGCAGCGCGAGGTGATCTATTCGCTGCGGCTCTTCGCGCTCGAGCGGGGCGAGGAGCTCAAGGCCGAGGCGCGGCGGATGATCGAGAGCGCGCTGGAGCGATCCGTCACCATGTTCTTCGTGGGCGCCGAACGACCCGAGGAATACGACCGGGGTGGCCTCCGCGAAGCGCTCGCGCTGCAGTACATGGTCACCGCGGACGAGGTGACCGACGCCGCCAAGGCGCCGGGTATTGACCAGATGGTCGAGCTGGTCAAGGCCGAGGGAGAGGAGGCGTTCAAGCGGAAAATCGAATACCTCGGCGATTTCGGGAAGACGATCGGTATCCCGGACGTGGACAGCCAGGTGCTGTCTCAGGTAATGCTGTCGGTGCTGGACGAACGGTGGAAAGACCACCTGTACGACCTCGACCAGCTGCGAAACGCCATCCAGTACCGCGCATGGGGCCAGAAAGACCCGCTGGTCGAGTACAAGCGCGAGGCGTTCGACATGTTCGAGGACCTGATGCGCGACATCCAGTCCACGTTCACCGAGCGCTTCCTCAAGATCCAGGTGAGCGCCGAGCCTCGGGTGGAGCCGGCCGCGCGGCGGGCCGTCATGCCGCCGCCTTCTACCGCTCCATCGGCGCCGGCGCGGGCGAGCTCGGACGATCTCTTCATGGGGCGCCCGCCACGAGTCGCGCCGCCTCCCTCGATCGCGCCGGCGGTCAGCAGCTCCCTGGGCCCGGTCGGCCGGGCCACGGCGGCAGTGCCCACGGTGGGCCGCAACGATCCCTGTCCCTGCGGGTCGGGGAAGAAGTACAAGAAGTGCCACGGGGTGGGCCGGTAGCTTCGGCGTTAGTTCATTCCCGCCAGCACGATAATGGAACGGAAATAGCCCCCGCCCGGCGCTAGACTGGCGGCATGAGCCAACCCCTGGGCACCGTGCCTGCGGCCGAGCGCCCCCGCGAGCGCATGTGGTCCCTGGGCCCTTCCGCGTTGACGGCCACCGAACTCCTCGCCATCCTCATAGGAACGGGGCGAGGGGGACAGAGCGTGCTCGAAGTGGCCTGCCGGCTCCTGGAGGTCAGCGAAGGCTCTCTCCGGCGGTTGGCCCAACGTCCTCGCGCTGAGCTGCTTCGAACCGATGGCGTAGGTCCCGCCAAAGCCGCCCGCCTTCTTGCCGCTTTCGAGCTCGGTGCCAGGCTGGCCCGGGAGGAGCGCCCGCCGGTCCACCGCATTCGGGAACCCGAAGACGTCGTCTGCCTGTTTCAGGGTCGCCTCCGGGATCTGCAGGTAGAGGAGTTTCACCTGCTGGCCCTCGACAGTCAGAGTCAGGTGCTGCGGGAAGTGCTGATCACCCGCGGCCTGCTCAACAGCTCGCTGGTGCATCCCCGTGAGGTGTTTCGCGCCGCGATCGTGGAAGCAGCGGCGGGAATCATCGTGGTGCACAACCACCCGAGCGGCGATCCCACCCCTTCGGCGGAAGATCGCGCGGTTACTCAGCAGCTCGCGGCGGCGGGCCAGCTGCTGGATCTGCCGCTGTACGATCATGTGATCATCGCGGGGGACCGATTCGTGAGCTTTGCGACGGCGGGGTTGTTGTGAGCCCTGCTGGGCGGGCGGCTCTGCTTCGGCTGCGGCGACGGGGACGGCGCTCTGGGGTCCCCATCTCGTGGAACCATCACCCGGCCTGACGCTCTCTCCGGGAGCACCATCCCCATCGCCTCCGTCCGAGCATGCCTGTCACCCTGACCCCTCGCGGCGCTCGGGGTCAGGGTGACAAGTCGTGCCCGCACCGGAGCGGCCCCCAATCCGGCTCAGCATACCAGCCCGGCCCCAGCGCCCGCGCACCACCAGGCTACCAGCACAGCGGCCTAACATCGCGGCAGTCAACCGATTAACCGGCCCGACAGGGCCTGTGTTCACCCCGCTCCTCCGCCAGGAAGCTGCCGCCTGGAGCCGCCTCCGCGTTGACGCCCGGCGAACTTCTCGCCATCGTCAGAGGGGCATCGGTGCCTCCCCCGCGTTCCTTCCGGAATGCAGGAGCGGCACTTGCTGCCCAAGTCCAACCTCTTCAGGAACCAGTGTGACCGGAACCCTGCCCGACCTCGCCCCCGACCTGAGTGCCGTGCTCGAACGGCACGCGGATCGCCTGGACCTCGATCTGATTGACCGGGCGCTCCGCTTCAGCGCGTCCGCTCACCGGGGTCAGAAGCGGATGTCGGGCGAGGATTTCGTGTCTCACAGCATTGCCGTCGCCCTCATTCTGGCCGAGCAGCTGCTGGACACCGCCACCATTTCCGCCGCCCTGCTTCACGACGTGGTCGAAGACTCCAACGTGGGCACCGAGGATATCGCCCGCGAATTCGGGAGCGAGATCGCCGGCATCGTGGACGGCCTCACCAAGATCTCCAGCCTGACCTTCCGGTCGTCGGCCGAGGAGCAGGTGGAGAACTACCGCAAGCTACTGCTCTCGATTGCCAAGGATGCGCGGGTCATCATCATCAAGCTGGGCGATCGGCTGCACAACATGCGCACCCTGGAGCACCTGCCGCCGGAGCGGCGGAGCCGGATCGCGCTGGAGACCCGGGAAATTTACGCCCCGCTGGCGCACCGCTTCGGCATGGCCGGCATCAAGGCCGAGCTGGAGGACCTGGCGTTCAAGTTTCTCGAGCCCGACGACTACCGGGATCTGGTCAACCAGGTGGCCTCGAAGAAAGTGGTGCGGGACCAGACCATCCTCAAGCTCAAGACACCGCTGGAGCAGGAACTGAGTGAGGCGGGACTGGGCAGCTACGAGGTCACCGGCCGGCCCAAGCACCTCTGGTCCATCTTCCAGAAGATGCGCAAGCGGAACAAGGCGTTCGACGAGATCTACGATCTCATGGCCATCCGCGTCATCGTGCGCTCGGTGCCCGAGTGCTATCACGTGCTCGGCATCATCCACCACAACTGGACCCCCATCCAGGAGCGGATCAAGGACTACATCGCCAGTCCCAAGTCGAACGCCTATCAGTCGTTGCACACCACCATCTTCGGCCCCGGCGGCCAGCTCTTCGAGGTGCAGATCCGCACCATGGAGATGCACCGCACCGCGGAGTACGGTATCGCGGCCCACTGGCTCTACAAGCGTGACGGCAAGCCGGACGAGCTCGATCAGCATCTCGGCTGGTTTCGCCAGCTGCTGGAGCTGCAGCAGGACACCCACAGCCCCGAGGAGTTCCTCGAGTTCCTCAAGGTGGACCTTTATCAGGACGAGATCTTCGTCTTCACCCCTCACGGAGACGTAAAGCGGCTGCCCAAGGGATCCACCTCGATTGACTTCGCCTTTCACGTCCACACCGAGGTCGGCCTCAAATGTCAGGGCGCCAAGATCAACGGCCGGATCGCGCCGCTCCATCGCGAGCTCAAGAGCGGTGACACGGTCGAGATCCTCACCGCGGCGGCCGCCAAGCCGAGCCGCGACTGGCTGAGCCACGTGCGTACCGCCCGGGCTCGGCAGAAGATCAAGCAATGGGTCAACCACGAGGAAGAGACGGTCAGCCTCGCACTGGGCAAGGAAATTCTCGCCCGCGAGGTGCGCCGCCGCCGGCTGGAGCCGCCCGACGATAACCGTCTGGCCCGGGCGGCTGACACTCTCTCGCTGGCGGATGGACGCGGACTGGAAGTCGCGGTGGGACGGGGAGACGTGGCCATCGGCCAGGTCATCCGCGCCCTGTATCCCGAGCTGCCCAACGATGAGATCCAGGAGCCCAAGCCAACCGTGTTCGGCCGCGTCATTGACCGGATCAGGCTGGGAAGGGGAATCAAGATTCAGGGAGTGGATGGGCTGATGGTGCGCTATGCCCAGTGCTGCCAGCCGGTGCCGGGCGATCCGGTGGTGGGGTATGTCACCCAGGGGCGCGGCATCTCGATCCACCGCTCCGACTGCCCCAATCTGCTGACGCTCGCCGCCGACGAGCGGCGGGTGGACATAGACTGGCAGGAGACCGCCGGGGAGGCGTTCGCGGTGCGGTTGGCGGTGACCGGTGAGGACCGCCGGGGCCTCTACGCCGACATCATGGAAGCCATCAGTCAGACCGGCACCAATATCCGGGGCGCCGATCTGCACACCAAAGACGGCACGGTCTTCGGCACCATCTACGTCGAGGTGGACAACCTCCCGCACCTGGCCAAGGTGATGAAGGCGGTACGGCGGGTCAAAGGAGTGACCGAGATCGAGCGCAGGGAAGCCCCGCCCAACGCCGGCGCCTAGAGCACTTTCCTGCACTACTGACCCGCGTCCGATCTTTCCCACGAGCGCGTGACCGCCGTCACGGAATTCGACACCCACTTTCGAGTAGAGATAGGCACTTCAACCAGTGGGCGCGTTCACTGGGCGCGTACTGTTTCACGTGCCGGGAGATTGCCATGCCAAAGTCCAACGAACCTTTGCCCGACTTCTCCGACGTCCGCAGCGGCGGCTCTTCGACCGCTCCGGCCACGTCGCCGACAGAGACCTATACCGTCAAGAAGGGCGATAGCCTCTCCAAGATCGCCAAGCGTGTGTATGGCGATGCAGCGCAGTGGCAGAAAATTTACGCCGCCAACCGCGACATCGTCGAAAATCCCGACCTCATCCATCCGGGGCAGGTGCTCAAGCTCCCCGCCGCATGACCCACAGGCTCAACTGGAGGCGCTCATGAAATACGTCGGAAGAACTCTGTCGTCGTTGGCGGTCGCCGCCGTGGCCTTGGCCGGGTGCGGGGGTGGAAACGACGCTGCCTCGGGGGGTGGTGCAGAGACCGGCGCGGCCGCGAGCGTGGATACTGCTGCGGCGCGGGCGGCCTCCAATGAGCTCAGCATTTCGAATGTGATGATCGGCCGGCGGATCGGCGCCGGTAACCGCATTACCGAGCCAACTTTCCAGTTCGTCCCCAATGATACGGTCTACGTCGCGGTGGCCACCGAAGGCACCCCGGCGAGCGCCACCTTGGGAGCGGTCTGGCACTTTCAGACTGGTCAGCTGGTGGACTCGTCCTCGCAGGCGATTCAGCCGCAAGGAGCCGAGGCCACCGAGTTCCACGTCTCCCGGCCCAAAGGCTGGCCGGTGGGCACCTACAAGGTCACCGTGTACGCCGACGGCGACTCGGTTGACACCAAGACGTTCGCGGTAAAGAAATAGCGGGTTACCTTGGGGCCATGCCCCAGTTCTGGATCCTCAAGACCGATGCCGATTCCTACACCTTCGACCAGCTCGAACGCGAGCGTCGGACGGTGTGGGACGGCGTCAGCAATGCGCTGGCCCTCAAGCACATCCGGTCCATGGCCCAGGGCGACGGGGCGCTGATCTACCACTCGGGCGAGGAAAGGGCCATCGTCGGCCTTGCCCGGGTGGCGAGCGCACCTTACCCCGACCCCAAACGAGACGATCCCAAACTCGCCGTGGTGGAGATCGAGGTCGAGCGCAGGCTACCTCGACCGGTGAGCCTGGCCTCGGTCAAATCCGAGCCCGCCTTTGCCGACCTGGCCCTGGTGCGGATGCCTCGCTTGTCGGTCATCCCGGTGCCGGAGGCGCACTGGAAGCGGCTGCTCGAGCTCGGCGGAGTACAGTAGCCCACCGGATTGACATTCCCCTCCCCGCGGGACAAACTCTCAGCCAAACGCCTCACACTCTCTCCTCGTCGGGGTTATCCGTGACCTCTGTTGAAAGCCCGACCCTCGCACCCTCCGGACCATCGGGTTCCGCCCGCAAATACCCTGACGTCACCCACCTCATCGGCGGAGAGCCGGTCGCGGGAGCCGGCAGGTTTCAGGACGTGGTGGATCCGTCGGACGGCTCGGTTATCAGCCGGGTGCCTCTCGGTAGCGCTGTCGAGGTGGAGCAAGCCGTGGCAGCCGCGCGCCGGGCCTTTCCCGGCTGGGCCGCGATGCCCATCAAGGAGCGGGTTCAGGTCTTCTACCGCTACAAGGCGCTGCTCGAGCGTCACCTGGTGGAGTTGGGGGCGCTCATCACCGAGGAGCACGGCAAGGTCAGGGCCGAGGCCGAGGCTGAGATTCTCAAAGCCATCGAGCTCACCGAGTTTGCCTGTTCGCTGCCCCAGCTTGCCGGCGGCGAGGTTCTGGAGGTGAGTCGCGGAGTCGAGTGTCGTCTGGAGCGGCATCCCCTCGGTGTGGTCGCGGCGATCACCCCGTTCAATTTTCCCTCGATGGTGCCCCATTGGTCGCTCGCCAACGCCATGGCGCTGGGAAACACCTTCATCTTGAAGCCCTCGGAACAGGTGCCGCTCAGCGCGGGGCGGATCGCCGAGCTGCTGCGCAAAGCGGGCCTGCCCGACGGCGTCTTCAACGTGGTGCACGGCGGGCGAGAGGCGGCAGAAGCTCACTGCGAGCACCCGGGCATCGAGGCGGTCACCTTCGTGGGCTCTACCGCGGTGGCCAAGGAGGTCTACCGCCGGGGAACCGCCGCGCTCAAGCGAGTGCTGGCGCTGGGCGGAGCCAAGAACCACGTCATCGTCATGCCCGACGCCGACCCCGAGATGGCTGCGTCCGGAGTCCTGGCCGCCATGAGCGGCTGCACCGGGCAGCGCTGCATGGCCGCCTCGGTGATGGTGGCGGTGTCGGCAACGGATCACATCGTGCAGCGCCTGGCCGAGCAGGCGCGAGCCATGGTGCCCGGCCGCGACGTGGGCCCGGTGATCTCGCCTGAGGCCCGCGACCGGATCGAGCGCTACATCACCGAGGCCGAACGGGAGGGGGCCACGGTCCTGGTGGACGGGCGCGGCGCCGAGGTGGCGGGCAAGGAGGGCGGGTACTATATCGGTCCCACCGTGCTCGACCACGTGCGCCCGGAGATGCGGATCGCGCGGGAAGAGGTGTTCGGTCCCGTTCTCGCCATCGTCCGCAGCCGCGACCTCGACGAGGCGCTTGCCGTCGAGAATGCATCGCCGTACGGCAATGCGGCGTCGGTCTTCACCGAGAGCGGAGGCACCGCCCGGCGGCTGATGGAAAGCGCCGGCGCCGGGATGATCGGCGTCAATGTGGGTGTGCCGGTGCCGCGGGAGCCGTTCTCCTTCGGCGGGTGGAACGACTCCAAGTTCGGCGTGGGTGACATCACCGGCCGCGGGTCCATCGAGTTCTGGACCAAGGCCAGGAAGATCACGACCAAGTGGAACCGCGAGGCGGGAACCAACTGGATGGCAAAATGACCACCATGTCTCCCGCCCGTCCCGCCATGCCGCCCTCGGGGCACACCCCGCGGCCGTACGCCGGACCCTCCAAGCAGGAGGTGCTGGCGCTGCGCCGCCAGCATTGCCATCCGTCCACCTTCCTCTACTATCGTGAGCCGCTGATGGTGGTCGAGGGCCACATGCAGTACCTCTTCGACGAGACCGGACGGCGCTACCTCGATTTCTTCGCCGGTATCGTCACGGTGTCCTGCGGGCACTCGCATCCCCGGCTGGTGGAGCGAGTGCAGGCGCAGGTCGGCACCCTCATGCACACCACGACTATCTACCTGCACCCGGGCTTTCCCACTCTGGCCAAGCGGCTGGCCGACAAGCTGCCGGCGGGCCTGGACGTGGTGTACTTCGTCAACAGCGGAAGCGAAGCAAACGACCTTGCCGTGCTCATGGCCCGCAGCTTCACCGGCCACAGCGACGTGATCGCGCTCCGCAACGGGTACCATGGCGGCAGCCCCTCCACCATGGCGCTCACTTCGCATTCCACCTGGAAGTTCCCGGTGCAGCAGGGCGGGGGGGTGCACCATGCGGTCTGTCCCGATCCGTACCGCAGTCCCTACACCGGAACTCCGGAAGAGATCGCCACCCGGAGCGCGGCTGACATCCGCGACCTGATCCGCTACTCGACTCCCGGCAAGGTGGCCGCGTTTATCGCCGAGCCGATGCAGGGAGTGGGTGGCGTTACCCATGGCGCGCCCAACTATCTGCGCGAGGCCTACGCCGTGATCCGGGAGCACGGCGGGCTCTGCGTGGCGGACGAAGTGCAGACCGGCTTCGGCCGCACCGGCGAGCACTTCTGGGGATTCGAGCGGTTCGGCGTGCTGCCCGACATCGTGACCATGGCCAAGGGTATTGGCAACGGCGCGCCGCTGGCCGCGGTGGTGACCCGCCGCGAGATCGCGGAAGCGATGACTCACCGGATCCATTTCAATACCTTCGGCGGCAACCCGGTGTCCATGGCGGCGGGGCTGGCGGTGCTGGACATCATCGAGGAGGATGGGCTGCAGGAGAACGCGCGCATCGTCGGCGGCCGGCTGAAGCGGGGACTACAGGAGTTGATGGCGCGCCACCGCCTGATCGGCGACGTGCGTGGCGCGGGGCTCATGCTCGGAGCCGAGCTGGTCCGCGACCGCGAGACCAGGGAGCCGGCCACCCAGGAAACCATGGCGGTATGGGAAGCCGCCAAGGAGATGGGGGTGCTGCTGGGGAAGGGCGGGCTCGACGGCAACGTCCTCCGCATCAAGCCGCCGCTGTGCATCACCGCGGCCGACGCGGACTTCGCGCTGGAGGTGCTGGACGTGGCGTTGAGGAGGGTGGCGGGGTAGGCCCTTCGCCCCGCCTCAACTCGAAAACCCGATTCCCAACCGGTCGAGCAGGCGCAGCATCATTCCCGGTCGTTTTCCCTGGTCCACTCTCCGCAGCGCCCGTGTCACCGCCGCAACCGCCAGCGAGCGCAGCGGCTCCGGCGGGTAGGGGAGTGGCTTTTTCCGTACCATAGCGAGGTCGAGCAGCTCACCGGGCCGCTCGAGCGTCTGCTGTGCCAGAATCCGGCCGGCCAGCCGGGTGGTACCCAGGCCATGGCCAGTGTACCCCAGGCCGTAGAGCACTCGGCCGCCGAGCGCACGGCCGAAGAATGGAGTGAGCCGGGTGGTGGAGCAGATCGCTCCTCCCCAGGCATAGGGAAACTCCAGCGAGTGCAGAGCGGGAAAGTGTCTCCGAAAGCTTCGGCGCAGAGCGGCGTAGTGCGCCGGCGAGTGGTCGCAGGAGGGATCAACCCGGTTGCCACGGTAGTAGGTTGCTTCGCTGGTTCCCCACAGGATCCGGTCGTCCGCGGTCAGCCGGTAGTAGTTGAAGAAGGTGCGGCCGTCGGTCACTCCCTGCCGCCGCCGCCAGCCTATCATCTCGCGCTGACCCGCGGTGAGCGGATCGCTCACCAGGATGTAGTCGTAGAGGGGGATGAAGCGGCGGGCGGTACCCGGCAACAGATGGTGGGTGTAGGCGCTGGTCGCCAGCACCGCCCGTCGCGCTTCGATCCGCCCAGCCGCGGTGCGCACCCGCACGCCGGCGCCGGCGCGCTCTACTGCCTGCACCAGGCGAAACGAGTCGAGCCCCAGGCGGCGCGCCAGCTCGACCGTACGCCCGGCCTCTTCGACCTGCGGGTTGGTGAGCGCCACCATGAGCCGCCCGCTGGGCTGGTAGTCGCACTGAATATTCCGGTGGTCCAGAAACTCGACCAGCTCGGTCACGTTCGCCTGGCCCAGCTGGGCCAGGCGGCGCGCCTCATCCCCGCCGAAGTGCTCGATCGCCAGGCCGTGGCTGTGATCCAGCGTCTCCGACAGCATACCGGCGTTGCGCCCGCTGGCTCCGTACGCGGCCATCCCCTGCTCGACGACCGCCACCTCGACGCCGGGATCGAGCCCCTTCAGAAAGAGCGCGGTCCAGAGCCCGGTGAGCCCGGCTCCGACGATGGCCACTTCGGCGTCTCGCCGGCTCTCGAGCGGCATCGGGTCGCGCGGGGTCCGCTGCGCCAGCCAGTAGCACGACTGCTCGATCGAGAGCATGGGATGGCGCGGGAGTGACGGTCAGACCGGCGGAAGCGGGCGCCCCGGCTGCTGCCGCAGGGTGCGATTCTGCCAGAGATGGGTAGCGGTCAGCGCGAAGAGGCTTAGCAGGAGAATGGCGGTGGCGATGACGTTGATCTGGGGCGGGAAGGCGGCCCGCCGCGCCCCGTACACGTAGAGCGGATAGGTGACGCTGCTTCCGGCGTTGAACAGGGTGATGATGAAGTCGTCGAGCGAGAGCGCGAACGACAGCATTCCCGCGGCCACGATCCCCGGCAGTATGAGCGGCAGCGTCACCTTGCCGAACACCCGCAGCGGCGTGGCGCCGAGATCCATCGCCGCCTCCTCCAGCGTCCAGTCGAATCCGCGGATCCGGGCTCGGACGGTAAGCGCCACGTAGCTGACCGAGAACATGATGTGCGCGATCACGATGGTCGTGAAGCCGGTGCGCACGTTGAGGTCGAGGAAGAGGGTGAGGAGCGAGGAGCCGAGCACCACCTCCGGCGTGGTGAGCGGCAGGACCAGGAGCAGACCGACCGGTGCGCTGCCGCGAAAGCGGTAGCGGGTGAGCGCGAGGGCGATCAGGGTGCCGAAGAGCGCCGCCACCAGCGTCGAGATGCCCGCGACCGCGAGGCTCAGCTTCATCGCCTCGACCAGCGCATCGTAGCGGAGCGGGTCGCGCCAGGCGTCAAGGGAGAACGACTTCCACACGAAGTTGAACCGCCCCGCGGGCTTGTTGAAGCTGTACAGCACGATCACGAGAATCGGCAGCAGCAGGTAGGCCAGCACCAGAGCGGCGTAGCCGTCAACGAGCCAGCTTCCCAGGCGCCGGCCGAAGGTGCGTCCCCGGCCCGCCATCAGGCCAGCTCCTCGGTGCCCAGCAGGCGGGCGTAGGCCAGGACCCCGAGGGTGATGAGGAACATCATCACGAACGAGAGCGCCGCCGCGAGCGGGTAGTCCCGCACCTCCAGAAACTGGTTCTGGATCACCGTGCCGATCATCTGCTGGTTGGGACTGCCGAGCAGCTCGGCGTTGATGAAGTCGCCGGCCGCGGGGATGAAGGTGAGCAGGCTGCCCGCGAAGACGCCGGGAAGCGAGAGCGGCAGCACGATCTTCTGGAACGCGCCGCGCGGCGTGGAGTAGAGATCCTGCGCAGCCTCCACCAGCCGGCGGTCAATCTTCTCCAGGCTGACGTAGATCGGCAGCACCATGAACGGCAGAAAGTTGTAGGTGAGGCCGCCGATCACCGCGATGGTGGTGTCGAGCAGGCGGCCGTCCGGCGCGAGCAGATGCAGCTGCTGGAGCAGCCGGACGGCGGGGCCGCCGTCGTTGAGGATGGTCTTCCAGGCGAAGGTGCGGACCAGGAAGGTGGTGAAGAAGGGCAGGATTACCAGGCCGAGCAGCAGCGTCTTGAGGCGCCCGGCGCGGAAGGCGATCACGTACGCCAGCGGGTAGCCCAACACCAGCGCCAGGATCGTCGCGGCAAAGGCGTAGCGGAGCGAGCGGAAGAAGTGGGTGCCGTATCCGGTCAGAGCGCGCTGGTAGCCGTCCCACCAGGGCCCGCCGGCTACCTCCACGGAGGTCTGCGCCAAGCTCACGATCGGCACCACGTAGAACACCGTCAGCCAGAGCACGCCCGGAGCGATCAGCAGGTAGGGCGCCGCGCGGCTCTGCCTCGTACCCCCGGCGGCGGTGCCCGCCATCTCGGTCTAGGCGCCGATCGCGTCCTGAAAGACGCGGTTGAACTCCATGTCCTCCGCGTCGCTCAGGGCGCGGAATACATGCAGCCGCGCCCGGAGATCGTCGGGCGGGTTGACCAGGGGGCTGCTGGCCAGGTCGGGCGCGATCTTGGCCAGCTCGGCGCCGCTTCCTTTGACCGGCGAGAGATAGGGCGCGCCGGCGATGATCTGGGCGGAGTGCGCGGGATCGTAGACGTAGTTCATCCACGACATCGCCAGGTCCTGCCGGTCCGAGGTCTTCGGGACCAGCATGTTGTCGGAGTAGAGCATGGCGCCTTCGGCGGGGGCCACCCATTGTAGGCCGGGGTTGTCGGCCAGAAGCCCCTGCACGTCTCCCGACCAGGCGAACGCCGCGGCGATGTTCCCGGCCGCGAGGTCTTCGGCGTAGTCGTTGCCGGTGAACTTGCGGATCTGCCCGCTCTCCCGAGCCTTCTTGATCCTGGCGCAGGCGGCCTTGGCGTCGCTCAGCGTGGCCTTGGCGGGATCCTTCCCCATCCCCAGCAGCACCAGGCCCAGAGTGTCTCTCATCTCCGTGAGCATGGTGACCTGTCCTTTGAACTTGGGATCGAAGATGTCGTTGACGCTGGTGAGCCGGCGGCCGGTCTTCTTCGGGTTGTAGCCCAGGGCGGCCATCCCCGACATCCAGGGCACGCTGTACTTCCGGGCGGGATCGAAGCCGACGTCACTGAGGTTGTCCAGCAGATTTGCCTTGTTGGGGAAGCTCGCGTTGTCCAGCGGCGCGGCGTATCCCAGGCTGATCAGCCGTCCGATCATCCAGTCGGTCAGGATGATGATGTCGCGGTCAATGCTCTGATTGCGCTTGAGCGGCTCGTCTATCTTGGCGAAGAACTCCCCGTTGTCGTTGATGTCCTCGGTGTACTCCACGTCAATCCCGGTGGCCTTCTCGAAATCGGGCACCGTCTCCGAGTCTATATAGAGCGGCCAGTTGGAGATGCGCACCGGTCCCCTGGCCTTGCCGCCGCCGCCGATCCCATCCGGCCCGCCCTCTCGGCCGCCGCAGCCTGCCAGGAAGCGCCCTCCCAGCGCCAACCCGCCCGCGGCGAGCGCGGTACGGGTGATGAATCGGCGCCGGCCGAGGGCCTGACGCAGCAGCCGGTGGATCTCCTCGTCACGCTGCGCGGTGTCGCGGCTCATGCGCTTGCTTCCTTGCGGTTGAGAGATCGTCAGGGCGGCAGCAGCCGCGCGGCCTCGGGTTCCCAGCTCACCCAGAGCGCCAGCCCCGGGCTGAGTCCCGGGAGGATCTGCTCCGGCCCCACGTGGGCCACGATCTCGGACCCCTCAGCGGCTCGCAGCAGGCAGCGGACCACCGGGCCCTGAAAGACGGCCTGCTCCAGCGTTACCGGAATGCTGACGCAATCGCCCGGCGGTGCCGCCGAGAGCCGGAGCCGTTCGGGGCGGACCATCACCGACGCCTTTGCCCCGGCCCCAAGCCGCCAGGTACCGGCCGGCACGGCTACCGGGAGGCTGCCCGCCACGCGCACCGATGCGCCGGCGCCGTTCGCCTGCTCGACCACGGCGGGAATGAGGTTGGCGACGCCGATGAAGGTGGCGACGAAGACCGAGGTCGGCGAGTGATAGACCTCTTCCGGCGTACCGATCTGCTCCACCCGGCCCTCGTTCATCACCGCGATCCGGCCAGACATCGTGAGTGCTTCTTCCTGGTCGTGAGTCACATAGATGAAGGTGACCCCCACCTCGCGCTGAATCCGCTTGAGCTCCCCCTGCATGGCCTGGCGCAGCTTGAGGTCGAGCGCGCCCAGCGGCTCGTCCAGCAGGAGGGCGCTGGGATAGTTGGCCAGTGCCCGCGCCAGCGCCACGCGCTGCTGCTGTCCGCCGGAGAGCTCTGAGGGCTTGCGCCGGGCGAACGCCGCCAGCCGCACCACATCGAGCAGTTCCCGCACCCGGCGGTCGGTCTCGGTCGCATCGAGCTTCTGGCTCCGCGGGCCGAAAGCGACGTTGTCGTAGACCGACATGTGGGGAAAGAGCGCGTAGTGCTGAAACACCGTGTTGACGTTGCGGCGGTAGGGCGGGACCCGGGAGACGTCGCGCCCCTCCAGCAGGATGCGCCCCTCGGTCGGCTGCTCGAACCCGGCGATCATGCGGAGGGTGGTGGTCTTGCCGCAGCCGGACGGGCCCAGGAGGGAGAAGAACTCGCCGCGACCGATCGCGAAGTCCGCGTGGGCCACCGCCAGGTACTCCCCGAACCGCTTCACCACCCGCTCGAGCACGATGACGCCGTCTGCCGGATCGGCCCCGGTGCGACGGCTCTCTGATTCGGTGGTGTCCGGAATGGTCATTCGGGCTGAATCTGCACCTTCCGCGGGGAGTTGACAACCGGGCTGGCGCGGCGCAAGCTGGGGCACCGGGCATTCAGGTCACGGCCCGCTAGAAAGCGACTCCATGAGCACCACCCTCGCGCGCGATGCCGGTGACACCCTGCTCCTCCGGGCCGAGCAGATTCGGGAGACGGAGATGGCCCGGCTGCTGCAGCGCACGCCCGGCTCGGCCCGGCTCTACGAACGCGCGGCGCGGCGTCTTCCCTTCGGAGTCGTGTCGTCGTTTCAGAAGATGCAGCCTTACCCCATCTACCTGAGTCGCGGACGGGGCAGCCACGTCTGGGATCAGGACGGCACCGAGTATCTCGACTTCCATTGCGGGTTCGGCGCCATGGTCGTGGGGCATGCCCATCCCCGCATCGTCGAGGCCATTCACGAAGCCGCGTCGCGCGGCACCCACTTTGCCGTCACCACCGAGTCGGCGGTGGCGTTCGGGGAGGAGATCTGCCGCCGGTACAACCTGGAGATGCTGCGGTTCGCCAACTCGGGCACCGAGGCGACGATGGACGCGATCCGGGTGGCGCGCGCGGCGACCGGACGCGACGTCGTCTGCAAGATCGAAGGCTCCTATCACGGGCACCACGACAGCGTCATGTTCTCGGTGATTCCCAACGCCGACGTCATGGGAGGGCGGGCACGACCGGCGAGCGCGCCGGTGTCCAAGGGAATGGTGAAGGACGCTGGAAAGTACATCGAGGTGGTGCCGTTCAACGACGCCGGGCATCTGGAGCGGGTGCTGGGCGAGCGGGGGAGCGAGATCGCCTGCCTCATCATGGAGCCCGCCATGATGAACATCGGGATCGTCCCGCCGGAGTCGGGCTACCTCCAGCGGGTGCGGGAGCTCTGTACCAAGCACGCCGTCGTATTGATCTACGATGAGATCAAGACCGGCTTTACCATTGCCGCGGGCGGCGCCACCGAGCGCTTCGGCGTTCAGCCCGATCTGGTCTGCCTGGCCAAGGCGATCGCCGGCGGCCTTCCGGCCGCGGCCTTCGGCGGCCGCGAGGACCTGATGCGCCTGATCGAGCGCGGCGTTTCCCAGATGGGCACCTACAACGGCAATCCGCTGGTGTCCCACGTCGGACTGGTGACGCTCACCGAGCTGCTCACCCCGCCGGCCTACCGTCAGTTCGGGCGGATCGGCACCCGGCTCGCGGAAGGCTGCCAGGCGGCCATAGATCGCTACGGCATTCCCGCCCACACCGTGGATCTCGGCGCCAAGGGTTGTGTCTCCTATCGCGCCACGCCGATGAAGAGCTATCGCGACTTCCTCGACACCCGGCCTGAGCTCTTTGCCGCATCGTATCCCTGGCTGCTCAACCGGGGGATCTTCATGAC
>JACCQZ010000159.1 GCA_013813875.1 Gemmatimonadales bacterium | reverse complement strand
GCCCAGAGCGGACGGCCCATGCTCATCATCGCGGAAGACATCGAAGGCGAGGCGCTCGCCACGCTGGTGGTCAACAAGCTCCGCGGTACCCTCAAGGTCGCCGCCGTCAAGGCGCCCGGCTTCGGTGATCGCCGCAAGGAGATGCTCCGCGACATCGCCGTGCTTACCGGCGGCCAGGTGGTCTCGGAAGAGGTCGGCTTCAAGCTGGAGAACGCCACCCTCAACGATCTGGGCCGCGCCAAGCGGGTCGTGATTGACAAGGACAACACCACCGTCGTTGACGGCAAGGGCAAGGAAGACGGCATCTCGGGCCGGATCAACGAGATCAAGGCGGCCATTGACAAGAGCACCAGCGACTACGACCGGGAGAAGCTGCAGGAGCGTCTGGCCAAGCTCTCCGGCGGTGTCGCCGTCATCAACGTGGGTGCGGCTACCGAGACCGAGATGAAGGAGAAGAAGGCTCGGGTCGAGGACGCGCTGCACGCTACCCGCGCGGCCGTGGAAGAGGGCATCGTTCCCGGCGGCGGTGTGGCCCTGCTGCGGGCGCAGAGCGCGCTGGATCGGATCAAGGGCACCGAGGACGAGAAGATCGGCGTGGAAATCGTGCGCCGCGCCTTGGAGGAGCCCATCCGGGCCATCGCCCAGAACGCGGGCGCCGAGGGCTCGATCGTGGTGGCGCGGGTGAGAGAGTCGAAGGATAAGAACTTCGGCTATAACGCCGCGACCGATAGCTACGAGGATCTGGTGCGGGCCGGCGTCATTGACCCGACCAAGGTCACCCGCACGGCGCTGCAGAACGCGGCGTCTATCGCCGGGCTTCTGCTCACCACCGAGGCCGTGGTGGTGGAGAAGAAGGAAGACAAGCCGGCTCCGGCGGCGCCTCCGGGCGGCGGCATGGGCGGGATGTACTAGGCTCGGCTAAACTTAGCGGGGGGCCACAGGCCCCGCTCTAGGTTTTGTGGCCGATCCAATCCCGAGCGCGGCGAGGGATCGGCTCGACTGTGAAGGGACTCAGTCCCCGAGAGATCGATTCGAGAACGCCCCGGGGGGGATCTACCCTGGGGCGTTCTTCGTTTCTCAAAGCTGATAGCTTGGTCGTGAGGTTGGATATAGGAATGGCCAAGGCTTCGACTTCTCTTCCTCCGGAGGCTCCCAATGCCGCAGTATCTGATTGAGCGAAACATTCCCGACGCAGGCAAGCTTACGTCCGCCGAACTGAAGGCCATCTCACAGAAGTCCTGCAGCGTGCTGAACCAGCTCGGTCCGCAAATCCAGTGGGTGCACAGCTACGTCACCGGCGATCAGATCTTCTGTATCTACCGCGCGCCGAGCGAAGAGATGGTGCGGGAGCACGCCCGCCAAGGTGGGTTCCCCGCCGATCGGGTGTCGGAGATCAAGGTCACGATTGACCCGACCACGGCGGAGTAGCAACGACCGCCTCACGCTCGATGCGAGGCTGGGGTGAGCGGCGAAGGAAGCGGGCGTGCAGCTGATGGAGGTTTCGACATGAAGGAGTTTACGTACTCCGAAGCGCGCCAGCGTCTGGCGGCCCTGCTGGAGCGGGCGCGACGGGAAGGCGCAGTCCGGATCCGGCGCAAAGATGGTCAGGTGTTGTTCTGCGGCCGGAGCCCACGGCCGGCTGATCCTCGATGCGATCAGAGAGGGCCGACGCCCCGTCCGATCAGCACGGGAGTAGAGGCGCTGGAGCGACTTGCCGATTTCGAGGGAGACCCGGGGGCGAGATCGACTTGGGAGGAAGTGAAGGCGCGCATCCTCCGGCGCGATCCCTGAGTGCGGTGCCACGCTTCTTCGTCAGGCCCGCGGCAGAAGTAGACATTGACACGGCTTTTGAGTGGTACGAGCTCCATCACCTCGGCCAGGAGCGCCACCGGCAGGTTCAGGGCTGCGTTCAACCGCAACGTCACCACCTGTGCCGCGGTCGCTACGCGGGGCTCGTTCAATACCGCCGTGCCCTTCACGCCCACGACAATGGAAATAGTGCCCGGACCCAACCCGAGCACGGTCGGCTTCCAGGTGCGCCAGCTCGGGTTCTTCGGCGGGGCGTTTACCAACCAGTCGTTCCCGCCGCTATCGTCTGTTAGGGGCACCACCGGCCGGGCGGCCAGCGGGTCGCCCGGCGTTGTCCTTGGCATGGGCCGGCGGCGCCGAATGCCCCCGATGTCGGGTTTTCCCTCCGTTCTACGATTGCAACAATACAGGGGCCCGCACACCCCACCCGCGGCCCCACGTCCCCTCCAGCTTCAGCCCGAGGCGAACCCATGCCTGTCAACTCTCTGCTCCGGACGATGGCGGTTTCCGCGGTCCTCCTCTGGCTCGCGGCCTGCAGCGCGGACGACGCGACGGCACCAAGTCCGGTCGTAGAGCTGTCCAAGGCCGGCAACCCTCTGGCCGATGAGGTTCGCCGGCTCACCGTCGCTCGCGGCATCACTCCGCTCGAGCGGCCCGCTCGGGTACGGCGCGAGCTGGTGCAGCTGGGCCGCGCGCTGGCGTTCGACAAGATCCTGAGCGGCAATCGCGACATCTCCTGTATGACCTGTCATCTCCCCGCGTTCGGCACCGGCGACAGCCGCAGTCTTTCGATCGGACAGGGAGCCTCCGCTCTGGGCCCCGATCGGTTGCACCCCCTGGGAGCCTTCATTCCCCGGAACGCGCCGCCGCTCTTCAACCTCTTTGCCATCAAGCCGCTCTTCTGGGATGGCCGGGTCTTTCAGGACGATCTCGGGCAACATCATACGCCCGCGGGAGACCGCTTGACCCCCGAGATGACGCGGGTGTTCGAGTTCGGCACGCTGTCGGCGCTTCCGCTCATGCCGGTGCTGTCGCGCTCCGAGATGCGCGCCGATACCGGCAACGAGCTGGCCGGGTTTACCGACACTCAGGAGCGAGAGATCTGGAACGCCCTCATGGACCGCCTTGGCCGTGTCCGCAAGTACCGCCGGATGTTCGAGGCGGCGTATCCCGGCCAGCGCTTCGAGGGGATGACCTTCGCTCACGCCAGCAACGCGATCGCCGGCTTCTTCACCGACAAGTTGACGTTCAACAACTCTCCCTGGGACCGCTTTCTCGCCGGCAACGATCGCGCTTTGACTCCTACGCAACTGGCCGGCGCCAAGAATTTCATGAGCGCGAGGTGCTCGGTCTGCCACAACGGACCGGCGTTGACCGACAACCTGTTCCACAACGTCGCGGTGGCGCAGCTCGGGCCCGGACAGGGGGACGGTGCCGGTGGTCGCGACGACTTCGGCCGCATGCGGGTGACCGGTCTTCCCGCTGACCGCTACGCCTTCCGCACCCCGCCGCTCCGCAACGTGGAGCTCACGGCCCCCTATGGCCACGACGGCGCTTTCACCGACCTGCGCGCCTTCATCGATCACTACAGTGAGTCCGACATCAAGCTGCGGAGCTTCGACGTCAACCAGCTCGAGCCCGCCCTCCGGGGCTCAGTCCTCGCCACCTTCGAGGAGATTCTCGCCACCCGCGATCCCCTGCTCCAGGGTGTCGTCTTTACCCCGCAGCAGGTTGATGAGGTGACCGAGTTCATGAAGGCGCTCACCGACCCGGCCGCCCGTCGTCTCGACCGGCTCACGCCGGGACAGGTGCCGAGCGGTTTGCCGGTGGACGGCCGTCGGGGCGGCTCGGGGCACGGCGACGACCTGGACGATTGACCACGGGCTTGCTTGCCGCCGCCGGCGAAGGCACGTTCGAGTCACGTGACAACTCAGCCACAGCGATCATGCCGGTGATGGATCCCGACCGATGGCGGCGGCTCGAGCCGCTGCTCGACCGTGCGCTCGAGCTCCCGGCCGACGAACGCGGCCGCTGGCTCGACGAGCTGTCGGCCGAGTCGCCTCTGCTCGCCGCCGACCTGACCACGCTCCTGTCGCAAGAATCGGCTGCCGACCAGAACGGCTTTCTGGCCGAGCCGGTGGATGTGGATCTGGCCGGCACCGAGTTCGGCGCGTACACCGTGGAGCGTCTGCTGGGACAGGGGGGCATGGGCAGCGTGTGGCTGGCCCGCCGCATTGATGGCCGGTTCGAGGGGCGGGCAGCGGTGAAATTCCTCAACCTGGCGCTCCTGAGTCCAGTGGGTCAGGAACGCTTTCGCCGGGAAGGCTCGGCACTGGCGCGGCTGGCTCACCCGGGTATCGCCCGGCTGCTCGATGCCGGCGTTGGCGCCGCCGGCCAGCCCTACCTGGTGCTCGAATACGTTGATGGCCGGCGCATAGATGACTTCGTCAGGGAACGGGTGCCCGGACTCGAGGACCGGATTGCGCTGTTCCTCCAGGTGCTGGCCGCGGTAGGTCACGCCCACGCCAACCTGATCGTCCATCGAGACCTCAAGCCCTCCAACATCCTGGTGACCCACGACGGCTCGGTGAAGCTGCTGGATTTCGGCATCGCCAAGCTGCTCGACGCCGAGGGCGGCGCCGCCGGATCGGCGCTCACCTTGGAAGGTGGAAGTGCGCTCACGCCCGCGTTTGCGGCGCCGGAGCAGGTACTGGATCAACCGATCACCACGGCGACCGATGTGTACGCCTTGGGAGTTCTGCTGTATCTCCTGCTTTCCGGCCGCCACCCCACGGCGGGCGAGCACGCTACGCCGGCCGACGCCATCCGCACCCTGATCGAAACGGACCCGGAGCGGCTCGGCAGAGGTGACCTCGACAACATTCTGGGCAAGGCCCTCCGGAAAGCGCCGGCCGAGCGCTATCAGACGGTCGCCGCGTTCGCGGACGATCTGCGGCGATATCTCCGCCAGGAGCCGGTCAGCGCCCGGCGCGATTCGCTGGCGTACCGTGGCGGCCGATTCCTCCGGCGCAACCGGGCGGCGGTCATGCTGGGCGCGATCATGGTGGTGGGACTGCCGGGCGCCACCGTCTTCTCGGTGGAGCAGATGCAGGAAGCGCGGCGGCAGAGGGATGCGGCTGTCCACCAGCGCCAGCGGGCCGATGCCCAAGTCGAATTCCAAGGATTCCTGATGTCGCAGGTCAGCGACCGGCCGATCACGATGCGGGAGATCGTCGATCGAGGCCGCGCGCTGCTCGAGCAGGAATACGCCGCCGATCCGCGCTTCCTCGGAGCCATACTCCTGCAGTTGTCTCAGAGGTATGGCGAGCTGGGCGACAGCAGACTTCGCGGAGAGCTCCTGGAGCGGGCCGAGTCCCTGGCATTCGCCAACCGGGCCACCGGGCAGGTGGCCGAGATCCGGTGCAACATGGCGGACAACCTGCGCACTCAGGGCCGCTACAAGGAAGCTTGGAGCGTGCTGGACGGCGCCGACTCACTGCTGCGCCGGACCTCCGAGCCCGGTGCCGAGGCAGGTTGCCTGCAGCTCCGCGCAATGCTCGCCCAGGAGACCGGCAGGAACCAGGAGAGCGGGCTCGCGATCCGCCGCGCCATCGCCATCAAGGACAGTCTCGGTGAGACCAGGGACATGGCCTACCTGGAGATGCTCACCACCCTCGCGGGCGCCCTGCGCTCCGAGGGACACATGCGGGAGGCCCATGCCGCCTACCAGCGCGCCGCCGCGGTGACGGACAGCACCGGCCGCGGCGGAACGGTGGCCCGCAACATCGCCCAGCATGACCGGGCGCTCGCCCTCATCGAGCTGGGTGAGACCGCGGAGGCGGAGCGCCTCCTCCACGGCGTACTGGAGCGGATGGTGCAGGGCGACCGGTCCGGTTGGATACACTGGCAACCACTGGTCCATTACGCGGAGACGGCGCTGGCCCAAGGTCATGCCGACTCAGCGCTCAAATACTTCGGCGTGCTGTACGCTCAGGCGGTCCGGGACACCAATCAGTACTGGCAGGGCAGGGGCTCGTTTGGCCTGGCCCGTGCCCAGGTGGAGCTTGGCAGGCTGGCCGACGCCCGGCGCACCAGCGCGACGTTCCGGCGGGTCAGCGCCAACTATCCCCACGTGAAGGATACCGACGATCAGATCCCCGACAGCCAGGTGCTCGACGGCCGGCTGGCCTTGGCCGTGGGAGACGCGACTGCCGCTCACGCCAGCTTTGTGGCGGCGCTCAGGTCGAACGGCTATTTCGAGGGGAAACGAAAGGAGCACCTCCGGCCGGTGGTGCTATTGGCGGCGGAGACCGCGCTGTCCCTGGGGAAGCTGGATACGGCTCTCGTCTATGCCAGGCAGGCGCGGGCGATCGCCACGCTCGATTCGCTCACCGAAACCGGGAGCGCGCGTGTCGGTGAGGCGCGCCTGATCGAAGCGCGTTCGCTGCTGGCGCGCGGCGACACCTCGGGAGGCCAGCGCGCCCTGGACTTGGCGCTGCTCGGGTTGCGGAATGGGGCCGGCGACAGGCATCCGCGAACCCGTGAGGCGCGGGACCTGCTTCAGGCGCTCCCCGCGTCGCTGCTCTCTCCCAGCCAGTGATGAAGCAGCATGCGCGCCTTTCGCCAATCGCGCTGCACCTTGCGATCCGACACGCTGCGGAGTGACGCGACCTCGGCGAAGGAGAACCCGCAGAAGAAGTGGAGGTCCACCAGTTGAGCCAGCAGGGGATCGAGGCGGGCCAGGTCGTCCAGTGCGTCGCCCAGGCGGGCGAGCCCCTCGGCATCGGTCTCCAGTGGGGCGGCTTCATCTCTCGCCAGTGTGATCTCGAATTCACGGCCTCGCTTCTTGGCGCGGCGGCGGCGGGCGTAGTCAATCACCAGTCCCCGCATGGCTCGCGAGGCGTAGGCCAGAAACCGGGAGCGGTTGGTAAAGGCGAGATCCTCGCGGCCGGCGACGTTGAGGTAGGCCTCGTGGATCAGCGTCGTGGTGCCGAGCGTGAGTGAGGAGCCGCCGTGGCGGAGGTGGTGCTCGGCGAGCCGGTGCAGCTCGTGGTACAGCATCACGAACAGCTTGTCGGCGGCAACCGGATCGGCTTGGTCGGCGCTCTGGATGAGCTCTCGGTACTGGGCCTCCACGCGCCCTCCGGAGTTGGAGGCTGCTACCACTTGTCACGCTGAGCGGAGCGAAGCCGCCAAGACCCAGCTTGGTCCCCTTCACTTCGTTCAGGGTGACAAACTCGGCCTGACGACACTAACTAAAGGATACGTGCGTCCCGATGTTTGACAACAGCGCGGCCGGTCACTGGCTGCTTGGTTAGCGTGGACCCGGCCGTTAAACTCCGGCTACGCTCTGATGTATCACTGATTCGTCTTTCCGGGGAGGGCACGTGAAGGTCGGACCGATCGTTGCCGCGGCGATACTCCTCGCACCGGGGGCCGCTCACGCTCAGCAGCCTGCCATTCTGGGGACCTGGCAGTTCGACCTGAATCAGGGCGAGCAAAAGGAAGGACCTCGGACGGTCATCGTTCGAGGCGACAGCAGCGCCAGCTACGGCACCGAGACGGTGCGTTGGCGAATCCTGGGCGACAGTCTGGCCCTCGCCCTGGGAGGGGAGTGGGTCAACTACAAGCTGCGCCTTAAGGGCAAGCGGCTCACTCTTTCCGGAGGAGACCTCGTCGAGCCCGTCACGTTCAACCGGGTGGGTCCGCCGAGCGCCCGTCCCGATTCGGTGTCGGTGCCGGAGGATCCGGACAGTGTCGTAGAGGAGGCTCAAGGTCGCGCGTCGTAGCGTCAACCCGCTGGCCCGTAGAGGCTTGACGCCTGAGTTGACGCCCTCTGGTAGAGCGGGCCGTACTATTGAGCTATCACGATGAGCCAATGGTGTTCGGCTTCCGACTACCACTTCGACGAGTTCGATGCCGCTTCGGGAACGGCCTTCGGAGGGGAGCGCACCCTGGTGGGTCGCAAGGAGGGTCTCCCGCACCACGGAGCGGGATGGGCTTACCCTGACCGCGTGGACCACATTCGAGTTCTGGTCGCAGTTAAAGGCGAAGTGACCCGACCGAGGCCGTGCCTCAGAGCGCCAGCTCCAACTGCGGCCCCAGCACCGCGCACACCTCTATCGGCCCCAGCGGCTCATCCTGCTCCGCCACATGCAGCTCTCCCCCAAACCCGGCGCGGCGCAGCGCCGGGGCCACGGCGGCACGGGCGTCCGCCGCGGTGTTGCACAGGCGGCTGAGATGGGCCAGCACCACCACTGACAAACCGGGATGGTGCACTTCCGCCAGCAGGGCGGCCGCCGCGCGGTTGGAGAGGTGTCCGCCGGAGCCGGCTATCCGCTGCTGCACCACCGGCGGATAGCCGCTGGTCCGCAGCTGCACCTCGTCGTGATTGGCCTCGAGGACGATGGCGCTCAGGTTCTGGAGGAGAAAGCGCACTGCCGCGGTGGGGCGGCCGAGATCGTACGCCACCCCGACGCTGGTCCCGTTGCCGGTGCGGACCACTATCGCCACCGGCTCCGCGGCGTCGTGGCTGGTGGGGCAGGCGTGAACCATGAAGGGGCCGATCTCCGCCTGGGCGCACAGACCGATGGGCCGGTGGCTGGCGCCGCCCATCATCGGCGCCAGCCGGCTCCAGGTGCCCGGAGCGGTGATGACCGGAACACTCAGGCGGTTGGCCAGACGTGCCGCACCACAGGCGTGGTCGCCGTGCTCGTGGGTGAGGGCGATCCCGGCGATCCGGTCAATCGCGAGCCCCGCCGCCTCCGCCCGGCGCTCGACCTCGCGCGCGCTGAAACCGGCGTCAATCAGCAGCGCCATGCCTTCTGTTTCCACCGCACAACAGTTGCCGCGCGACCCCGATCCCAGCACGTAGAGCTTGGTCACCCCTGCGTGCTCCGCTCGAAGGTGCGGCGCAGCGATTCCCGCCGCTCGGGTGAGAAGGCCACCGCGCGCCGGCCCATCACCCGCTCGGCGATGCGCAGGAAGCCATCCTCGGTCAGCCGCTCCGCGCCGTCACAGCCCCAGGCAAAGGCTCGCACGTGCTTGGGTGGCGTCAGCGCGCCGAAGACGTTGGCGCCGGCCGATACCACGGTGCCGGTGGCGAGCATCGTCCCGATCGCCGTCTTGGCATGATCGCCGAAGAGGGTGCCCAAGTTGGTGCGGCCGGTCTCGAGCCGCTCGCCATCCACCTCCAGCCGCACCGGGCCGTAGGTGTTCTTGAGGTTCGAGGTGGTGGTGCCCGCGCCCAGATTCACCCAGTGACCTACTACGCTATGTCCCACGAATCCGTCATGCCCCTTGTTGGCATAGCCCACGAAGACGCTCGCGGCGATCTCGCCCCGCACCCTGCACTGGGGCCCGAACACCGATCCGCGGATGAACCCGCCCAGCACCCGGGTACCCGCACCGACGTACACCGGTCCTTCCAGCCGGGTACCGTGGCGCACCTCGACGCCTTCCTCCAGCACCACGGTGCCGTGGCGCACGTCGAACACCACGCCGGGCTCCACCACGGCGCCAAGCGAGATGACGTCGGCGGCGTCACCCAGCACGATGCTGCCCGCGGGCACGCCGCTGTTGGGCGCTGCCCGGAAGTCGGCGCAGTCGGCCGGGAGGAGGGTCTCCAACGCGGTGACCAGGTCGTACGCCCCACGCAGCAGAACACCTTCTACCTCGAGCTCTGCGCCCCCCTGGTGCGGCCCCTCCCAGCGCTCACCCTCCGGCACCACCCAGCCTACCGTGGCTCCATGGTGGGTGAACCGGCGCACTGATGGGTCGGGAGCGAGCGCGGCGCCCGAGGGCGCGAACCACGCCGCGCCGATTACCGCGGGGCCGTTCACGGAAGCCGGTGGGCGGGTGGGCGGCTCATCTCCCTCGCTGAAGCCCTCGGCGTGGCGGCCCATGATGGCGGCAGTGTCGGCCTGAAGCGCCGCCTCCCAACGCTCCCGGATTCGCCAGATTCCGGCCCGCAGCTCGGCGATCGGCCGCACCCCGCCGAAAGGCGCCCAGGCGGCGCCGGGGGAGTCGGGCTCGAGCAGGAAGAGCCCGCTCATGGGGTGATGTCGCGGATCTCTGGCGGGAGGGCGTCGAGCAGATGCTTCATGCCGGCGGCGCGCTCGGCGGGCATGACGAGGATGCGTCCGTTGGCCTGCACCACGACCAGATCCTGCACTCCGTGCAACACGATCGGATCGCGATCGGACCAGACGATGCAGTCCTGCGACTCGTGCACGAACGCCTCCCCCACCACCACATTGCCCTTGGGATCCTTGGGCCGCACCCGGGTCAGCGCCTGCCAGGTGCCCACGTCGTCCCAGGCAAAGGCGCCTCGCACCACCGCGACGGCCCCGCTGCGCTCGAGCAGGCCGATGTCAATCGAGATCGGGGTGACCTCCCGGAAGAAGCGCTCCACGTCTCCCACGCGGAGCGCGGGGATGCAGTGGGCCACCTCGGGGGTGTGCGCCTCCACCTCTTCCAGCAGACGCCTGGCGGTCCAGGCGAAGAGCCCGCTGTTCCAGAGCGCGCCGGCCGCCATCAGGTCGAGCGCGGTGGCCGCATCGGGCTTCTCGGAGAAGCGGGCTACCGTCCGCGCGGTGTCATCCAGCGGCGCACCCGGCACGATGTACCCGTATCCCGTTTCCGGGCGCGAGGGCACCATGCCGACCGTGACCAGGCGGTCGTGCTGCCGCGCCGTCGCGAGCGCCATGTCGGCGGTGCGGCGGAACGCGGCGGCGTCGCCCACCGCCCAGTCGGCGTGCAGCGAGAGCACCTCGGCGTCGGCGTCCCGCCGCTGGGCTTCCCAGGTGGCCCAGATCAGGGCGGGAGCCGTGGAGGCGGCCCGCGGCTCGATGAGAATGTTGGCCGCGGGGAGCTTGAGTCGCTCCTGCAGGCGCGGCGCCAGCCGGGCGCCGGCCACGACGAGCGTCCGGTCGCGAGGGATCAGACCGGTGAGCCGCTCCACCGATTCCTCGGCGCTGGTTCCCGAGCCCGAGAGCGGCAGCAATTGTTTGGGAGTGTCCGGAGTGCTGAGCGGCCAGAAACGGGTGCCCGACCCGCCGGCCAGGAGGACTGCCCACCTCACAGCAGTGCCGTCAGCGCCGGCCGGTGGTGTCTCAGGTCGTAGAGCAGCTGCCCGACGTCGGCGCCATCCTCCGCCAGGATGGCGAGCCAATCGCCTCCGCCCACCCGCGCCAGCACCGCGAGTCCGCCGCTGTACTCCAGCACCGCCGTGCGCAGCTCTCCGCGCCCGGAGCCCTGTCCCAGGGGATCGGCGTGGCGAGCCAGTGTGGCGGCCAGCGCGGCCACCGTCTCCGACTCGAAGGAGCCCGCCCGCGAGCGCTCGATCGGCAGGCCGTCCGCGCTGAGCAGCAGCACACCTTCCACCCCATCGCGCGCGGCGAGGCTCTGAACCACCTCTCCGAGACCGGTCATCGTGGTGCACTCCATCGCAGCGGGAAAACGTAGGCGCAACGTAGAGACCGCCTGAGTCGAAGTCAAGAAAATATCGGAGGTTGACCCCTCCCATTCCGACACTTAACCTTACCCATCCATGACCAGAATCCGACGCCTCTTCCTGCTCCTCGCGCTCGCCGCCGCCGGTGCCTGCGGTGACGACAACGATCTGGACGACGCCAACATCCCCAATGTGGTTGACACCGTCACCCTGGGCGCGCTGGTGGGAACTCCGATCACCACGCCGAGCGGGTTCAGCATAGACGTCGGCGCGGTGCGCACCGATCGAACCACCGACTTCGAGTTCGCCTACAACATTCAAACCGATGGGCAGCCGGTCTTCCTTCCCCGAACGGCCATCGGTCTTCCGTCTACCACCGCCGCCCCGGGCCTGCAGCTGCGCAACGAAACCTTCGGCGAAATCGTTCTCGCCGGCAGCAACGGGTACGTCACCGACGAGCCGGTGCCGATCGAGGCGGGACAACGGTATGTGGTCCGCTCCCGGGTGGTCTGCAGCGGACTTGCCGTCCCCAAGTACGGCAAGCTAGAGGTCCTCTCGTTCGAGGACCGCTCGGTCACCTTCCAGGTGCTCACCAACAACAACTGCGGCTACAAGGGCCTCGAGCCCGGCTTACCCGATCAGTAGCCCGCCGTGATAGACCTCAAGCGCCTGCGGCAGGATCCCGACGGCAGCCGCGCGAGTCTGTCCCGGCGGGGCGATCCCTCACTCGGCCCGCTGCTCGATGCCCTGCTCGATCTCGACCGGCAGCGCCGCGAGCTGCTGGTGCGGGCCGAAGCGCTCAAGGCCGAGCGCAACGCCGCTAATGAAGAGGTCGCGCGGCGCAAGCGCACCCAGCAGCCGGCCGACGATCTGATGGCCGGGCTCAAGCGCTCGGGCGAGGAGGTGAGAGAGCTGGACGCGCGGCTGCGCGAGGTCGAGACGACGCTGGAGCAGCGCGCCATGGCGCTGCCCAATTTTCCCGCGGCCGAGGCGCCCGATGGTGACGCGTCGGCCAACCGGGTGGTGCGCTCCTGGGGGGAGCCGCCTCGCTTCGACTTCGAGCCCAGGCCCCACTGGGAGCTGGCGGCCGCGCTCGACCTCCTCGACCTTCCGGCCGGCGCCAGGCTCACCGGCTCGGGCTTCCCGGTCTTCCGGGGCATGGGCGCCCGGCTCATTCGCGCGCTGAGCGGGTTCATGCTCGATCTGCATACCAGCGAGCACGGCTACGTCGAGATCGCGCCGCCTTATATAGTCAACCGCACCACTCTCACCGGCACCGGCCAGCTTCCCAAATTCGAGGAAGACCTCTACTCCATCGCCGGGGACGATCTCTTCCTCATCCCGACGGCCGAGGTGCCGCTCACCAATCTGCACCGCGACGAAATCCTCGAGGCCGCCGATCTGCCGAAGGGATACGTCGCCTGCACGCCCTGCTTTCGGCGCGAGGCCGGGGCCCACGGCAAGGATACCCGCGGGCTCATCCGGGTTCACCAATTCGACAAGGTGGAGCTGGTGCGGTTCGCCCGGCCGGAGCGGTCGGCGGAGGAGCACGAGCGTCTCACCGGTCACGCCGAGGCCGTGCTCCAGCGGCTGGGCATTCCCTACCGGGTGCTCGAGCTCGCCGCCGGCGACACCGGATTCGCCAGCGCGCGCACCTACGATCTGGAAGTGTGGGCCGCTGGGGTGGGGACTTGGCTGGAGGCGTCGAGCTCGAGCACCTTCACCGACTTTCAGGCGCGCCGCGCCAACATCCGCTACCGTCCCCAGCCGAGGGCCAAGCCGGAGTTCGTGCACACCCTCAACGCCTCGGGGGTCGCCTTCCCCCGCACTATCATCGCCCTCCTGGAGAACAACCAGGCGGCCGACGGGTCGGTGCGGGTGCCGCAGGCGCTGGTGCGGTACCTCGGCGTGGACCGCCTGGACCCGCGTGCGTAGGGAACGGCTGCAGCGCTTCGCTCCTACCGCGGCCGTGGTGCTGGTAGCCCTGCTGGCCGGGCTCAGCTTCGGGACCGGCCTCCTGATCATCCGGCACTTCAGGGCCGACGCCACCGCCACCAGCCGGCTCTACTCCGGGGTGTTCGGGGGGCTCAACGATCCGCGCCCCGGCGCCGAAGTCGAAGCGCTCCTCCGTCTGGGCGAGCAGGTTCGCGCCTTGGGCCTGCCGGTGGTGGTGACCGATACCGCCGGCCGGGTTACCGCCGCGGCCAACCTTCCCTTCGAGGCCGCGCTCGATGATCCCCGGGTCATACGCTACGCCGCCCGGCTCGACCGGCAGAATCCTCCCATCGTGGACGAAGCGATCGGCACCGTGCACTATGGCCCGCTCCCGGCCCAGCGGAACCTCACCGCGCTGGCGGTGCTTCAGGGACTCACCATCGCGGTGATGGTCGGGGTGGCCGTCTTCGCCTATCGCAGCGCCATGGCGGCACAGCGGGACCGCCTCTGGGTGGCCATGGCGCGCGAGGCGGCGCACCAGATGGGCACGCCCCTCACCAGCCTGCAGGGCTGGATTGAGCGGGTGCGCACCCGGCCGACGCCGCCGCCGGATCTCGCCGACCATCTCGCCGCCGACGCCGAACGACTCGACCGCGTCGCCCGCCGATTCGAGCGCATCGGCAACCCCGCGCGGCGCGAGCCGATCGGCCTCGGCGCGCTGGTCGGCCGGGTCGCGGGATACTTCCGGCCCCGGCTTCCGCGCCGCGCCAATGCCATCGAGCTGAGGGTCGAGGCCCCCGGTATGGGACCGATGGTCGTCGGCGATCCGGTGCTGCTCGAATGGGCGCTGGAGTCGCTGGTGAAGAACGCGATTGACGCGCTGCAGGGACGCAGCGGCACGATTATCCTGCGAGTCGGCGCGGAGCAGGGGATGGGCGAAGTCCGGGTTCTCGACGACGGTCCCGGCGTGCCCCGCGACATCCGCCGCCTGCTGTTCGAGCCCGGGATCACGACCAAGCGCGGGGGCTGGGGTATCGGCCTCGCGCTCTCGCGCCGCGTCGTGGAGGATGCCCACAAGGGCACCATGGTCCTGGAGCAGACCGAGAGAGGAGCCTGTTTTCTGATGCGCATTCCGCTGGCCGAGCCGGCCGCGTGATCAATAC
The DNA here is from genome assembly GCA_013813875.1 of Gemmatimonadales bacterium. GTDB lineage: Bacteria > Gemmatimonadota > Gemmatimonadetes > Gemmatimonadales > GWC2-71-9 > CAVVWJ01. The sequence continues at coordinate 10,436 of JACCQZ010000159.1, read as the reverse complement.
CGATTCACCGGACCTGGTGCACGCGCTTAATCCCGCTCAACGGGAGGCGGTCGAGCACGTGCACGGCCCGCTGCTGGTGCTCGCGGGCGCGGGCTCGGGAAAGACCCGGGTGCTCACCACCCGGATCGCCACCCTCATCGAGCGGCACGGCGTTCTGCCGGACCGGATCTTTGCCGTCACCTTTACCAACAAAGCCGCCGGCGAGATGAAGCACCGGATCGGCCGGTTGCTCGACCGCGATCCTTCCGGCCTCTGGATCGGCACCTTCCACTCGCTCTCCGCGCGGCTGCTCCGCCGGGAGGCCGAGCTGCTCGGGTTCACCCGCGGCTTCACCATCTACGACGAGGACGACCGGCTCAGCCTCATCCGGCGCTTGATGGAGCAGCGCGGACATGCGGTTAAGCAATGTCCGCCTCGCGCCGTCCAGTCCATCATTTCGGCCGCCAAGAACCGGATGGTGCCGCCCTCCGAGCTCGCCGCCGCCCCCGCGTTCGACCGGTTGGCACAGGTGGCGGCGGACATCTACGGCGCCATGGGGCCGGCGCTCAAGGCCGCCAACGCGATGGATTTCGACGATCTCCTGCTGCACCCGCTCACCCTCTTCCGGGAGCATCCCGAGCGGCTCGGCGCCTACCAGGAGCGCTTTCGGTTTGTTCTGGTGGATGAGTTTCAGGACACCAACAAGGCGCAGTACCAGTTGATCCGCCGGTTGGGGTCGCACGGCAACGTGTGCGCGGTGGGGGACGACGATCAGGCGATATACGGCTGGCGCGGCGCCGACGTGCGCAACATGCAGGAGTTCCTGGGGGACTTCCCCACCACCCACCTGGTGCGCCTGGAGGAGAACTACCGCTCCACCCAGGTCGTGCTCGATGCGGCCAACGCGGTCATCGCCGAAAACAGCGGCCGCATCGGGAAGACCCTCACCACCCGGCGGCGCGGCGGCGAACCCGTCACCCTCCTCGCCGCGGCCGACGAGCGCGACGAGGCGGAGTGGGTGGTGCGCGAGCTGCAGCGCCGGAGTGCCGCGGGCGAGTGGCAGCTCCGTGAGATGGCGGTGCTCTACCGTACCAACGCCCAGTCTCGGGCCATGGAAGAAGGGTTCCGGCGCGCCGGCGTGCCCTACCAACTGATCGGCGCCATCAGCTTCTACGAGCGCCGCGAGGTGAAGGACCTGCTGGCGTACCTGCGGCTCATCGCCAATCCCGCCGACGACGAGGCGTTCCTCCGCTCCGTGGCAGTGCCCCGGCGGGGTCTGGGTGACACCAGTCTCGCGGCGCTGGAGCGAACCGCCGTGCAGCGGAGCAAACCACTGCTGGAGACCTCCCGCGCGGCCGATGGGGTGCCCGACCTGAGGCCCAACGTGCGGGAGGCATTTCGGACCTTCGCCTCGTTCATTGACCGGCTGGCCGAGCGGGCGCGCCGCCTGCCCCCGGCGGAAGTGCTGGAGCAGACCATTCGCGGCATCGACTACGAGGCGGTGCTCCTCGCCGAGGGTCCCGAGGGCGCCGATCGTTGGGAGAACGTCCGCGAACTCGTTGCCAGCGCCGCCAACTGGTCGGAAGTGGTGCCCGACGACCCCGAGTCCGGCTCGCCGCTCGAGCGCTTCCTGGCGGAAGCGGCGCTGCTCTCCTCGGCCGATACGGTCGTGGGCCAGGAGCAGGGGGTCACCTTGATGACGCTGCACACCGCCAAGGGACTGGAGTGGCCGGTGGTAGTGCTCTCCGGTCTGGAAGACGGGCTCTTTCCCCTGGCGCGCGCCGCCGAGCAGCCCGAAGGAGTCGAGGAAGAGCGCCGGCTCTGCTACGTCGGCCTCACCCGGGCCAAGGACAAGCTGTATCTCACCTGGGCCCGGGCCCGGCGGCGCGGCGGCGAGCTCCGCCCCGGGATTGCCTCGCGATTTCTCCGCGCCATTCCGCCCGGTCTCATCGAGGAGCGGCGTACCACATCACTCTGGGCGCCGGCGTGGGGCGGGCAGTCGGGGCGCTCCGCCGGTTCGGCGCGCGCGGCCGCCGCGTCGAGGTACTCTTCCCCTCCGCAGGAGCGGGCGGCCGAAGCAGAGCCGTCCCAGGATACTCCGCGCTACGTCAAAGGCGAGCGGGTCCGCCATCGCCGGTTCGGCGGTGGCACCATCCGGGGGCTGACGGGTACCGGTCGCGACCTCAAGGTGTCGGTCGCCTTCGACGACGAGGAGGTGGGCGTGAAGCAGCTGCTGGTGGCCTACGCCGGGCTGGAGCGCGAATGGGAGAGCGCATGAGCATCGGGCGAGACGAAGTGCTCCGCGTGGCCCGGTTGGCGGAGCTCGCCGTGCGCGAGGGGGAGTTGGATCGGCTGGTGGAGCAGATGAACCGGATCGTCGGGTACGTCGCTCAGCTCGATCAGGTGCCCGCCGGCCGGATAGCCGACGCATTCCTGCCCGGGCCGCCGGCGGCCGTGCTGCGGGAGGACGTGCCCAACCCGGTGCCGCTGGCCCGGGCACCCGCGGAGCTGGCGCCGGAGTTTGCCGAAGGATTCTTCCTGGTGCCGCGCCATGGCGCCATGGAGGACCTGTGAGTGGGGCGGCGGCGGCGGCGCGGGAGACCGGCGCGCGGCTGGCCCGGGCCGAGCCGCTGAACGCCACGCTGCACTGGTCGCAGGAGCTGCTCGACGCCGAGGCGGCCAGAGTGGACGGGGCGGCCGCGCCTGGTCCCCTTGGTGGCATGCCGATCGCCGTGAAAGACAACATCGTCACCGTCGAGCAGCCCACCACCTGCGGCTCGCGAATTCTCGAGGGGTACGTCTCGCCCTACACCGCGACGGCGGTCGAGCGCCTCCGCGCTGCCGGCGCAATGGTCGCCGCCAAGACCAACCTCGACGAGTTTGCCATGGGCTCCTCGACCGAGCACTCGGCCTTCGGCCGGGTAAAGCACCCGCTGGACCCGGTCCGCGTGCCGGGTGGCTCTTCCGGCGGCTCGGCCGCGCTGGTAGCTGCCGGCGTGGTTCCGGCGGCGCTTGGCTCCGAGACCGGCGGGTCGGTACGGCAGCCGGCCAGCTTTTGCGGCGTGGTCGGGGTGAAGCCCAGCTATGGGCGGGTGAGCCGCTACGGTCTCGTCGCCTTCGGCTCCTCGCTCGATTGCATCTCGGTGTTCGGCCGGACGGTGGACGACGCGGCGCGAGTGCTGAGCGCCATGAGCGGCTCGGATCCGCTGGACGCCACCACGCTGGACCGCCCGCCGATGGAGCTGTCGGATACGCTTGGCGATCTCCAGGGTATCACCGTGGGCCTGCCCAAGGAGTATTACCCGGCCGACCTCGATCCCGGCGTGGCCGCCGCACTACGCCGCACCCAGAATCTGCTGCGCGACCTCGGCGCCGAGTTGCGCGAGGTAGCGCTGCCCAACTCGGCCTATGCCGTCCCCACCTATTACATCGTCGCTCCCGCCGAGGCGGCTGCCAACCTCGCGCGCTACGACGGGGTCCGCTACGGGCGGCGCAGGGTAGGCGGTGACGGTGATATCCGGGGGCTGTATCAGGCGACCCGCGGCGAAGGCTTCGGCGCCGAGGTGCGGCGCCGGATCCTGGTGGGCACCTACGTGCTGAGCTCCGGCTACTACGAGGCGTACTACCGGAAAGCTCAGCAGGTGCGGGCGCTGATCGCGGACGATTTCCGCCGCGCCTTTGCTTCGGGAGTGGATCTGCTGCTCACGCCCACCACCCCCACTCCGGCGTTCAGGGCGGGCGAGAAGACCGAGGATCCCGTCGCCATGTACCTGGCCGACATCTTCGTCTCGGCCGTCAGCCTCGCCGGCCTGCCGGCACTCAGCCTTCCCGCCGGGCGGAGCGAGGGACTGCCCGTAGGTGCCCAGCTCATCGCGCCCTTCTTTGAGGAGCCGCGGCTGCTCGCGGCGGCCGGGGCCCTCGAGCGGGTGCTCTCCGCCGAGGCCGAGGTGCGCTGATGACCTGGGAGACGGTGATTGGCCTCGAGGTCCACGTGCAGCTTCGCACCCGGACCAAGATGTTCTGCGGCTGCCGGACTACTTTCGGCGACCCACCCAACACCAACGTCTGTCCGGTGTGCCTTGGCCTGCCGGGAGCGCTCCCCGTTCCCAACGCGGGGGCCGTTCGGCTGGCGGTGGGCGGCGCGCTGGCGCTCGGATGCACCGTGCACCCGACCAGTGTCTTTGCCCGAAAGAACTATTTCTATCCCGACCTGCCCAAGGGATACCAGATCTCGCAGTTCGACCAGCCGCTCGCGACCGGCGGGCGGGTCGGCTTCGACTCGCCGGAGCGGGGGCGCATCGAGGTCGGCATCACTCGGTTGCACCTGGAGGAGGACGCGGGAAAGCTGATCCACGACCGGTTTCCCGGAAAGACGGCGGTGGACCTCAACCGGGCCGGCATCCCGCTGGCGGAAATCGTGGGCGAGCCGGACCTGCGCTCGCCGGCGGAGGCGCGCGCCTATCTCACCACGTTGCGGCAGATCCTGATCTATGCGGGGGTAAGCGAGTGCAGCATGGAGCAGGGCAGCTTGAGGGTGGACGCCAACATCTCCCTTCGGCGCCCCGGCGATGCCGTGCTTGGCACCAAGACAGAGGTGAAGAACATGAACTCCTTCGCCAACGTCGAGCGGGCGCTCGAGGCCGAGCGTGCGCGCCAGGCGGTCCTGCTGGAATCAGGGGGGCGAGTCGCCCAGGTGACGCTGCTCTTCAATGCGGCTACCGGACAGGTCAAGCCCACCCGTTCCAAGGAGGAGAGCCACGACTACCGCTATTTCCCCGACCCCGACCTCCCGCCGCTGGTGCTCTCGCCCGCCTGGCTGGAGGAACAGCGGGCCGTCCTGCCGGAGTTGCCCGAGGCCCGCCGCGGCCGGCTGGAGAGCGCCCTGGGTATTCCGGCCTACGACGCTCGGGTCATCACCAGCGAGGCGGCACTGGCTGACTACTTCGAGTCGGTCGTTGCCGCGGGCGTGGAGCCCAAGACCGCGGCCAACTGGGTCATGGGTGACGTCATGACGAGCTTCAACGAGCGAGGCAGCTTTCCCGTCTCGCCGCCGCGGTTGGCGGAGCTGGCCGCACTGGTGCGCCAGGGAGTCGTGAGCCATCAGGCGGGCAAGCGGGTGTATCAGGAGCTGGCGCAATCCCCCGATGAGCACCCGCGAACCGCTGCCGAGCGGCTGGGACTGTTCCAGGTGAGCGACCAGGATGCGCTGGGAGGATGGGTCGAAGAAGTCCTCGCCGCCCACCCCGGCGAAGTGGCCCGTTTCCGCGGCGGAGAGACCAAGCTCATGTCCTTCTTCGTGGGCCAGGTGATGAAGCGGAGCAGAGGCAAAGCCGACCCCAAGGGCGTGCAGCCGGTGCTGGCGGACAAGCTGAAGTAGCGGGCATGGTCATCGGGGCGCTGGAGAGCTCCGATGCTGTATTCACAGGAAGGCACGAAGGGCACGAAGGTACACGAAGGAAAAACAAAAAAACATGTTGTCGTTTTCTTCGTGTCCTTCGTGCCCTTCGTGCCTTCGTGGTGAATACAGCAAGAAATGCCCGCCTGGCTTCCGACGACCATGCCAGCCTAGTACCTCAGAGCCAGCAAGCTCACCGGATCCACCGATATCCCCCCATACCGCGCGATCCAGTGCAGGTGCGGTCCCGTCACCCGCCCGGTCCGCCCGACGCCACCGACCACCGCTCCCGCCTCGACCGTGTCTCCCGCGGCGACGTCGACCCGGCTCAGGTGGAAGTAGCCGGTCACCAGCCCGCCGCCATGGTCGAGGTACACCGCCCGGCCGGCCAGGAAGAAATCAGCCACCAGTGCCACCACTCCGCGCCCCGCCGCTCGCACCGGCTCGCCCGGCTTGCCCGAAAAGTCGGTACCGAGGTGCCGGCTGGTGAGGGTGCCGTTGAACTCCCGGCCGGTCCCGTAGCGGCTGGTGATCCGCCCCGGCCGCGGCGGCCGAAACGGCTCGGTCCAGAGTCTTGGCGTCTCATGCGACCGGCGAGACACCTCGATGGCCTGGGCGATCTCGGACTCGATCCGGACACGGGTCGCACTGTCGTAGCGGATCATCCTCGGATCCACCCTCAACCGCTCCGTCGGGTAGCTGGGCCGGTGCACCGCGAAGGCCACGGTCGTGGTGTCGGTCAGCCCGGAGCGCTCGAGCACGAGCATGACCTCGACCGAATCGCCACCCTCGAGCGGAATGCCGAGCAGCGCATGAAAGCCGTCCCCGGCCCCGTCCGCGTCGAAGTGAAGCGGCTCATCGGCGGCGGTGCCGGCCAGCCGTATCAGACTGTCGTTCGGGGATCCGGAAGGGTCGGGCACCACCATCAGCGAGGCGATGGTGCCGCGCACCGGGAGCGCGGGGATGGTGCGGACCGTGATGCGGGGCGCCGGGGCCTGCGCGGAGCCCGTCGGCGGGAGAGCCAGAGCCGAAACCACAAGCAGCCAGGCGCCGCGCTGGAGCAGGGCCCCTGGCCGGCTAACTCTTGGCGGCAACGAGTGCCTTGGGCGAAGGCGCGCTGCCCTCCGCGGCCCGCCAGGGGAGCTTGGCGGGAATCCGCGACCAGAACGCCGCCGGCCGTTCCGGCAGACCAAAGTGCTCCTGCGCCACTTGCTGCAGGCGCACCACGTTCTTCCGGCCGGCGCTTCGGAGCACCCTGCGACGAAGCTCCTTGGCCATCTTGAGCGGGCGCTCCCCCGAGGGATCGAGCTGCAGGGCGGGCGACTCGGGGCCGGTCAGCAGCTCCACCATGTAATCGAACGACAGCTCCAGGTGTCGCTCCACGTCCTGATCGCTCAGCGCCCAGCGGCTGTACTCCCGGGCCACCCGGGTGGCCCGCTGCCAACTCGTCGTCTCGGTGAGATGCACCATGCCGCGAAAGAGCCGGCGGTTGGTGCGGACACTGAAAATGGTGGGCGCGATGATCCGGTCGAGGTGCGCGTCGGCGTCGCTGTGGTCGAGCAGGATCACGTCCTTGGCCGCCTTGGAGTAGGCGTCGCCCAGGTGGGTCTCGATCCGGGTCTCCCAATAAGAATGGCCCACCGCCGCGGTGCTGCTGGTGAGCAGGAGCTGCCGGGGCACGAAATAGTTATGCGCCACGGTGTCGGCCGAGAGATGGCAGAGGTAGCCGAGCCCGAACGCCCGCAGCGCATCGGACTCCGCCAGGTCGTGGATCTCCCGGCCGACGTGCCAGTAATGGCAATGCCGCCCCAGCGGTGCGTAGTGCTTGGCCATGGACGAATCGGCCGCGATGTTGCCGTAGAGAAAATCGAAGGGATACGACCGGAGCAGATCCGCCACCGCCATGGGCAGCATCTGGAGATTGCCGAGTACCGACTCGCCCAGATAGATGTGCGTGCCCGGCGTCCAGGCGTGCGCCTGGTTCGGCAGCAGTAGCAGCGCGAGTCCCGCGCCAAGAACCGCCAGCGCGAGACGGGCCCAGCCCATCAGCGGCCCGGGACCAGCATTTGCCGGACGCGGCCCAGCATGCCGTTGCCCCGGCGCACCGAGCGGAGCGCGGCGGCGACGTCGAGCGCCGTCCCCTCGACCTCGTCGTGGACCACGTCGTAGAGGGTCTCCAGATCGGCCAGCTTGCCCTCGACCCGGTCCACTCCCCGCACCAATTTGCGGCGAACCTGGCGGCTGGTCTGGGCGAACGCGCCGACCTCCTGCCGGACCACGACCATCAGGTCCTGGCCCTGCTCGGTGAGCCGGCGCAGAGCGATGATCGCCTGCCCCGCGTCTTCCTGCAGGCTGTCCACCAGGGTGCCGATCTTCCCGGCCTGGCCCGCCAGCCGGAGCGCGGCCACGCCGACGGCGATCGCCATCCCCAGGATCGCCAGGGCGATCACCGCGAGCGAGATAGCCATGGTCGGGCCGACCCAGTCGGCCGACGTGCCGACCTGCAGCAGTGCGAGAGTCATCATAGCGGATCACCTTTCGAAAAACAGGCCGGTGGGTGGAGGTGTTCCTGCGGCCGCGGCCCTACAGGGCCTAATACAAAGCGGTCGGAGCAGGGCCGCAACCCCCTCGCTCCGCTTGACGCGTGCCGATGACGCCGACAGCTTTGGCCATGCCTCCTCGATTTCTTGTCCGCGGCGGTCGTCCGCTGCGCGGAACCGTACATCCTGCCGGCAACAAGAACGCCGCGCTGCCGATCCTCGCCGCCACCCTGCTGGCCGACGGTCCCATGGCTCTCGACAACATCCCGCGCATCCGGGACGTCGAAACCATGCTGGCCCTCCTGGTGGATCTGGGCGCCACCGCCGAGTGGACCGGGCCCAACGCGGTGACGGTGGACGCGCGCAACGTCCGGCCCAAACCGCTCGATCCCGGCCTCTGCGCCAAGATCCGGGCGTCCATCCTCCTGGCCGGCCCTCTGCTGGCCCGGTTCGGCACCGTTACCCTCCCGCCTCCGGGTGGAGACGTCATCGGCCGCCGTCGGGTGGACACCCACTTCCTCGCGCTCGAGCAGCTGGGCGCATCGGTGAGCGTGGGTGACCGCTACGAGCTCGAGGCCAAAGCGCTCAAGGGGAACGATATTTTCCTCGATGAGCCCAGCGTCACCGGCACCGAGAATGCCCTCATGGCATCGGTGATGGCCAAGGGTCGGACGGTGCTGCGGAACGCAGCCTGCGAGCCGCACGTGCAGGACCTCGCGCGGGTGCTGGTGGCCATGGGTGCCCACATCGAGGGAATCGGCTCCAACATCTATACTATCGAGGGCGGCCGGCCGCTGAGCGGTGCCGCCTATGCCATCGGGCCTGATCACATCGAGATCGGCAGCTTCATCGGACTCGCCGCCGTCACCAACGGCGAGATCAGCATCGATCCGGTCCGGGTAGAGGATCTGCGCAGCACCCTGCTGGGCTTCGAGCGACTCGGCATCCGGCCCCGGGTGGAAGGTACCCGTCTCACGGTGGACGCCGACCAGGAGCGCCGCATCCGCCCCGATCTGGGCGGCCACGTGCCCAAGCTGGAAGACGGTCCCTGGCCGGCGTTCCCCGCCGACGTCATGTCCACCACCATCGTGACCGCCACCCAGTGCTCGGGAATGCTGCTCGTCTTCGAGAAGATGTTCGAGTCGCGGCTCTTCTTCGTGGACAAGCTCATCGGGATGGGCGCCCGCATCGTGCTCTGCGACCCCCACCGTGCGGTGATCTCGGGTCCCTCCGCGTTGAAGGGCGGCACGGTGGAGTCGCCCGATATCCGGGCAGGCATGGCCATGCTGCTCGCCGCCCTCGCGGCCGAAGGGCCGAGCACTATCCATAACGTCGGGCAGATCGAGCGGGGCTACGAGCGGATTGACGAGCGGCTGCGCGCGCTGGGCGCCGAGATCGAGCGGCATGATGGCTAGTCGGGCCGGCGGGGTCGAGACCATCACCGAGACCCCACTGCCCGCTCCGGTTCCACTCTACGGGCTCCCCGCCTGGCAGGCGGATCACGGTGTGCTCGCGGGCATCACCGCGCGGGGTGCCGGTTCAGGGCGCGAGTTCGATCTCGGGCTGTGGAGCGATGCTCCCGTCGGCGAGGTCATGTCGCGCTGGCGTGCCTTCCGCCAGGCTCTACCCGGCTTTGCGGCGGTGGTCCTCGGCAACCAGGTCCACGGGGCCGACGTCGAGACCGTGGATGCGGGCCGCGGTTGGATCCAGATCGAGGGCGTGGACGGCTGGGTCACCACCACTCCGGGAATTCTCCTCACCGTCACGGTTGCCGACTGTATCCCCGTCTACCTGGACGTGCCCGGCAGGGGAGTGGCCTTGCTGCACGCCGGCTGGCGCGGCACCGCGGCCGGCATTCTCGGCGCCGGCCTGGAGCGGCTGCTTCGAGCGAGCGGGGCCCAGCCGGCGGACGTGGTCATGCACTGCGGAGTGGGGATCTGCGGCGGCTGCTACGAAGTCGGCTCCGAAGTCGTGACCGGCTGCGGCGCGCCGGCCGAGGGGAGCGGCCCCTGGCATCTCGACCTGCGCTCCCGGCTGGCCGCGCAGGCGGCAGACCTCGGCATCGAACGCATCTCCGCCTCGAGCTGGTGCTCGGCTCATGACCGGCCGCGGTTCTACAGCCACCGCGCCTCCGGCGGGAGCGACGGGCGGATGGTGGCGTTTATCGGGATGGGATGACACCCGCCCCGGTTGACTCTCCCGCTCTGCCAGGTAATATTTATCCGCTGTCCCGGAGGCGCCGATACGGGCCGACTGACGATGTGGGGGAGTTCCCCCACATTTTTTTTAGCTCCCGCTGATGTCTGCCGACGCGCTTCTCGATCCGATTCGTCAACATGTCGCCGGGCTCGGATTTGAGCTGGTGGATCTGCGGCGAGCCGGAGCGTTGCAGCGCCCCATCCTGCAGGTGCGGGTGGACCGCCCGGACAGCCGGCCCGGCCAGGGTATCACGGCCGACGACTGCGCGGGAATCAGCCGGTCCCTCGAGCGATTCCTGGAATCCAAGGCCATGGTCGGACCTC
>JACCQZ010000153.1 GCA_013813875.1 Gemmatimonadales bacterium | reverse complement strand
GCACCATCTCCAGACAGCGCTTGGCTCCTGCGACTGCCGAGGCGGGGAGGGTGAGCCGGCCGGTGTTGAGGGTGATGAGGGCGAGCTTGAGTCCCTTGCCTTCGCCCCAGATCACATTCTCCACCGGGACCTTCACGTTGGTGAAGCGGATGATTCCGTTCTCCAGCGCCTTCAGTCCCATGAAGTGCAGCCGCTGCACGACCTCGACGCCCGGCCAGTCGGCCTCGACCACGAAGGCGGTGATCTTCTTCTGGCCGGTGCGCGCCATCACCACCATCAACTCGGCGATAGTGCCGTTGGTGCACCAGAGCTTCTCGCCGTTGAGGATGTAGTGCTTGCCGTCGGCCGTCAGGGTCGCCGTGGTGCTCAGCGCCGCCGGGTCGGAGCCGACCTGGTTTTCGGTGAGCGCAAAAGCCGACACCGCGCCCTTGGCGAGCCGCGGAAGGTACTTCTTCTTCTGCTCGGGAGTGCCGAAGAGCTTGAGCGGCGTGGGGACGCCGATTGACTGCGCGGCGGAGAGCAGCGCGGTGAGGTTGCCGTCCTGGCTGGTGACCAGACCGATGGCATGGGTGTAGCTGTACTGGCTGAGCCCCAGGCCGCCGTACTCGGTGGGGATCTTGATGCCGAATGCGCCCATCTCACCCAATTCCCGAACGATATCCGCCGGAATCTTGCCCTCGCGATCTATCCGGTCGCTGTCCACCCGGTCCCGCATGAACCGCTCGAGCCGCTCCATCAGCGGCCGGGCCCGCTCGAGGTCGGCGGGATCGGGCGCGGGGAAGGGATGCACCAGGTCGAGCCGGAACGATCCCTCGAAGAGCTCACGCACAAAGCTCGGCGCCTCCCATTCCTTCTCCCGCGCCGCTTCGGCGACTTCGCGGGCCTCCTGCTCGGTGGCCAGCGGCGTGCGGGGCGTCCGGGTGGGTTGGGCGAGAACGTCAGTCATGGCTGGAGGACCCGGTCAGGGTTGGGGTAAGATTGCCGCTCAGGCCGCGAAGGCCGTACAGCACCAGATTGACCACATGGCGCTTGCGCCGGTCCAGATCTTCGGCGCTCTGCAACACCACGCCAACGGCGGGAGCCACGGTGCGGGCGTGGATCAGGTGGAACCAGCAGAGAGCGATGATGCTAAGCAGGACGTGTGCCGCGTCACCCGAGGGCGACTCGTCGAGCCCCAGCTCGGCCGCGATGGCGGCGAGGGCTTCCTGGCCGGCGGAGAGGTGACCGGCGCCGTTCAGCAGGCCGCCGGCGCTCAGCGCTTCGCGCTCGATCAGCCGAATGAAGTTGGGACGGGCGGCGAGGAAGTCGAAGTAATCGCCCACGGCGCCGGCAAGGATGGCGTGGGGGGTGTGACTGCCGGTGAGAGCACGCGCCCGCCCGGTCCGCACAGCTTCACCAACCTCGGCGAAGCAGCGGTCGAGGACGGCGCGATAGAGATCGGCCTTGGAGCCGAAGAAATATCCGGGGGTGCCTCGGGAGACTCCGGCGACGGCGCCGACGTCATTGAGGCTGGTGGCCTGGAAGCCACGTTCTGCGAACAGATGCTCGGCCGCGTCGAGAATGGCGGCGCGGGAGCGGGTGGGGTTGCGGTCCTTCTCGGGGTGGCGGGCCATGGGCGCAAGGTTGGGTAGAGGGCTTGCTTGTCGAATAGCAAGTTAGCGGATGGTCGCACTGCGTCAACCTTTGTTTGACCTGGGCTCGGCAGGGTGCGACGCGGGCTGGGGCAGCTCTGGCCGCGGCGAGGGGGGCGGCGCCCCCTCCGGTCGCTGCAGGCCGCCTTTGAGCGTCCGTCGCCGCGAATAGATCGCCGGCCTGACGCTCTCTCCGGGAGAACCATACCCCTCGCCTCCGTCCGAGCGAGCTGTCACCCTTGTCTCTTGGAGGCAGGGACGAAATCTCGACGTAGATTGGATTCGGCGGTAGCTCGTTCACCCTGTGGGCTTCAGCCCGTCCCTCAGAAGGAGTGAAGCGGGGTGCTCGTTAGGCGGCGGGGTCGTTCCTGGCCGTGCCCGGAGGCTCCAACCACGCGTCCGCCCACTCACCGATGGCCGCGATCACCTTGTCCAGGGCGCGCCCCTTCTCGGTGAGCAGATATTCGACCCGGACGGGCGTCTCCGCATGTACCTGGCGGGCGACGATCCCTGCGGCCTCGAGCTCCTTCAGGCGTTCGGACAGCATACGGTCGCTTATATCGGGGATCGCGTCGCGGATCACGGTAAACCGGCTCGCGCCGGCCAACATCTCGCGCAGGATAGCGC
>JACCQZ010000131.1 GCA_013813875.1 Gemmatimonadales bacterium | reverse complement strand
CCAAGGTCAGCGCGACGTTGGTGGCGTTCTCGTCCACCGGCGTGCCCAGGAGCGAGGTAGTCAGGGCATAGTTGGCGAGGCCCGCGCCGGCCTGCCCGAAGATGACCGACGACGATGCCGCACCGAGAGGTATCTGCCCTCGAAGGGCGGCGTCAACGAACCAGAGGCGCGCCCCGGGGACATCCAGGGCGCCGAGCAGCGGCACGCCGGTGAGCTTCCAAGTCGGCCGTGCGTGCGTGGCGGCGAGCACCACGGCGAACGCTCGGTGCACTGCCACGCTCACCTGCAGCGCCCCCGCAAAAGCATCCCCGTTGACGAGCTCAGCACCGCCAGGGCCGGTGAAATAGGTGCCGGAGGTGAGGAAGCCTCCGCCGGCCGCCAGGTGTACCCGAGACCCCGCGCCTATGTCTTGGGCGTTGGCGAGGGCTGGAGTGAGGAGGAGTGCAAGGGAGACGCAGACCCGAAGGCGGGCGGAGATTGACCTCATCCACAGAGCCTAGTCCGAAACCGTGCCCGGCGACGTGAGCGGGCTCACGCCGTGACCCAATGGACTTCGGGCTTGGTGAGGGAGGATCCGGGCCGGGCAAGACCTCGCCCCCGACAAGGCGACGGTTTACCTTTTTTGAGGCCCGAGGCACGCGTCAGACCCGGCGACCGCGTACGCCAGCCGCGGCCCGTCGTCACTCCCGCTCTATCTCCGCAACTCTGCTGTCCGCCAAGGAGCCTATGAACATAGACCCCCTGCTCGCCATCGCTGCGTTTGGCATCGGCATCGTCGTCGGTCTCACCGGCATGGGGGGTGGAGCACTGATGACCCCGGTGCTGGTGCTCTTCTTCAATGTGCCGCCGTTGTCCGCGGTATCCTCCGATCTGGTGGCCAGCGCGATAATGAAGCCGGTGGGCTCCTGGGTCCATCTTCGCCGCGGCACCGTTCACCTCGGTCTGGTCAAGTGGCTGTGCGTCGGGTCAATTCCCGGTGCCTTCAGCGGGGTGCTCATCGCACGCGCGCTGGGCTCCGGGCAGGAGGTGCAGGACGTCATCCGAATTGCGCTCGGCGTGGCGCTGCTGCTGGCAGCGGCGGGTCTGACTGTTCGCGCCTACATCCGGCTGGCGGAGCACGCGCGCCGCCGCGACGGGCGGGCGGCGCCGCTGCCCCAGGGTCCTCCGTCGGTCGTAGTGCGACTCGCGCCCACCATAACGCTGGGGGTGCTGGGCGGCATCGTGGTCGGCATGACCTCGGTGGGTTCGGGGTCGCTGATCATCATCGCGCTCATGGCCCTGTATCCCACGCTCAAGGCCAGTGAGCTCGTCGGCACCGACCTGGTCCAGGCCGTCCCGCTGGTCGCCTCCGCCGCCCTGGGGCATCTGCTCTTCGGCGACTTCAAGCTGGACGTGACCACGTCGCTCCTGCTGGGTTGTATCCCTGGAGTCTGGATCGGGGCCCATCTGTCGGCCCGCGCACCCGGAGGTCTGGTACGCCGGGCGCTGGCGTTCATCCTGCTGGCATCCGCCCTCAAGCTGCTCAACGTCTCGACCAGAGACACAGGAATCATCCTGCTCCTCGTTGCCGCCATCGCTCCGGTGCTGTGGATGCTGGTCCGCCGCCGCCACGGGTTCCCTGCCCTCGCGTCAAAGGCACGCCGCCCGCCGGCGGCGGCGACCGGCGGCGAGATCGGCGAGCAGACGCAGAAGCGGGCAGGACCTGAGTAAGTAGAGACGATATCGCGTGGCCGAACCTACTGCGGCGGCGTTCCTCGAGCTGGTGCAGGGCCGCCGCGGACATTTCCGGCTCGAGTCCGGCCATCATAGCGAGCTCTGGCTCGATCTCGACGGCCTCTTCGCCGCGCCGCCCTTGGTCGAGCCGTTCGTTTCCCGCCTCATCGAAGCGCTCCGCAGCTACCATCTGGGCGCGGTCTGCGGCCCACTGCTCGGTGGGGCGTTTCTGGCCCAGCTGTTGGCTCGGAAGCTCGCCACCGAGTTCTATTTCACAGAGCGGGTGGAACAGACGCCGGTGGGCGGCCTGTACGGCGCGCGCTACCGTCTCCCTCCAGCTTTATCCCAGAGCGCCCGCGGAAAACGGATCGCCATGGTGGACGATGTGATGAGTGCAGGATCGGCCCTGCGGGGCACCTACGCTGAATTGCAGGAGCACGGCGCCGTGCCCGTGGTGGCCGGAGCGCTGCTGGTGCTGGGTGATGCGGGTGCCGGCTTCTTCGCGCGGCAAGGCTTGCCGGTCGAAGCCGTTGCCCGCCAAGGCTACTCGCTCTGGCAGCCGGCCGAATGCCCGCTCTGCGCCCGTGGAGTTCCGCTGGATCGGTGAACCGAAACGTGGCGGCGATCGTGTTTTGGATCTAGAATCCGACTCTGCCGCGCTACCGCACCCGATCTCGGCACCAACCACCAGGTGGAATCGTGTCCCGACTCACCCTTTGCCTCGCACTTGCGCTGCTCTCGGC
>JACCQZ010000077.1 GCA_013813875.1 Gemmatimonadales bacterium | reverse complement strand
CCGCGCGCCTCCCGCAAGGCGGGTGCGGCGCCCTGGCAACAGAAAAAAACCGACCGCAGGTTGAGGTCGAGAATACCATCCCACTGTTCTGGAGTGGTGTGCTCGAAGTCGAGCCGGTGCATCACCGCCGCGGAATTGACCAGCACGTCGAGCCGGCCATAGGAGGCGGCCACCTGCCGCGGCAGCTCCCGGGCGGCATAGGCATCGGTGAGGTCGGCGGCGAAGCATCGGGCCTCGCCGCCGGCCGCCACTACTTCGTCGCGCAGCTCGGCCGCGCCGGCGGAGGAGCTGTGATGATGGATGGCGAGCCTCATGCCGCGCCCAGCGAGCGCGCCGGCCAGCGCCCGGCCGAGCCGGCGGCCGGCACCGGTGACCAGAGCCACGCGGCCACGCAGCTCCATCAGACGGAGCCGCTGGCGGCCGGGGCGATCGGTAGGATGTGACCGGTGACTGACTCCGACGTGCCGCCGGCGAGGAAGATCACTCCATCGGTGATGTCCCGCATCTCCACGTAGGCGCCGCTCTCGCCCACCGCGGCCACGTTATCGCTGGTTCGCACCATCGAAGGGGCCACGGCGTTCACCCTGATGTTACGGTCGCGAAGCTCGACGGCGAGGCTTCGGGTAAAGCCGGCCACAGCGGCCTTGGCCGCCGAGTAGATGGCCATGGGACTCCGCGGGTCGAAGTAAGCGATAGAGGCGAAGTTGACGATGCACCCTTCGGTCCGCGCCAGCGCCGGGATGGCGGCCTGGGAAACGAGCACCGTGGTCTTGAGGTTGATCGCCACCTCGCGGTCGAGCGCCTCTACCGTCAGGCTCTCGATCGGTCCGTAGGTGGTCAGACCTCCGGCCACGTTCACCACCACATCCAGCCGGCCGAAGTGCTTGAGTGCCGTCTCCACCGCCAGCGACGCTATATCGGGCTGGGTGAGATCTCCCGCGCAGGGCCGTGCGTCCACGCCCAGCGCCGCGAACTCGCGCACTCGCTCGGCCACGCCGACGGCGTTGAGATCGCAGGCCACTATTCTGGCGCCCGCCTGGCCGAACGCCAACGCGACCGCGTTCCCGATCTGGCCGGCTCGACCCACCCCGGTGACCAGCACCACCTTGTCGCTGAAGTCGAACTGCGGCTGGTTCATGAGCGCCTCAGAGTCTCCAGAACTATCTCGGCGCCGGGCGCGCCGGCCTGGCTGTAGAGAATGGTGCCGTCCCGATCAATCAGGCAGACCGAGCGCGCGATGGACTCACCGCCGGGCCGGAGCGCTCCGTACGTCCGGCTGATGGCCAGGCCGGTATCCGAGAACAGTTGAAACGGAAGTCGCAGATGAGCCGCGTACGCGACATGGCTCTTCACCGACGCGGGATTGACGCCGAAGGGCCGGACATCGAAGGCTTGGTACTGGGCGATCTCATCGCGCACGGCGGAGAGTTGTCGGTTTCAGCCGGGGGTGTCGTTGCCCGGATAGAACACGAGCAGCACGCGCGATCGGGCGAGCACTTCTCGGAGCCGATACGACTGGCCGTCGGAAGCCTCCGCGGTAAAGTCCGGCGCCTTTGCGCCCGGCGGCAGCAGCGCGCTCATGAGGCGGCGGAGGTCAGCGACCGCGCCCGAAGATCCTCGAGGCGCTCGAGCCATTCCATGGGCACCTGCTGAGAGCCCAGCGCGCCGTGGCTCTGGCCCGGCTCGGGGTCGCCGTGCCAGTCGCTGCCACCGGTACGGAGGAGCCCGAGCCTGAGCGCGATGTCGGTGAGCCGAGCCCTGAGGTCAGGGTCGTGGCTGGGGTGCCGGGTTTCGACCGCGTCGAGTCCCTGGTGCTTCAGCCGCTCGAGGAACGAGCGGGTGCCCCGCTCCTTGAGGTGAGCCACCGAGACCAGCCCTCGGACGCCGTGCACCAGCTCGACGATGGCTCCGAACTCGGGCAGTCTCTTGTCCACGTAGGCGGGCCGGCCGCGGCCGATGAAGCGATCGAAGGCGTCGTTCAGCCCCACTGCTCCTCCCTGCCGCACGATCGCGCGGGCCACATGGGGCCGGCCGACCGCGCCACCCCGGGCCTCGTGCAGCACCTGCTCGAAGGTGAGGTTCACCCCCAGCAACTGAAGCCGGTCCACCATCTCCCGGCCGCGGCGCACCCGGTCGGCGCGGCAGCGCTCCAGAAAGGCTTCCAGCGGCGGGCAGTCGGCCGGGAGAAAATATCCCAGCACGTGCATCTCCCCCCAGGGAGCGAGCGCGGAGAATTCGCAACCTCCCACCACCCGTACCCCGAGACGGCCGCCTTCGGCCATCGCGGCCGGCACGCCGGCGAGGGTGTCGTGATCGGTGAGCGCGAACGCGCCGAGGCCCGCGGCGCTCGCGCGCTGCACGACGGCTTCGGGAGAAAGACTCCCATCGGAGGCGGTGGAATGGACGTGCAGGTCCACCATGGCGAGCGTGGTCAGCGGCGGTATCCCATCTCGGGGGCGGTCCAGGAGGGCTGCGAGTGGGCCAACAGCTCGCGCAGCTCCTGGTCGCTCAACTCCCCGAGCGACATTTCCCGGCTCTTGGCGCCGAGCGGCGAGTAGCGCACCACCCGCTGCTCCCGATCGGGCCCAGTGCCCCGTGAAAAGACCAGGCCGAACTCGTCTTTAGTGTATTGGGTGGTGCGGCCGCTGACGGAAACAGTCCATTGCTGGCCGGAGCTCTCGACTACTCGTCTGGGCATGGCGTACTCAGTAAAAAGTTCTTAGTGGCAAGTGAAAAGGGACAAGTGACAAGTGTGAGTGACAAGGGGCCAAGGTCGGAAGAGCTCGCGATCGCGTGGCGATCCACTTGTCCCTTGCTGCTTGTCACTTGTCCCTTACTGCTTGTCACTTGTCCCTTCATCAGCACTTTCCCATATCTCCCACGCATCATCCCCCTCATACTCCGCCGCAGCGCGGATCCGATCTTCGAGGCGTCGCTCGTCGTCCGGGCGCTCGGCGAGGGAGCGGTGGGTTTCCGGGCTCGGGCTCTCGCTGCACTCGAGGTAGAGTCGGGGGGCGCCGGGACGGCGGAACAGCCAGAGGTGCCAGCCGCGCGATGCCGCGAGGGCGGCGAGCTCTCGTACGGCCGCAAGGTACTCACCTTCCGCTCCCTCCCGCACCCTCACCCGAGAGATGGTGAGCGCGCGCGCCATCTCAGGCAGAGGCCTCGGGGAACTCCTGGAGCAGTGTCTTCACGTCGGCCATGAAGCGGTCGGCGTTGGCGCCGTCCACGATCCGGTGGTCGAAAGCCAGCGACAGCATGCCCCTGGTGCGGATGCCGATGGCGTCGCTGCCGTTGACCGTGATCACCGCCGGCTGCTTCTCGATCGTCCCCACGCACAGGATGGCGGCCTGCGGCTGGTTGATGATGGGCGTGCCGATTACCGAGCCGAAGACGCCCGGATTGGTGATGGTGAACGTCCCCTTCTGCACTTCGTCGGGGCTCAACTTCTTGGTCCGCGCCCGCTCACCGAGATCGTTGATCGCCCGGGCGATGCCGAGCAGCGACAGCTCGTCGGCATGCTTGACCACCGGAACGATGAGCCCCCAATCGAGGGCCACGGCGATCCCGAGGTTGATGTCGCGCCGGAGAATGGTGCTCTCCCCGGATACCGCCGCATTCACGTTGGGGTGTTTCCTCAGCGCGTCGGCGATCGCCTTGGCAACGAAGGCCAGATAGGTGAGGTTCACCCCCCGCTCGGCGTACTCCGCCTTCTTCTTGGCTCTGAGCTGCGCCACCCGGGTGTAATCAACCTCGAAAATGGTGTTGACGTGGGGCGATACCCGCCGCGACATCACCATGTGCTCCGCCGTCAGCTTTCGGATCCGCGACCAGGGCTCGACCTTGTCGCCGGGCCAGGGGTCTACGGTGGGCGAGGGGGCTGTGGGACTCGGGGCGGATGAGCCTTGAGCCACCGCCGCCATCGGAGCCGCTACGGGCGGCGGCACCGGCGCGACTTCGACGGCCCCACCTTCGAGGTAGCCGAGGACGTCGTTCTTGGTGACCCGCCCGGCGAGTCCGGTGCCGGGGATGGTGCTGATGTCCAGGTTGTGCTCGGCGGCGATCTTCCGCACCACCGGTGTGGACCTGCGGCGGAGCCGCTCCTCCGCGGTTTCCGCCCCACCGTTCGCGGGCACCGACTTGGGCGGTGCCGCCGGCGAGTCGAGCGCGACGTACCCGCTCCTGGCCGGCGCCGGGGGTGCCGCGGGTGCGGGAGCGAGCGGCGCCGGCGGCGGGCTCGAAGGCGCAGCCGGTTTTTCCGGGACCGGCGCCTGCGGTGGCGGCGCGGCCGGCTTCTCG
>JACCQZ010000050.1 GCA_013813875.1 Gemmatimonadales bacterium | reverse complement strand
CATGCCCCCTTCGCTCCGCTCAGGGCGACAACGTCGGTTGCGCTCCTAATGCTTGGAGCGCGAATCCCAGTCTGGTAACTCAGGCGCCGGCGAGTCGGAGTCTTCCGAATCATCCCCCCCAGCGGCGCTTCCTACGAATGCGCCGACGACCGCACCGACTGTCGCTCCCATGAGGCCGAACCCTATCGTAGTACCGGTACAGTCTTCCCCTTCCGCACAGAGCTGGCTGCCCACGACCGCGGCCGCGGTACCCAATAACAAAGCACCGAAGATCGCACCTTTCACCCCGTTGCCCTTGCCCGCATGGAGAGCTCCCGAGTCAAGACCCAGGCGGGAGCAGGACCGGGGCGGAATTTGGGCAGGGACAACCGCCCTGAGCATCGAAGGAGCCGGCCGCATCGAACGGGGCTGAACGCTATAACTCTCTGCCGGGCTCTGCCCTGTGGGGGGCATCTGTGCTCCGCCAATCTGGCTTCCGGAGGAGCTCAGTACAATTACGGTTACAAGGGGTCGTCTGAATCCATCACCAATGCCTTCGGTCAGAAATCATTGTCAAATGTGGGGTCAAGTCGAAGTCGGGCGCGGTTGCGGTGCGATCACCGACGGGTGAGTGGAGGTTGTCATTGTCACCCTGAGCGGAGAAGGGGGCATCATTCGGGGTATGCTCCCTTCGCTCCGCTCAGGGTGACGACGTCCGTTGGGCCCCATGCTCGAACTTCGGAACCTGCCGCCCACTAAGCACCGTGCACTAAGCGCTCAGCACTCGTTCCACCACCGCCTCCCCCATCTCCCGAGTGCCAACGACCCGCTCCCCCGGACCCGCGATGTCCGCGGTCCGATAGCCGGCCGACAGCGCCCCGGCTATCGCCTCCTCCACCGCCCGGGCGGCCTCCTCGAGCTCCAGGGAGTAGCGTAGAAGCAGCGCCGCCGAGGCGATAGCGCCGATCGGATTGGCGACGCCCTGGCCGGCGATGTCGGGAGCGGAGCCGTGCACCGGCTCGTAGAGACCGCTTCCGTCGCCGAGGGAGGCCGAGGGGAGCAGTCCCAGCGAGCCGGCCAGCACCGCCGCTTCGTCGCTGAGGATGTCGCCGAACATATTTTCGGTGAGGAGCACGTCAATGCCGGCGGGGTCGCACACCAGACGCACGGCGGCGAAGTCAACATACAGATGCTCGAGGACGACGTCCGGGTAGTCCAGGGCCACCTGGCTCACCGTGTCCCGCCAGAGCTCTGATACCTCCAGCACGTTCGCCTTGTCCACCGAGGTCACCCGCTTTCGCCGCCCTTCCGCGGCCTCGAACGCCACCCGCGCCACCCGCTCGATCTCCGCGGTGGTGTAGCGGAGGGTATTGACCGCCTCCAGCTCGCTGCGCCAACGGGGCTCTCCATAGTAGAGCCCGCCGGTCAGCTCGCGAACGATGAGCAGGTCTACACCCTCCAGCCGCTCGGGCCGGAGAGGAGAGGCGTGGCGCAGGGCCGGGTGAACCGAGACCGGGCGGAGGTTGGCGTAAACCTTGAGCAGCTCGCGGAGGGCCAGGAGACCCGCTTCCGGCCGCCGACTGCCTTCGGCGGACGCGAGCGATGGGTGGCCAACGGCGCCCAGCAGCACGGCATCGGCATCGGTGACCCCATATCGGCTGGTGAGGGGAAGCGCCTCGCCCGACTCGGCCACGCCGGCCGCGCCGACGGCGTACTGGGTGGTAATGAGCCGAAATCCGAAGAGATCGGCCGCAGCGCAAAGCACTCGCAGTGCCTCGGCAGTTACCTCGGGACCGATCCCATCGCCGGGAAGGACAGCCAGCCGAAAGTCATTCATGAAACCGAAGCCTCCCGGGAAGCCAGCCTGCTACGCTCGAACGCCGCGATCCGGCTCTCCTGCTGCAAGGTGCGCCCGATCTCGTCGAGCCCGTGAAGCAGCATCTCACGCCGGTAGGGGTCTATGACGAACCCGACGTCGAATCCCGCTCCATCCCGCACCCGGCACGATTTCAGGTCAATGCCAAGCTGGTAGAATTTCTGGGCACCGGCCGCGCGCCGCAACAGCTCCTTCACCTCGAGCTCCGGCAGCACCACCGGCAGCAGGCCGTTCTGACAGCAGTTCCCGAAGAAGATGTCGGCAAAGGATGGCGCTACAATAGCCCGAAATCCGTAGTCGGAGAGGGCCCAGGGTGCGTGCTCACGGGATGAGCCACAGCCGAAATTGGCTCCGGCCAGGAGAATAGTGGCATCGGCCGCCGCCGGCCGGTTGAGCTCGAAGTCGGGGTTGGACGAGCCGTCCGCGAGATAGCGCCAGTCGTAGAACAGGCACTCACCGAATCCGGTCCGCTCGATTCGCTTGAGGAATTGCTTGGGGATGATCTGATCGGTGTCCACGTTGGCCCTGGGCAGAGCGGCAACGCGCCCAGCGTGGGAAATGAAGGCTTGCATACGCCTTTCTATATTTATACGGCGTTTGTTGGATAGGAGTTGATATATAACTTTAAGTCAGTTCTATATAATCTTATCTCAATACCAGTTACGTCGGCACATTCGTGTATGCTCTGTGTCCACATAATCATATCTCTAATCCGCATATTCTCCGGATTTCCCCCGCATAAGGCCCCGCACATCCACCAGGTGCCCCGCCACCGCCGCAGCCGCCGCCATCGCCGGGCTCATGAGATGAGTTCGTCCCCCTCGCCCCTGCCGCCCCTCGAAATTCCGGTTCGACGTGGAGGCGCAACGCTCTCCCGGAGCGAGCACGTCTTCGTTCATTCCCAGGCACATCGAACATCCGGGATTGCGCCACTCGAACCCCGCCTCCCGGAAAATATGGTCCAATCCCTCCCGCTCCGCTGCGGCCTTGACCGCTTGGGAGCCGGGAACCACCATGGCGCGCACGCCGGTCGCCACTCGCTGCCCCCGTGCCACCGTGGCGGCCTCTCTCAGATCTTCCAGCCGACCGTTGGTGCACGAGCCCAGAAAGACCCGATCCACCCGGATTCCTTCGAGCGGAGTTCCGGGGAGGAGATCCATGTACGCCAGCGCCTGGCGGCAGGACTGCCGCTCGGCTTCAGAGGGCGCGTCGGCTGGGTCGGGAACGCGGTCGGTGATCTCCGCGGTCATGCCCGGGCTGGTGCCCCAGGTAACCTGGGGCGCGAGGGCGCCGGCTTCGATCACGACCGTGCGGTCGAAAGTGGCGCCGGCATCGGTGTAGAGATCGCTCCAGGCCTCGACTGCCGGCGCCCACCTCTCGCCCCGTGGAGCGCGCGCTCTGCCGGCCAGGTAGGCGCGGGTGGTGCCGTCGGGGGCCACCATCCCCGCCCTGGCGCCGGCTTCGATGGACATGTTGCAGACGGTCATCCGCCCCTCCATCGAGAGCGCGCGGATGGCCTCTCCGGTGTACTCGATGACGTGGCCGGTGGCGCCGGCGGTGCCTATCCGCCGGATGAGCGCGAGCACCAGGTCCTTGGCCGACACCCCGCGCGCCGGCAGCCCGGTAAAGCGCGCCTCCATGGTCCGGGGCTTCGACTGTACCGTGCACTGGGTGGCGAGAACGTGTTCCACCTCGCTGGTGCCGATGCCGAACGCCAGGGCGCCGAACGCACCGTGGGTCGAGGTGTGGGAGTCGCCGCAGACGATGACCATGCCCGGCTGGGTGAGGCCGAGCTCGGGGCCGATGACGTGGACGATGCCCTGCTCCGGCGAGTCGAGATCGAAGAGCTCCACCCCCGCCTCCCGGGCGTTGGCGACCAGCGCGGCCACCTGGCGCGCCGCAGTCTCGTCGGCCATGGGGAGCCGGCGGTCCCCGGTGGACACGTTGTGGTCCACCGTCGCGACCGTCAGCTCGGGCCGCCGCACCTTGCGGCCGGCCAGCCGCAGCCCTTCGAAGGCCTGGGGAGAGGTGACCTCGTGCACCAGATGCAGGTCCACGTACAGCAGCGCCGGTCCGCCATCCGGCTGGTGCACCACGTGGCTGTCCCAGACCTTGGTGAAGAGGGTGCGGGCCATCGGTCAGACGCGCACGGGTGCGGCGTGCGGCCCCCGGACCTTCTCCGCTGGCCGGGAACTGGCTTCGCCTCCCCGCCCCTCTTCCGACCACGGCATCATCGCCCGCAGCCCGGCCCCGACCCGCTCGAGCTCGTGGTCGCGGTCGGCCTGCCGGAGCCGCTCGAAGTTGGACCGCCCGGCGCGATTCTCCTCCAGCCACTCCCGGGCGAACGACCCGTCGCGAACCTCCTCCAGGATGCGGCGCATCTCGGCGCGGGTTTCCTCGGTGATCAACCGAGGTCCCCGGGTGTAGTCGCCATATTCCGCCGTGTCGCTGATCGAGTGGCGCATGAACTGGAGTCCGCCCCGATACATGAGATCCACGATCAGCTTGAGCTCATGCAGGCACTCGAAGTAGGCCATCTCGGGGCGATAGCCGGCCGCCGTGAGGGTCTCGAATCCCGCCTTGACCAGCGCCGTCACTCCGCCGCAGAGCACCGCCTGTTCTCCGAAGAGATCGGTCTCGGTCTCCTCCCGAAACGAGGTTTCGATCACCCCGGCACGGGTACAGCCGATCCCGGCCGCGTAGGCCAGCGCGTTCGCCAGGGCGTGGCCGCTCGAGTCCTGGTGCACCGCCACCAGACCGGGCACGCCCCGGCCGGCCTCGTACTCGCTCCGCACCAGATGGCCTGGTGACTTGGGCGCCACCATGGATACATCAA
The DNA here is from genome assembly GCA_013813875.1 of Gemmatimonadales bacterium. Taxonomy (GTDB): domain Bacteria; phylum Gemmatimonadota; class Gemmatimonadetes; order Gemmatimonadales; family GWC2-71-9; genus CAVVWJ01. The sequence goes on along the minus strand of JACCQZ010000050.1, from coordinate 16,067 downwards.
CGCCCGCAGGAGGGGTGATCTCGCCGTAGTGAATATTGAACCCGTGGGCGAACATCAGCGTCTTGCCCGGCCGGAGCGCCCCCGCCACCCCAGCCTCGTAAATCGTCCGCCCGTCCTGATCGGGCACCAGGATCATGATCACGTCGGATGTGGCCGCCGCCTCCGCCACCGGGCGGACGTCGAGTCCCGCGGCCCGCGCCCGCTCCCACGAGCCGCCTCCCGACCGGAGCCCGACGATGACCCTCGCCCCGCTGTCCCGCAGGTTGAGGGCGTGGGCGTGACCCTGGCTGCCGTAGCCGATGACGGCGAAGGTGCGGCCGGCGAGCCGCCTCTGGTCGGCGTCGGCGTCGTAGTACACCCGCACGCTGTCGTTGCTCATGGCTGGCTCCCCATATGGTTGGTGGCTCGGAGCGCGATCGCTCCGCTCCGGGCGATCTCCAGGATCTCGAACGGCTCGAGCGCTCGGAGGCAGGACAGGACGAACGACTCGGAGCCGCTGAGCTGGACGATCACAGCATCGGGCGCGTCGTCTACCACCGTGACGTGGTATAACTGGATCACCTCGAGAAACTCGGCGTAGCGGTGGCCCGGTCCCCGGACTTTCACCAGCGCCAGTTCCCGCGCCACCCCGTCGGATGCGGGAAAGGATACCGCCTCGCGCACCCCGATCACTTTCTGCAGGTGCTCGACGGCCCGCCCGGCCGTCGCTTCGTCGGACTGGACCATGATCGTCAGCCTCGATAATCCGGGAGTCGCGGTGGGGCCCACGGCGATGCTCCGCACCGGAAAGTTTCGCCGGCGGAGCAGTCCGACGGCGCGATTGAAGGTGATGAAGCGATCTTCCAGCAACACCGTCACGGCGTGGGACCCCGTCATGTCGGCACCAGAGGCGCGGGCTCCGCCTCGATCGGCTCCGAGAGCGAAGCGCCCGGCGGGATCATCGGGAAGACGTTGAGCTCCTGCTCGATCATGAACTCGACCAGCGCCGGGCCCGGCCGGCCCAACGCCTCGCGCACCGCCTGCTCCACGTCGCCGGCGCACTCCACCCGCCGGCCCGCGATGCCGTAGGCCTCGGCGAGACGCACGTAATCCGGACTCCAGATCGGCGTAGCCGAGTAGCGGCGGCCGTGGAAAAACTGCTGCCACTGTCGCACCATCCCCAGATAGCCGTTGTTGAAGATGGCCATCTTGACCGGGATGCGCTCCTGCACCATGGTGGCAATCTCCTGCAGGTTCATCTGAAAGCCGCCGTCGCCCGAGATGGCCCAGACCGGCTCGCCGGGCCGGGCCATCGCCACCCCCATGGCGGCCGGCACCGCGAATCCCATGGTGCCAAGCCCCCCGGACGTGATGTGGGTGTTGGGCCGCTGATAGGGGAAGAGCTTGGCCACCCACATCTGATGCTGGCCCACGTCGGAGACGACGGTGCACCGGCCGCCGGTGGCCTCGTCAATGGCGCCGAGTATTCCCTCGGGCGTGAGCCCGCCGCGAAAGCTCTCCACTCTCGGGCGCACCTGGCCGGCGATCTCCGCCCGCCAGCTTTCGCACTCGCGCGGCCGCACCTCGGCGAGGAGCCCGCGAAGCATCGTGCCGGCGTCGCCCACCAGAGCGATCGTCACCGGCACGTTCTTGCCGATCTCGGTCGGGTCCAGCTCGATGTGGATGACCTTCGCTCCCCGCGCGAAGCCGGCGAGGTTGCCGGTCACCCGGTCATCGAACCGCAGCCCGATGCCGATGATGACGTCGGCCTGCTGGATGGCGCGGTTCACGTGCACCTCGCCGTGCATGCCGGGCATGCCGAGGTGCAGCGGGTGCGACTCGGGAAAGGCGCTGATCCCGAGGAGCGTGGTGACGACCGGTATGCCGGTCCGTTCCGCCAGCGCGCGCAGCTCGTCGTAGGCCCGGGCCAGCACGATGCCGTGGCCCGCCATGATGAGCGGCCGTTCCGCGGCGGCGATCATCGCGGCCGCTTCCCTCAGGAGCGCCGCCTGGGTGAGCGGTGATCCAGCCGAGGCGGTAGCTGTGCCGGCCCGACGCGCGCCGGCGCCGGTCCATGCCGCCTGCTGATTCTGCACATCCTTGGGCACATCAATCAACACCGGGCCGGGCCGTCCCTCCTGGGCCACCGCGAACGCCTCATGGACCGCGTCCGCGATCTCCCCGGCGTCCTCGACCAGGCGGCTGTGCTTGGTGATCGGCTGGGTGATGCCGATGATGTCGGTCTCCTGAAAGGCGTCCCGCCCCATCATGGCGCGGGGCACCTGGCCGGTGATGGCCACCAGCGGCACGCTGTCCATGTGGGCCGTCGCCAGGCCGGTGACGAGGTTGGTGGCGCCCGGTCCGGAGGTGGCCACGCAGACGCCGGCCCGCCCGCTCGCCCGGGCGTAGCCATCGGCGGCATGCGCCGCGGCCTGCTCATGGCGCACCAGCACGTGCCGCAGCCCCGGATACTCGGGGAGGGCGTGATAGAACGGCATGATCGCCCCACCGGGATACCCGAAAAGCAGGTCCACCCCCTCTTCGAGGAGGGCGCGGCAGAGGATGTGGGCGCCGGTCAGTTGATGGGGCATCTATGCGCTCCGTAATCTCGATTGGGGTCGCAGGTCGCAGGTCGCAGGTCTCGACCCGCGAGGTCTATCCTGCGGGAGCGGGCGCTCGCGGGCAGGACCTTCGACCTGCGACCTGCGACCTGCGACCTCCTCACACCCCCCACAAATACACCGCATTCAACGAGCTCGATTCCAGACGGTCGGCGTGGAGCGCCTTGTTGAGGGCGTGGACCAGGGCGCGGGCGCTGGCCTCCACGATGTCGGTCGAGGCGCCGTGGCCGGAGAGCGAGCGGCCGTCAATCTTGGCCTGGAGGAATACCTGGCCGACGCTGTCGCGGCCGGGAGTGAGCGAGCGCAGCGAGAGGCTCAGCACTTCCAGCTGCCGGCCCAGGATCTCGCTGATGGCGGTAAACGCCGCGGCGATCGGCCCGTCGCCGGTGCCGCGCGCCGTCCGCTCCCCCGACCACGGTCCCGCCATCCGAACCTCGGCAGTGGGGCTGACGCTGCCGCACACCACGCGCAGGTGGGTGAGCTGGTACTCCTCCGGGGCGTCGTGAAAGCTCTCGTGCAGCAGCGCCAGCAGATCCTCGTCCAGGATCTCCCGTTTGCGGTCGGCCAGCGAGGTGAACTCGGCGTAGACCCGGAGCAGCTGTGCCTCGGAAAGGTCGTAGCCGAGCTCGCGAAAGCGCCGTTCCAGCGCGTGCCGTCCGGAGTGCTTGCCCAGCACCAGCGTGGAGCGTGGAATGCCGACCATCTCGGGGCGGATGATCTCGTAGGTGAGCCCGTTCTGCAGCATGCCGTGCTGATGGATCCCGGCCTCGTGGGCAAAGGCGTTCTTCCCTACGACCGCCTTGTTGGGCTGGGGAAAGACTCCCGTCAGATAGGAGAGCAGTTGGCTGGTCCGGTAGATCTCCCGCGACTCGATGTTGCAGCGGAATCCCAGCGCCGCGCCGCGCACCTGGCCCGCCATCACGATCTCCTCCAAGGCGGCGTTGCCGGCCCGCTCGCCGATGCCGTTGACGGTGCACTCCACCTGCCGGGCGCCGGCTTCGATGGCAGCGAGCGAGTTGGCCACGGCGAGTCCCAGGTCGTCGTGGCAGTGGGCGCTCAAGATGACCCGGTCCGCCCCTGGGACCCGGGCACGCACGTCGCGAAACATCCCGGCGTACTCGTGGGGCATCGCGTACCCCACGGTATCCGGCAGGTTGATGGTTCCGGCACCTTCCGCCACCGCCGCCTCGACCACCCGGCAGAGAAAGTCAGGGTCGGTCCGGCTGGCATCCTCCGCCGAGAATTCGACGTCATCGGTGTAGCGACGGGCGCGACGCACCGACTGCCGGGTCAGCTCGAGCACCTCGTCCCGGGTGAGCCGCAGCTTTTCCCGCATGTGAAGGTCGGAGGTGGAGATGAAGACGTGCAGCCGACTCCTGGCGGCCCCGTTCAGCGCCTCCCCGGCCAGCTCGATGTCGCGCTCATGGCAGCGTGCCAGGGCCGCGACCACCGGGCGGCGCACCTCGGCCGCGATCTCGTGGACGCTGCGATAATCACCCTCCGACGCCGCCGGAAAGCCCGCCTCCAGAATGTCCACGCCGAGCGCGTCGAGCTGGCGGGCCAGCCGGAGCTTCTCCTCGGGAGAAAGGCTGTTGCCCGGTGCCTGCTCGCCATCGCGCAGAGTGGTATCGAAGATCAGCACGTCGCTGGTGACCATATGGCTTTCGTGGCTGGGGAAACGACAAAAGCGCCGCGGACTCTCTGGTCCGCGGCGCCGGGGCATTCGGTGGAGACGCTGCTACTGTCTCATGTCGCTCGAATCGGCACGCCGCGGACCTCTCGCTCACCGGTAAGGACGGCAAGCAGGAGTCCGAGAAGGACGACGACGAGAATGAGATTGAGCGGCATGTTTAGAGGCTAACCCTTCGAGGCGAATGCTGTCAAGAGCGGCGCGGCACCCCGACTTCACGCTTGACGGATGCACCGCGATGCATAATAATACGCCATGCATCGCGCGTCGCCGCTTCCGGCCTCGGTCCTTCGTACCAATATCGTCCGCTCCACTGGAGCGTCCGGGTAAGCGAGCGCGATTGCGTACCGCCCGGCCCGCTCCCTGTGGAGCGGGCCCTTTTTTATTGCCCCACCATGCAGGAGGCCCCATGGCCGCGGACCCCCGACACGCCGCCGCTGCAGCTGCGGCCCATCTCGATGCCGCAGCGGAGCGAGACGCCTGTGGCGTCGGCTTCGTCGCCCGGGCATCGGGGGTGCGCTCGCACGAAGTGGTGGCGATGGCGCTCGACGCGGTGGCGCGAGTGGCCCACCGGGGAGCGGCTTCCACCGACAATTCCGGTGACGGCGCAGGCCTCCTGACTCAGATCCCCGACCGTCTCTTCTATCGCGACGCTTACCGCCTCGGTCTTCACCTGCAACCGGGTCTGCCTTTCGGTGTCGGGGCGTTCTTTCTTCCACCGCGGCCCGACGCGTTGGCCGCGGCGGTGGCCCTGGTCGAGCAGGTGCTCGCCGGGGACGGCATTCCATTTCTCGGCTGGCGCGACGTGCCCACCAATCCCGCGGCGCTGGGTCCAACCGCGCGCGGCTCCTGCCCGATCATCCGCCAGGTGCTGGTGGGACGCCCCGCGTCGGCAGCGGATTCCGAGGCGTGGGAGCGGGCGCTGTATCTCGCCCGGCGCGAGATGGAGCGGCGGGCCGGGGAGCAGGAGCTGGCGGACTTCTACGTCTGCTCTCTCTCCTGCCGCAGCCTGGTGTACAAGGCGCTGCTCACCGGGACCCAGCTTCCCTCCTTCTACACCGATTTCCGCTACCCCGAGTACGAGAGCGCGGTGGCGGTGTTCCACCAACGCTACTCGACCAACACCCTGCCGAGTTGGCCGCTGGCTCAACCCTTCCGGCTCATCGCCCACAACGGCGAGATCAACACGCTGTGGGGCAACCGAAACGCGATGACGATGCGCCAGCCGATGCTGGCCTCGCCGGTGTGGGGCAAAGGCATCGAGCGCCTTCGCGAGGTCATCTGGAGCGGCGGGAGCGATTCGGCCAGCTTCGACAACGCCATGGAGCTGCTGGTGCGCTCCGGTCGCGATCCGGTACACGCCTCGATGATGATGGTGCCCCAGGCGTGGGAGAAGTACCCCGACCTGGAGCCCGGCGTAAAGGCCTTCTACGAATACCATCAGTGCGTGCTGGAGCCGTGGGACGGGCCCGCGGCGCTCGCCTTTACCGACGGCGTCGTGGCGTGTGCCGCGGTGGACCGCAACGGCCTGCGCCCCTGCCGCTACAAGATCCGGCGCGACGGACTGGTGGTCGCCGGATCCGAGGTGGGTCTGGTGGACCTCGATCCGCGCGAGGTGGTGGAGTGCGGCAAGGTGGGCCCGGGCGAGGTGCTGGTGGTGGATACCGAGCGCGGGGAAGTCATCCGAAACGTGGAGGCCAAGGCGCGGGTGGCCGAGCGCCGGCCCTATGCCCGTTGGGTCGCGCGCTACATGGCGACTCTGGTACCCGATCCTGCCCGCGTGCCTCCCACCGAACATGGCGAGGAGCTGCTCCGGCGCCAGCGCGGCTTCGGTTACGGCTTCGAGGATCTCCGCCTGGTACTCGAGCCGATGGGCACCAGCGGCGGCGACCCGGTCTGGAGCATGGGTGACGACACCCCCATTCCGCCGCTTTCGGCGGTGCCGCAGAGCGTCTACGCTTACTTCAGGCAGCGGTTCGCGCAGGTGACCAATCCTCCGATTGACCCGCTGCGCGAGGCCATGGTCATGTCGCTGCGGATGCACCTCGGCCGCCGCGGCTCCCCGCTGCTGGAGCGCCCTTCCTATGCCCGAATGCTCCGGCTGGAGCATCCGGTGCTGCTGGCCGACGAGATGGCGGCGCTTCGCAACGTGGCCGGCTTCTCGACCGTCACCCTCGATGCGGTGTGGGACTCCTCGCGGGGGGTGGACGGTCTGCGGCCGGCGCTCACCGCGCTCCGGAGGGCCGCCGAGCGGGCGGCGCGCCGGGGAGCCACGATTCTGATCGTCAGCGACCGGGCGGCGGACGCCGGGCACGCGCCCATCCCCATGCTCCTCGCCATCGGCGCCGTGCGCCAGCACCTGGTGCACACCGGCCTCCGGGCGCGCGTCGGTCTCGTGGCCGAAGCCGGTGACGCCTTCGACATCCATCACTTCGCCACTCTCATCGGCTACGGCGCCGAGGCGGTGCACCCCTGGCTCGCGCTGGCGGGGATAGAGGGAATCTTCGGCGGGAGCCGCGAGCCTTCACGGCGGGAGCAGAAGCTCGACGAGGGGCCGCGCCCGTCGCCCGATTCAGCCCGCATCCTGTACCGCGGCGCCGCCGAGAAGGGGCTGCTCAAGATTCTCTCCAAGATGGGCATCTCGACGCTGTCGTCGTACTGTGGGGGGCAGATTTTCGAGGTGCTGGGGCTGGGGCACGAGGTGATCGCCACCTGCTTTGCCGGCACCGCCTCGCCGATCGGTGGGATCGGATTCGAGGAGATCGCCGAAGATGTGCTCGTTCGCCATCGGGCGGCATACCAACCCGGCAGCGCAGCTTCGACGCTGCCGGACCACGGCCGGGTACGCTTTCGGAAAGAGGGAGAGGATCACGGGTGGGCGCCGCCGATCGTGGTGGCGCTGCAGCAGGCGGTCAAGGCGGAGGGACGGGACGCCTACGGAGGATTTCTCCTGACGCACCGCTCGCGGCGTCCGGCCGGTCCCCGCGACCTCCTGGCCGTCCGACCGGGAGAGGCGATCCCTCTGGCCGAGGTCGAGTCGGTGGACACCATCCGCAGGCGCTTCGTGTCCTCCGCGATGTCGCTCGGGGCGCTCTCCCCCGAGGCGCATGCGACGCTCTCGATCGCCATGAACCGGATGGGCGCCCGCTCCAACTCCGGCGAGGGGGGTGAGGACCCGTTCAACTACCATCCCCATCTCAACGGCGATCGGGCGGACAACCGGATCAAGCAGGTGGCGTCGGCCCGCTTCGGAGTCACCACCGAGTACCTGATCCGGGCGGAGGAGCTGGAGATCAAGATCGTGCAAGGCGCCAAGCCCGGCGAAGGCGGACAGCTCCCGGCGCACAAAGTCACCGACCTTATTGCCCGGCTGCGCCACGCCGTGACCGGCATCCAACTGATCTCGCCGCCGCCGCACCACGACATCTACTCGATCGAGGACCTGGCGCAGCTCATCCAGGATCTCAAGACCGTCAATCCCCGCGCCCGGGTGGGAGTGAAGTTGGTGTCCGAGGTGGGCGTCGGGACGGTGGCGGCCGGAGTGGCCAAGGCATACGCCGACTACGTGCTCATCGCCGGGCACAACGGGGGAACGGGCGCCTCACCTCTCTCCTCGATCAAGCACGCCGGCTCCCCCTGGGAGCTGGGTCTGGCGGAAACCCAGGCGGCGCTGGTGCGAAACGGCCTCCGCCACCGGATCGAGGTGCGCACCGACGGCGGGTTCAAGACCGGGCGCGACGTGGTCATCGCCGCGTTGCTCGGCGCCGAGAGTTTCGGGTTCGGTACCGCGCCGCTGGTGGCGATGGGCTGCGCCATGGCCCGGCAGTGCCATGCCAACACCTGCCCTACCGGCATCGCCACCCAGCGCGCCGACCTGCGCGCCAAGTTCAAGGGAACGCCGGAGCAGGTCATCGCCTACTTCACCCACGTGGCGGAGGAGGTGCGGGAGATCCTGGCGGAGTCGGGATACCGGAGCCTGGACGAGATCATCGGCCGCAACGATCTGCTCGAGCGGGTGGAGCGGCCCGAAGTTCCCCGGGCCCAGATGCTCGATCTCTCGCTGCTGCTCGCCCCCACCGGCCACGATGGGAGGCCGCGACGGCCCGCCGGCGCCCTCCGGCGAACCGTGATACGTAACGACCGGACCGGACTGGTCTCGCTCGACGGCGAGATCCTGGAGGAGCTGCAGCCCTATCTGGAGAGCGGACTCCCATTCTCCGGTAGCTATCCGATCCACAACCATCACCTGACAGTGGGCGCGAGAGTCGCCGGCGCCATCGTCGAGCGCACCGGCGACGCCGGGCTTCCCGCCGGCTCGGTGCGGCTCCGCTTTACCGGTGCCGCCGGACAGAGCTTCGGCGCGTTCACCTGCCGCGGCATGCATCTCGAACTCGAAGGCGAGGCCAACGACTACGTCGGCAAGGGGCTGAGCGGAGGGGAGCTGGTCATCCGCCCCTACCGACGGGCGGCGTACGCCGACCTGTCGCACCAGCATCTTATCGTGGGCAACACCCTGCTCTACGGCGCTACCGCGGGCAAGTTGTTCGCGGCGGGTCAGGCGGGGGACCGCTTCGCGGTGCGCAACTCCGGAGCTGTGGCCGTCATCGAGGGCGCGGGCAATCACTGCTGCGAGTACATGACGGCCGGAATCGTGGTCGTGCTCGGCCGCGCCGGGCGAAACTTCGGCGCCGGGATGTCCAACGGGGTGGCGTACGTCATGGACGAGGCGGGCACGTTGGAAAGCCGGGTGAACGGCGAAATGGTGGAGCTCAGCGACCTCGCCGAGCAGGATGTCGAGCTGCTTCGGCGGCTGGTGCGGGAACACGAGGAGAAGACGGCGAGTCCGCGGGCGCGGACGATTCTGGTGCGGTGGGAGGATTACCTGCCGCTCTTCCGGAAGGTGGCGCCGAGGGGCGCCGAGGCCGGGGCCAGGGTGGCGGCCACGCGGGAAGCGTATCTCGGCTTGAGGGACTCGGAGCAGGAGCTCGAGCTGGCGCGGCGTTCGGCGTAGCGGATGCGGAGTCGGCTGGCTCTGGTGCTGTGCGCTGGGGCGACGAATATTCGGGAGCGTCCGTGCACCCCGCGTTGGCACGCTGAACGGAGCGAAGCGGAAATGCCCTGAGGTATGCCCCCCTTCGCTCTGCTCAGGGTGACAACTCGGACCATGCTCGGGCGGCGGCGATGGGGATGGTGCTCCCGGAGCGAGCGTCAGGCCGTGTGATCTCCTCGCGGCGACCGGCGCTCAAGGGCGGCCTGCAGCGAGCAGAGGGAGCGCCGTCCCCATCGCCGCCGCCGGTACCCGCGTGTAGCGCCACGCTACGCCTGCTTCGCGGCGACATAGCCTCGCCCGAGCCCGTCGCCTGCTTCCAGACCGGCAACGCGTTACCCCATCTGGTGGTAGTGGACACGGCCTCGCTGACCGGCCACGTCCTCTTGCCCGTAGCTGGTGAAGGAGGCAGAGCGCTCGCGGTGTTTCTGCAGCCACAGTCGAGATACGATCTGCATCGGCTAGACCAGATGCAGCTGGCGCTCGCCTACGACGCCTTATATCCCGTCCTGCGGGTCTTCCCGCAAGAGCGATGACGGAGGGCTACCCGTGATGGGCGCTTCCGCCACCGGTACATTGAAAGGGTCGCACCAGATCAACACCCATGTGTAGCTCACGCCCGCCGGCAACTGGAAGCTGTAGCTCTGACTTCCCTGATTGTTCCTGAGCGCGGCAACCCGAAGCGGCTGCCCGGTGTTGGCATTGTCGGTGGTGTTCAGATAGACGAAAGGCCCCGGCACCGCCTCGACGGTAAAGTCACTGGAGAACTCCAGCCGGCCCACGCCACCCTCAGCGCTGAAGCGCACCGTGCCGCTCGCCCGGTGGCCAACCCCGGCGAATGTACCGAAGGAGCCCGCGCCTGTTGGAGGCGGAGCGCCCGGGTCCACCGGCATTGCATCCGGAGCGGTGGGCGGTGTCGCGCTCCCGCAACCCCCTATCAGAAGGGTGGAGGCGAGGAGGGCGCCCGGAAACAGATGACGCATAGGGGTGCGGCTCCGGTGAGGGATTGAGGGAATCACGGTGTAACCCATTCGAGACGCCGCAGTTCTGCCACGGCCTTAGCCCCGGTCTGGTCGGTGTCCTGCATGACGCCGATGGCGGTAATCGCGGGAGGATCCCGGCGCCAGATCCGCCGGTAGTCGGCGAAGGGATCGGCGCCGTGGTCGTGCCAGCGTCCCTCTTCCGTCGCCCCATCCACCCGCATCACGTACAGCTTGCCCGACTGGTAGCTCGCACGGGCGTACCCGGACGGTTCGCCGTTGCCGTAGGTGTAGAAGATTATTCGCCCGGATCCGCCGAAGATTCTCCCGGGCTTTCCGAAGACCACATATACCCTCACCGGCGAATCATCGGCGCCCTGCTCTCGAAGATCGGCCCCGTCAGGCGCCTCGAGCACTCGCCAGGACCACCGCACCCTCCCCGGCGTTTCGGCGATCGGTGAGGCAAACTCGCGAAAGAACCAGGCGGCGCGCTCCGCCCCGCTGATCCGGATCACCGGACCGTCCCCATCGTTCCGGATTTCGGTCTCGGGGGCGACCTGCCCGCGGACGGCGCGGACCATCCACCCCGGCGGAAGGCCCGCACCCAGCGGCGCGTCGGTGAGGGCGAGAATGGCCAGCGGCTCGCCCGTCTGGAGGGGAAAAACCAGCCAGAGGAAGGGTATCATCGATCCGTGCCGAGAGCGTCCGAGAGCGAGATCGTCACCAACAGAGCTTACCCCTATGAACGTGTTGGATCCCAGGCCGGTTCTGTGGAGAACCAGTCCGGACCGTGAGCGCGGCGGTGCCCCCACCTTGACCGAATGCTGACGTCATTAAGCTGCTCCGGGCTGGCCTGGGTCCAGGGCCAGGCGCTTTATGCGCCTCTCGCGTGGGTCATCATCGGGGGACTGGTTTCGTCTACCGTTCTGGCGCGGGTGGTGACTCCGGTGCTTTACAAGATCTGGCCGCCGGCGGTGAATGCTTAGCCGCGCGGGTGGTGCGGATATGCTGGGACGCTGAATTGTCACGCTGAGCGGAGCGAAGCGGCCATGACCTGAGGTATGCCCCTTCGCTCCGCTCAGGGTGACGACGGGCGGCGGCGCTACGCCCCAGCCAGCGCGGGCACTCCCTCCGAACTCCCGCCGATCTCTTCCGTCGCCGCCGCCGGCCGATGCTCGGCGGCGATGAGGGAGTAGAACACCGGTACCACGAACAGGGTGAACACCGTGCCGACGATCATGCCCGTGACCAGCACCGTCCCGATGCTGTTGCGAGCCTCGGAGCCCGGACCCGACACCAGCACCAGTGGGAAGTGCCCCAATACCGTCGCCGCCGAGGTCATCAGCACCGGCCGTAGCCGGGTCAGCGAAGCCTCACGCAGCGCCGCCAGCTTCTCGGCGCCGCGCTCCTGCAGCGTATTGGCGAACTGCACGATCAGGATACCGTTCTTCGCGATCAGTCCCACCAGTGTGATCAGACCGACCTGCGAGTAGATGTTGATCGTGGTGAGGTCGAGGAAGCTGAACACCAGCGCGCCCGAGATGGCCAGCGGCACCGATCCCAGCAGCACGATCAACGGGTCACGGAAGCTCCTGAACTGGGCCGCGAGCACCAGGTAGATGAGCACCACCGCGAATCCCAGGGTCACGGTAAGCGCCCCACCCTCGCGGCGGATCTGCCGCGACTCTCCGGCGTGATCGAGGATGACGCCCGGGGCGCTCGCGGCGGCGGCGGCGGATTCCAGAACCCGGAGCCCCTCCTCCTTGGTGACGCCCGGGTTGACGCCGCCGAAGATTCGCACCGCGTTTCGCTGTTGGAACCGGTTCAGCGTCCGCGGCGCGGTGCTCGACTCGATGCGAGTGAACGTCGAGACCGGCACCAGCCGACCTTCCGGCGTCTTGATCTTGAGGTCGAGCAGGGGACCGACGGTCGCCCGGTCCGCCTCGCCGATCTGGGGAATGACCTTGTAGCTGCGGTCGAAAAAGTTGAACCGGTTTACGTAGGCGCCGCCGAGCAGCGTGCCCAGCTCCTGGCCGACGCCGGCCAGGTCGAGCCCGAGATCGGCGACCTGCTCCCGGTCTATCACCACCCGTGCCTCGGGCAGGTCAATCTTGAGGTCGGTGTCTACGTACAGGAACTTGCCGCTCTGCCACCCGGCCGCCACCACGGCCCCGACGGTCTCCAGCATCTGCTCGGGCGGCACGTCGCTCTGGAGCACCAGCTCGACGTCATACTGTCCCGGAGTGGGGAGCGGAGGATCCAGGCGCGGGAACACCCGGAGGCCGGGCACCTGCGATACCGCGCCGAAGACCTCGCCATACATCTCCTCGGTCGAGCGCTCCCGCTCGCGCCAGTCCTTGGCGACCAGGCCGCCGAAACCGCCCCACGCCGCGGTCAGCGACCACATGAATTCGGTTTCAGGGAACGCCGTGATTGCGCGGACCACCTCCAGGGAGGCGCGGTTGTTGGCCGCGAGCGACGCGTCGGGCGGCGCCTCGAAGAAGAGGCTGATGTGACTCTGGTCCTCCACCGGCGCGAGCTCGCGCCGGGAAAAGGTGTACAGGGGCCATGCGGCGGCCATGACCAGGAGTGACGCCGCGACGATCGCCCAGCGCATCCCGAGCGCAGCCTCCAGCAGCGTCTCGTACCGGCGGCGCACGGCATCGAAGCCGCGATTGACGAGGGCGGTAAGCTGTCCTTCCTTCCCATGGGCATGCACCAGGCGCGAGCTCATGACCGGCGAGAGGGTGACCGCCACGATGCCCGACACGACGACCGCCGCGGCGAGCGTGATGGCGAACTCGAGAAACAGCGAGCCGGTCAGGCCGCCCTGAAAGCCGATCGGCGTGTACACCGCGGCGAGCGTGATCGTCATCGCGATGATCGGGCCCACCAGCTCGCGCGCGCCGACCAATGCCGCTTCGATTCGCGACTTGCCGAGTTGGACGTGGCGCTCGACGTTCTCCACTACGACGATGGCGTCATCCACCACCAGGCCGACCGACAACACGATCGCGAGGATGGTCAGCAGGTTCAGGCTGAAGCCGAAGGCATACATCACGGTCGCCGCCCCCAGCAGCGAGACCGGCATGGCTACCAGCGGCACGATCGCGGTGCGCAGCGAGCCCATGAAGAGGAACACCGCGAAGCCGACGATCAGCATCGTCTCGATCAACGTCTTGGTGATTTCCTTGAGCGCATCCCGCATGAACATGGTCCCGTCATACACCAGGCGCATGTCTATATCCTTGGGCAGCGTCGGCCGGAGGCGTTCCATCTCTTCGCGGAGCCGGTGCGCCACATTGATCTCGTTGGTGCCGACCAGCGGCCACACTCCCAGATAGACGCTCTCCTTATCGTTGTACTTGGCGACCAGCTCCGCCTCCTCGGCGCCCAGCTCGACCCGTGCCACATCGCTCAGGCGCACGATCGCCCCGCCGCGGTCGGCCACGATCAGGTCCGCGAACTCCTCTACCGAGCGCAGGTCGGTGTTCGCCAGCAGGTTGACCTGCACCTGGTTGCCTTTGGTCTGGCCCACGGCGGCGAGATAGTTGTTGCGCTGGAGAGCGGCCTGCACGTCGCCGGGCGAGAGATTGAGCGCGGCCAGTCGGTCGGGGTCAATCCACACCCGCATCGCAATCGGCCGGCCGCCCTCGTTGTTGGTTACCCGCTGGACGCCCTCGAGCGTGGCGAGCTGCGGCTGCACGGTGCGCAGCAGCCAGTCGGTGATGGCGGGCACGCTGCGCTCGGTGGAGGTGAAGCTGAGATAGAACGTCGCGTACGGCCGGTCGGCCCGTTGCACCTCGACCACCGGCGGCTCGGCTTCCGCCGGCAGCTCGGAGCGGACCTGCTGTAGCCGGGCGGTGACCTCGGCCAGCGCCGCCGTGCTGCTGTGGTTGAGCTTGAGTCGCACGGTGACGGTGCTGACGCCGGCGCGGCTGGTTGACTCGACATAGTCCACGCCGCCGATGGCCGATACCGCCCGCTCGATCGGCGTGGTCAGGAAGCCACGGACGGTCTCCGCGCCGGCGCCGTAGTAGACCGTCGTGATCAACACCGACGAGCTCTCGATCTGGGGATACTGCTGCACCGGCAGGGCCGTGAGCGCCCGCCAGCCGACCAGGACGATCACCAGATTGACCACCACGGCGAGCACCGGGTGCCGGATGAAGACATCGGTGAATGAACGCATAGGTCACCTGCCCCCGTTGGCGTCGGCCACCGTGTCGCCCGCGACGGCCACCAGCACCGCTTCGCGCAACTTGAACGACCCCGAGGTGGCCACCCGCTCGCCGGCGGAGAGCCCCGCGAGAATCATCACCTCATCGCCGAGCACCGGGCCGCTCTGGACCTGCCGCAGGTGCGCCCGGGTGCGGCCGTCCTTTTCGGCCTCGATGACGAAGACATGGTCCCCACCCGGCCCTTTGCGGAGTGCGCTGGCCGGCACGACGACGGCGCTGCTCGGCTCACCAACCGGAACCACCACCCGCACCGAGGCGCCGGGGGATGGGGCGTCGGGGCCGCCCACCAGGCGGGCGCGCACCAGCGCGTTGCGCGTGGTGGAGTCCACCCGAACGTCAATGGCGACGATTCGCGCCGGCGTCGGCAAGGAGTCGTTGCCGGTCACAACCCCCACGCTGTCGCCCTCGCGCAGGGCGGCGGCAACCCGCTGAGCCACCGCGAAGTCCACATGGGCGGCATCGGCAACGCCCTGGAGGGTGGTGAGCTGGGTGCCTTCGTTGAGGTATTGACCGGGGTGCACGTCCGCGATTCCCACCCGGGCGCGAAAGGGCGCTCGGATGACCTTCCGGGCGATGACCGCGCGGGTGCGGGTGATCTGGGCCAGAGCAACATCGCGCTCGGCTCGCGCCTGATCTGCCTCCTCCTGCGAGGCCGCGCGCTGCTGCCTCAGCCGCTCCAGCCGGTCGAGCCTCGTCTCCGCAAGGGCGGCTTCCGCCTTCAGTGCCGCCAGCTCGGCCGCTTCGACCGATACATCGAAGCCGACCAGCACCGTGCCCGCCTCCACGATCTGTCCCGGTCGGAGCATCACCCGGCGGACGGTGCCCGCCACCTCGTTGCGCAGGGTGACCGAGCGCAGGGCGAGCACTGTCCCGATGGACGTCGCGCTCCGCCGGTGCTCGCGCGCCCTCGCAACTGACGCGGTGACCGATTCGGTGGGCTCGGGTTGGCTGGCGGAGGCGGCAGCGGCACCCCGTATGGCCGCGAACTTCCACGCCGCCAGACCGCCGCCGAGGCCGAGGACCGTTGCCAGCAGCAGAGAGGCTGCGACCCAACCACGACGACTCTTCAGATCTCGACTCATAGGTGGCGACCTCCCGGGCGCGCCATAGTCACTCGTTTTCGTCCTGCGGAGAACGCTTTCCCGGCCAACTGTCCCAGGCAGGCTGGTTTGTAACACGGTTTGACAACTATCTGACTCTTCCCCACAAAACGAACTCCCGTCTATAGGCGTGATCCCAGCCCCATCATACTCGCGATCGTCTTACTTTGGGTAACCATGTTACGAAACATATGCCGACAGGTCAAGGCCCGCTTCCGCATTGCCCCTTAGTGAGCGGCTAACTATTCTCAAGCAATGTCCTATAACTGCAACTTCTGCCCCGACTTCCACCGAGCCATCGAGCTCATCGGCCGGCGGTGGTCGGGCGCGATCCTGCGCGAGATGTTGGCCGGCGCGAGCCGGTTTACCGTGATCCGCGACGCGATCCCCGATATAAGCGACCGTATGC
>JACCQZ010000045.1 GCA_013813875.1 Gemmatimonadales bacterium | reverse complement strand
CCCGAGCAAGATCCCTCGCTGCGCTCGGGATGACATGACAATAAGCTATAGTCACGCAACACCTTATAAGCCACCACCTCACCTAGTTTAAGAACTCCCACCGCACCCCGAAGGACGTCCCGTACGCCGGGATCGGAAACCCCGGCACGTAGGTTGACTCGGTCGAGGTCAGGTTCCCCCGGTCCCAGTAAATCGTGAAGCTCTGCAGCTGCAGCTGGATCAGGCTCCGCAGGAACGTGGCCCCGCGGAGCGGGATGGGAGTACCTGCCGCATCGCGGCCGATCGTCCCGCTGCCCCAGGTCTCCATGCTCAGACGGAGCTTGAGGTCGAAGATCCCGCTGGGAAACTGGCGCAGGAACTTGGAGCGGAGGGTGACCGCGGTGAGAGAGTGGGTCGGCGGGAGTCCCTCGACCGGGCCCTGCCGCGGATCGCTGAACCAGCTCTCCAGTGTCAGCCACCGCAGGGGAGCGAGCCTCACGCCGAGCGTCACCCAATCGGTGCCGGCCGAGGAGCCCAGGGCCGGGACCGTCGGGAACTCGGCGTAACCGAACGGACTGAACGCCGCCGTCCGCGCCCACCCCACTCGCGCCCCGACGCGCTCCCCCTCCCAACCCAGCGTCGCCTGGAAGTCGCGCAGCGGCTGGGCCGTGTCCGCGATGATCGCGGGCGCCGCGACCTGGTTGCCTACCCGCGCGCTGCCGGTGAGCGACAGCCGGCCTATCGGCTGCACCCCCGCGGCCACCGAGAGATAGTCGCTGGAGCGCCCGCCGCCGTGACCCTGATGCACCACCTCGGCGCTGGCGGTGAACTGGGCCAACGGTGACCAGCCGGCCGTGCCCCTCAGGTCGAGAGGCGTCCACCTTGTGCGATAGAATCCCGAGGCGCCGAACGCCAGGGTGGGTGTGCGGAACCCGGCGTAAGCGCCCAACTGGTTGATCTGCTGGTCAATGCCTTCGCCGTCCCACCCGGTCCGCCCGTAGATCAGGTCCACTGACGGACCCAGTCCGTCCCCCCGCCGCCGGAGCGACAGCCGAAGCTGCGCGTCGGTGCGGGTGGCGTCGAATCCGAGCGCGATGGTGTCATTGGGCAGCGGAAAGGCGAGGACGAAGGGATCGCGCTCCGGCTTCGAGCGCAGAATCTGATACTGCACCCCGAAGGTGGGCGAGGGGATGTAACCGCCCTGCAGCAGGATCTGAGTGTTGGAGTAGCTGCTGCTGGAGCCGCTGGCGGTGGGAGAGTTGAGGTACTCCCCCGCGATGGAGAAGCCGAGCCCCGACGGGAAGCGGCGCTCCAGCTCCGCCTCGTAGCGGGCGAAGTCACCGTCGCCCCTGGCGATGGCGATGCGCGAGCGGGGAGCGCGACGGTCGTTGCGCCGGGTGAACAGCTCCACTCGCAACTGTCCCGGGCGCCGCTCCACCTCCATCCGGTCGAGAAAGCTGAGCGAGAAGAGAGCGGGATCCACTGCCACGCTGTCCACCCCGGCCGCCACGTAGGGCAGCCCGTCGAGGTAGTACTCGACCGAGGTGGCGCCGCGTCCCTGGTAGTTGACCGGTTCCGGCCGTCCGATGAACCCGCCGCGCCAGAGAAACACCCCGGGCACCTGGGTGAGCAGGTCGCCGACGGTGGCCGCGCTGGACCACTCGATCGAGTCGCGGGTAAAGACGATGCGGGTGAGCGCGGGCGCCGGCCCATCGGGTCCCGCGAGCGGAAGCAGGGGCACGCGCTCGCTGGCCTGTTGCTGGGCCTCGAGGAAGCGCGCGGTGTAGTCCACCGTGTCTTCCGGCAGCGAATCGGCGAGCAGGGTGTCATCCAGGACTTGTGCCGGAAGCGCGGCGGCGAGCGGGAACAGAAGGGCGACCCCTCCCGCGATGCGACGAGCCCAACCGGTGAAGACCCGCCGCCGTTCGCCGCTCACTGTTCACCGTTCATGCCGCTTCCGTCCCCGACCACTGGCTTCACCGCTGCCTGCCCAGCACGAACTCGCTGAACAGCCGCACTCCGACGCCGGTGGGGCCCTTGACGCGGGTGGGGTCGTCGCGGTCGGTGTACGCGGTGCCGGCGATGTCGAGGTGGGCCCAGGGAAAGCCCTCCACGAACTCCCGCAGAAACCAGCCGGCGGAGATGCTGCCGGCCGGCCGGCCGCCCGCGTTCTTGACATCGGCGATATCCGACTTCATCAAGTCGCGATACTCATCCCAGAGCGGCAGCGGCCAGACCCGCTCACCGGCGCGCTCACCGGCCCCGCGCACTTCCTCCACCAGCTCGTCGTCGGTGCCCATCACGCCGCTCGCCGAATGCCCCAGGGCCACGACGATGGCCCCCGTGAGGGTGGCGATGTCGAGCACGCACGCGGGGCGGTAGCGCCGGGCATAGGAGAGCGCGTCGCAGAGGATGAGACGGCCCTCGGCGTCGGTGTTGATGACCTCGATGGTCTTGCCGAGATGGCTGGTGATCACGTCGCCGGGCTTGACCGCGGTGCCCGACGGCATGTTCTCGGTGCTGGGAATGAGGCCGACCACGTGCACCTTGGGCTTGAGGCGGCCCAGCACCTCGAAGGTGCCGAGCACCGCGGCGGCGCCGGACATGTCGTACTTCATGTCCTCCATGTTCTGCGCCGGCTTGATCGAGATCCCGCCGGTGTCGAAGGTGACGCCCTTCCCCACCAGTACGATGGGAGCGCCCGGCGCGCCCTGGTACTCCAGCGCGATGAAGCGCGGCTCCTCCGCGCTGCCCTGTGCCACCGCCAGCAGGGCGCCCATGCGGTCCTCGGTGATGGCCGCCCGATCCAGCA
Organism: Gemmatimonadales bacterium; assembly: GCA_013813875.1. Lineage (GTDB taxonomy): Bacteria > Gemmatimonadota > Gemmatimonadetes > Gemmatimonadales > GWC2-71-9 > CAVVWJ01. The sequence continues at coordinate 21,497 of JACCQZ010000045.1, read as the reverse complement.
CGGTGATCTCGAAGCCGTGGCGCCGGGCCAGCTCCTCCGCGACACTCGCCACGTAGCTCGGGGTGCAGACGTTGCCCGGCAGCACCTGGATGTCGCGCGCCACCGTCTGCCCGGCGCCCAACGCCGCGCCGATGCGGTGGCCGGCGGTGATCTCGTCGCCGTCTTCCGCCGCCAGTAGCTCGACGCGCTCCAGCTGCGGCCGCTTGTCGTCGGAGGGGCGCTTCATCTCGGAAAACTGCCAGGCGCCCTGGGCCAGCCCCTCGGCCGCCAGCTGCGCCGCGTCCGCCGGGGTCAGACCGGCGCGGGCTTCCGGCGGCAGGTAGAGCGTGGCGCGAGGCACGCCGAGGGTGCGGGCGCGCTTGGCCGCGATGGCGGCGGCGCGGCGGATGCTGGTTCGGGAGATCTCCTCCGGCTTGCCCAATCCCACCAACAGCAGCCGGGCGGCGGCTCCGGTGGGATAGAGCAACGCGGTCTCGTCCCGCTTGCCGCTGAAATCGCCCGCGCTGTAGAGTCGGCTGAGCGCCCCACCCGCCGCCTGGTCCAGCGCACCGAGCGAGGGGGGAAGCGGCGCGCGCGCGAGGACCACGGCGAGCAGCGGAGTCTCGTGCCCGACCAGGGCGGCGCGCACGACGGCTGTCTCGAACGGCATAGGCCCAGGGAATGGCGGGGAGTGTAACGGATGACGCGGGACGTGGCGCGGAAGCTATACCGGGCGGGTGGGGCGCGGCAACGGGATTTGGGGTGGAAGTGGAAAGTCGAAAGTCGAAGGTCTTGGGTCCGCGGGAGCGGAGGCTCGGCGCTGCAGGACCTTCGACCTTCGACCCAATTATTCCACCACCACCGCTTCCCGTTGCACCCGCGGCGCGCTGCGCCGGAATCGCGCGCCGACCCACGAGCGCGCTCCGTCGAGGATCTCGTAGATGGTCGGAATCACCAGCAAGGTAAGAAAGGTCGAGGTGATGACCCCGCCGATCACCGCGATGCCCAGCGGGGCGCGGAACTGGGCCCCTTCCCCGCGGCCGAGTGCCACCGGCACCATGCCCGCGATGAGGGCGAAGGTGGTCATCAGAATCGGGCGCAGGCGAATGGCGCCCGCCTCGATCAACGCTTCGCGCAGCTCCATCCCGTCCTTCTCCCGCGCCCATTTGGCGAAGTCTATGAGCAGGATCGCATTCTTGGCCACGATCCCGGCGAGCAGGATCACGCCGATCAGGCTCATGATGTTGATGGTGTTGTTGGTCACGGCCAGCGCCAGCATCACGCCGATCAACGAGAGCGGCAGCGAGATCAGGATGGCCAGCGGGTCGAGGAAGGAGCCGAACTGCACCACCAGGATCAGGTACATCAGCAGCACGGCAATGCCCAGCGCGGTGAAGATCTGCCCGAACACCTCGGCCTGGTCGTCGGCCTCGCCGCCCTGCGACACCCGCACTCCCGGCGGCAGCTGCAGCGCGTCTATGCGGGCGTTGAGATCGCCCAGCACCTCGCCGAGCGAGCGGCCGAAGGTGTTGGCGCCCACCGTCACCACCCGCTCTCCGTCCAGGTGATTGATGACGGCGGGCCCGGTCGAACGCCGGATCCTGGCGATCTGTCCCAGCGGCAGGGTGCTGGGCGCGGCCGACGGCCCCGGAATCACCAGCGGCAACTGCTCCAGGTCCGCCACCCGCGAGCGCGCCTCGGGAGCGAGCCGCACGTACACGTCGCGGGTCTCGCCGCTGGGGTCCACCCAGTCGCCGGCGTCAATGCCGGCAAAGGCGGGCCGCAGCGAGAGCGCCACCTGACCCACGGTGATCCCCAGCGAGCCCGCGAGGCCCCGGTCGAGCTGAACGTCCAGCTCCGGCTTTTCCCCCTTGGTCGAGAGCGCCACATCCACGGCTCCCGGCACCTGCTTCGCCTCGGCCAGGATCATCTCCGCCGCGGTGTTGAGATCGTCCGGCATCTGACTGCGCAGCTGGATCTGGATCTGTTTCTGCTCACCCTGGAAGTCGCTGGTGTACACGCTGGCGGTGGCGCCGCCGATGCCCGCCACTTCGCGCCGCAGCACCGAGCTCAGCGCTTCGGCGCCCAGGTCCCGCTCGTTTCTGGGCACCAGGCGCACGTAGATGTTCCCCTCGTCCACCACGCCCGAGGGACCACCGATGGTGATGAAGGTATAGGTCACTTCCGGATGGCGGGCGGCGATGCGCGCCGCCTCCTCCGCCTTGAGGCGGGTGTATTGGAGGTTGGACCCCGGCGGGGTTTCGATCGAGATGTTCATCTCGCTGAGGTCGTCGGTGCCGAAGAAGCTGCTGCCGACTTTGCCCCATTCGGGCACGATCGGCAGCAGCACCACGGCGAGCGCCACCCCCACCGCGGCGACCACCAGCCGCACCGGCCAGCGCAGACCGCCGAGCACCAGGCCGGCAACCACGACGGCCACGCCCAGCAGCACCACCGCCATCCCGAGGAGCCCCTTGGCCGGCAGGGCAAACGCGGCGATCAGGCTGCCGACCGCGAGCGACACCATGGCCAGCCGATGATCCAGCGCCCACGCGATTACCCGCCGGTAGTTCTGGGCCTGCCGGTTGAACCAGTGGTTGAAGCGGTCGAGCACCTTGGTGATCCACGCCTTCCGCTCCTCGGGAACGTGCGGATCGGTCCAGTAGGCCGACAGCATCGGGTCCAGCGAGAAGGAGACGAAGAGCGACACCAGCACCGAGCAGGCGATGGTGAGCGCGAAGGGCTTGAACCACTGCCCGGCGATGCCGTAGATGAACCCGACCGGGACGAACACCGACACGATCGAGAAGGTGGTGGCCGCCACCGCCAGGCCGATCTCGTCGGTCCCCTCCCGGGCGGCGGTGAGGTGGTCTTTGCCCATCTCCAGGTGGCGCACGATGTTCTCGCGGACCACGATGGCATCGTCTATCAGGATGCCAATGGCCAGCGACAGGCCCAGCAGCGACATCGTGTTGAGGGTAAAGCCGAAGGCCCACACCGCGATGAAGCTCGCCAGCACCGACACCGGTAGCGCGAGGCCGGTGATGACGGTGGAGCGCCACGAGTTGAGAAAGAGGAAAACCACCAGCACCGTGAGCAGGGCGCCCTCGAGCAGCGCCTCCTGCACGTTGGTGACGCTCGCCTCCACCCGCACCCCGGCGTTGCGGACGATCTTCAGCTCCACGCCGGCCGGCAGCCCCCGCTCCACCTCCTCGACCCGCTCCAGGATCTGCTCGCTCACTGCCGTCGTGCTGTAGCCCTTGGACTTGGCGATCTCGATGCCCACCGCCTCGCGCCCGTTGAAGAGGGCGACCCTGCGCTGCTCCTCGGTGCCGTCGCGTACGTCCGCCACCTGACCCAGGCGGATGATCTCACCGTCGCGCTCGGCCACCACCAGCTGAAGAAACTGCTCCGGGCGCACCAACCGGCCCTGCAGCCTGATGGTGCGTTCGTCGAGCTCTCCCGCCACCCGCCCGACCGGAGCCGCCAGGTTCTGGGATTGGAGCGCCTGCACCACTTCGGCAACGCTCACTCCGGAGGCCTGCAGGTCGCTGGGCCGGAGCTCTACCGTGAGCTCGCGCTCCAGCCCGCCCGCCAGCTCGACCTGGGCGACACCGCCGATGCTGCGGAGCTCCCGGGTGATGCCCGGGTCGGCCAGGCGAGTGAGCTCCGCCGGCGTCAGCGACTCGGAGGTGAGCGCCAATACCACGATCGGACGGTCGGCGGGATCCACCCGGCGGAGAATCGGCTCTTCCATCTCCTGCGGCAGGTCCTGGCGGATGAGTGAGATGGCGTCGCGAATGTCCTGGGTCTGTTCCTGGAGCGGCTTCTCGAAGTCGTAGATCACGACGATCTGAGCGAAGCCGTCCCGCGCCTCCCCGATGACCTCGTCCACGCCGCTGATGCCGCGGATAGCTTCCTCCACCGGATCGAGCAGCTCCCGCTCCACCTGGTCGGGAGAGGCGCCGGGATAGATGATGTTGGTCAGCACCACCGGCTGCTGCACATCGGGAAACTCGTCCGTCTGCAGCCGGAAGAGAGCGACCAGCCCGAAGCCGGCCAGCGCCAGCATCGTGACTACCGTGATCAGCGGCCGCCGGATGGCAAAATCGGAGATCAGCATCAGCGACCCGCCCCTTCCTCGAGCACGCGGACTGGAGTACCCGGAGTCACTCCCTGCGCCGAGCCCAGCAGCAGGGTATCACCCTCGGCCACACCCGACTGCACTTCGACCATGTCGGTGGCTTCGTCGTGAACACCGACCTGCACCGCCGACGCCACCACCTTGCCCGCTTTGATCTGGTGTACCGTGGGCCGGGTACCGCGGGTGTCTATGGCGCCGACCGGCACCGCCACCGCCCGCTTGGTGTCGGTGGCCACCCGGCCTTCGGCGAAGAGGCCCGAGACCAGCGCCTGCTCCCGGTTGGGCACGCTCACGTAGATGCGCACCTGCCGCGTCGCCGGATCGAGCACCGGGTTGATCCGCTGAATCCGCCCGCTGAAACGGCGGTCGAATCCGCTGACGGTGAACTCGACCGGGGTGCCGACCTCGAGGCTTCCGATGGCGTCCACCGGCACGGTGGCGGCCAGCCGGAGACTGGTGGGGTCCACCACGGTAAAGAGGGCGTCTCCCGGCTGCACCACGTCGCCGGCGTCCACCTGCCGCTCGCTCACGATGCCGTCGAGCGGAGCCCGCACCTCGGTGTCCTGCAACTGCGCCTGCGCCAGAGCGAGCCGGGCCCGGGCATCGGCCAGCGCGCCTTCAGCGTTGGTGGCCTGGTAGCGTGAGGCCTCGAGGTCCCGCTCGGCCACGGCGCCGGCCGACGCCAGCCGCTCCGAGCGCCCCGCGTTCCGCTCCGCCAGCTCGAGCGCCGCCTCGGCACTCCGCACCGCCGAGCGAGCCGACAGATAGGCATCGCGCACCGCCGTGTCGTCCAGCCGGGCGAGGAGGGCTCCGCGCTTGACCCGCTGGCCGGCCTCCGCCAGCGTCCGCACCACCGGCCCCGACACCTCGGCCCGAACCGTGGCCGCCCGCTCCGCCTCGAGCGCACCCGACACCGCCGGACCGCTCCGCAGGTCGGTCAGCACGGCGACCGCCACATTCTCCGGACCGACCGTCACCACCGCCGGTTCCGCCACCGTGGCGCTCGCGCTCTCGTTGCCCTTGCAGCCGGCCAGCGCCAGCATGGCGAATCCAGCTACCAGCAGGTGTGCCCGCGTCATTGCCCTACCACTCCCGTCTGAGTCGTGCTCGTGGTTACACCGGTGAACCGGTCCTGCGGCGGCGCCGCCGTCGGGTATTGCTCGACCTGAGCTCCGCCTGCCGCCTGAACGGCGGCGGCAGCATTGGCCACCGCCGCGGCTCCCTGCGCATCCAGCGGAAGCGCCGGCAGTAGAGCGAGGCGCATCTTGGCCACCTGGAGGTCGCGCGCCGCGCGGGCGCGATTGGCCTGGGCCTGGGCGAGTTGAATCCGCAGCTCGTTCAGCTCGGTTTGAGTCGAGATCCCCTCCCGATAGCGGATCTCCGCGATCTGATAGGCCCGTCCCGCCTGCTCCTGCGTTCCCGCGCTCGCCTCCCACGCCGCCAGCGCCGCGCCGAGCTGGATGGTGGAGTTCCGCGCGTCCACCTGGGCCAGCTCGCGGGTCTGCTGCAGCCGAAGTCGCGCCTGCTCCAGGTTGGCGCGGGCCACTTCCACTTCACCCCTGATCCGGCCGCCGGTAAAGATCGGCAACTGCAAGCCGACCGAGACCACCCAGTCGGAGATGTAGTCGGCGCTGAACGGCGATCCGTTCTCGGGATATCCCAGCTCGGCGAAGTCCGACGAGAGCACCAGTTGGGGGAACCGCTGCGAGCGGGCCACTCGCAGCAGACCCTGCTGAGAGGTAACGCCTTCCGCCGCCTGCCGGACCGGCGCCCGGATAGCGGCCGACGTGTCTCCCGGGAGCTCCTCGACGACCGCCGCCAGGCGCGCCTCGCCGACCAGACTGGTGTCGCCCAGCTCGGTGGTGAGCGCGAGGGGTTGGTCGAGCGGCAGATCGAGGAGCTGCTTCAGCCGGTAGTAGGCCAGCTCACGCTCGGCGCGGCGCTGAATGACGATCGGCCGCTGGTTGTCCCGGGTAACCCGCGCGCGAAGCAGATCGAATTCCGATTGGTTGCCGACCTGACGGGCGAGTTGGGTCTGGCCCAGCGTGGTGTCAGCCTGGACCAGCGTGGCTTCGGCGATATCAACCAGCCGGTCGTTCAGCGAGGCATCGTAGTACGCCTGGGTCACGTTGAGCAGCAGCTGGGCTCGCGCCGAGGTGAGACCGATCGCTGCACTCCGCACACCGGCGCCGGCCGCCTGCGACTGGCCGCCCAGCCGGCCGCCGCTGAACAGCGTCTGGGAGAAGGAGAGGCCAAAGCGGTAGGTGTTCTCCCGGCCGAACGGCAGATTGCCCAGATCGCCGAACGGATCGGCGTTGCTGACGCACTCCAGCGCGCTCTCCAGCGAGTCCAGCCGTTCCTCCACCGTCAGGCCGGGCCGCGGCGCGAACCGCGCGCATTCGGGTGGAGGCGCCACGGCCGAATCGGTGCCCTCGTCCTGCAGGGCGGAGAACTGGCTTCGCAGCGTCCGCTGATACGAGGCCGAGCCCGAGAGCTGGGGGAAGTAGCCGCTGCGGGCGCGGCGGCGCTCGCCCTCGGCGCGGTCCACCTCGAAGCGGGCCAGGCCGACCGATTCGCTCTCCTGCTCCGCCAGGTCGAGCGCCTCGAGCAGCGATATTGGCCGAGCGGCGGGCGCGGGCGCGGGTGACTGGCCGCTCAGGGGCGCTTGGGAAACCAGAGCGAGCAGAAAGCCGAGCGCGACGCCGCGAAGGGCGGCGAGAATGGATGAAGCTGTCATGCGTCACCTGCAGGGTCGGACTGTTCTACACCGATGCCGCGCAGGAAGAGCCGCACGTATTCGCGGAGAGCCTCTTCCGGCTGGTTGCTGTACATGTCGGGAATGACGTCGCGTCCCATCGAGTCGGCAAAGAGCGCCCCCATCAGCAGCGCCGACGCAGCGCTCTCGTCGAAATCGGCCTTGGCGTGCCCCAAGTCGCGGAGGCGGCGGAGATAGCGGCAGAGCGCCTTGGCCGCCTTTGCCGGCGGGCTGCCCTCCGGCGGAATGAGTCCCGGATGCTCCTCGATCTCACCCATGCAGGTGCGGATCAGCGCCCGTCTCTCGCGGAGTCCCACGATGTAGCGCCGGGCCCACTCCAGCACCTCGGCGAACGGCGCCTCGGGAGCTTCCGGCAGAGCGGGCTCCACCACCGCGTCCTCGGCGCGATTGATCGCCTCGCGCAGCAGGGCGTCCTTGGAGCCGAAATGCCGGAACAGGGTGATCTCGTTGACACCGGCCTCGGAGGCGATGCGCCGCGTGGTGGCGCCACGGTAGCCGACCTCGGCATACACCCGCACGGCGGCCTGGAGGAGTTGATCCCGATGGGTCATGGGGGGCGAGTATACTCGGGGGCCGCAGGGCATGCAAGCAGGCGCTTGCTACGGGGAGGTAACGATGTGCTTATCAGCCTGTGGGGTGTGTTTGTCACCCTGAGCGCAGCGAAGGGGACATGGCCCGACATGGTCCCCTTCGCTGCGCTCAGGATGACAACTCCACCGTCCTCGACCTCAGCCTTCCTCCAACCGCAGCCTTCGAATCGCCGCGATCCCCGTCGCCGGTCCCAACGCCAGCAGCGGAAACGCCCACTGCCATCCCACCGCTTCCGCCAGCACCGGCACCAGTTGGATGGTGACGATCGTGAGCAGAAACCCCAGCGACGTCTGCAGGGTGAGCGCGGTGCCGACCGCGTGCAGCGGCGCGGCCTCGGTAACCATGGCGCTGAACTGAGCCGAGTCGGCGACGACGAAAAATCCCCAGAGCAGCACCACGGGGCCGAGCAGCCAGAAGCTCGACCCGAAAAAGAAGCCGACCAGGAGCGAACAGATTCCGCTCGCCGCCATCGCCTGGGTCACCACCCGGGCGTACCCCTCGCGCCGTGCGGCCCACCCGCCCCAGAGCGCGCCGAGTCCCCCGAGCGCGATGGCGCCGAACGCCAGCAGCGAAACCGCATCGGCATTCACCGCCTTCCCTTCGGCAACCCGCGCCGCCGCGCTGGCCGCGAGAAAAGCCGGCACCCAGGTCCACATCGCGTAGAGCTCCCACATGTGCCCCAGATACCCGGCGGTGGCGAGCCGGACCTCCCGGTGGCGGATCACCGTGGCCACCAGCCGCCAGGAGAAGGGGCGCCGGGGAAACTCGTGCGGCCCGTCTCGATAACCCGACGCCACCAACAGCGCTGAGAGCACCGCGCCCGCGGACGCGGTGAGCACCACCGATCCGATTCCGCTCGCCTCCACCGATCGCAGCAGATAGGGAATCGCCTTCCCGACGGTGAGCGCGCCCACGATGGCGCCGATGGCGAGCCCCCGGTCGGAGCGGAACCAGGTGGCAGCCATCTTCATGGCGGGGGGATACACCCCCGCGAGAAAGAGTCCGGTGAGAAAGCGGCAGACGAGCGCGGTGGGATAGTCGGGCGCGATGACCAGCGCGGCGTTGGCCAGCGCACCGAGCAAGGCCGAGATGGCGAAGTAGGGCCGGGCTGAAATGAGATCGGCGAGGTTGAGCACCGCGGCGATGGCGGTGCCGGCCACGAAGCCGAGCTGCACCGATATGGTCAGCCCCGCCACCTCCCCCGGCGAGAGCCGCCACAGAAGGCGGAACGTATGTGACACCGCGCTGGCCGAAAACCAGAGCGACATGCCGAGCACTTCGGCCAGCGCCAGCAGGCCGAGCATCCGCCAGCGTGCGCCGTCGCTCAGCTCATCGCCTCCAGTGCCTGCGTGGCGGCCTCCCAGCGCTCGAAGGCCCGGTCGAGGGCTCCGCGGGCCGCATCCAGCTCGGCGCCGAGCGCCGCCGCCTTGGCGCTTCCGTCGGCGGTGAGATAGAGGGCGGGATCTTCCAGTCGGCCGCGGATCTCGGCCACCCGCGCCTCCCGCATCCCCACCTCTGTCTCTGCCTCGGCCAGACTCCGCTCGGCCGACCGCCGGGAGGTCTGCTGCTGCCGGCGGTCGTCGGGACGGCGAGTCTGCTTCCGCTCCCGCACCCGGCGCAGTCCCTCTTCCTCCGCCGCGGCCACCGCCGCCGCGTGCGCTCGCTCGGCGCTGGCGGTCTCCCACTCCTCGAAGCCACCGGGAAAATCGGAGATGCGCGTCTGGTGCAGCACCCAGACGCGGCTGGTGAGGGCGCGGAGCAGCGCCCGGTCGTGGCTGACCAGTATGACGGTGCCGGCGTACTCGGCGATCGCGTCTTCCAGCGCCTCGATGGACTCGACGTCGAGGTGATTGGTGGGCTCGTCGAAGAGCAGCAGGTTGGCGCCGGAGAGCATGATCATGGCCAGCGCCACCCGGGCCCGCTCGCCGCCGGAGAGGGTTGCCGCACGGCGCTGCACCGAGTCTCCCGAAAAACCGAAACGTCCCAGATGCCCCTGGATCGGGCCCCGGCCCCAGCCCGGCCGCAGCTCCGCGATGATGTCGTAGAGCGAGCGGTCGGCCGGCACCTGGGCCAGATCCTGGCGGTAGTAGGCGATCCGCACCGAGTCGGGCACCCGGATTTCGCCGCCGTCGGTGCTCCGCTCACCGGCGATGGCCCGCAGCAGGGTGGACTTCCCCGCCCCGTTGGGGCCCACCAGCCCCACGACGTCGCCCCGGGTGAGCCGGACGGAAAAGCCGGCCACCAACACCCGCTGCTCCACCGTGAGACGCACTCCGTCGGCTACGAGCACCTGATCGCCGCCGCGCTCGTCGGCCTGCAGTCTGAGCGCCATGGCGCCATCGTCGCCGGGAGGTGGGCTGAGCCGGCCTACCCGGTCGAGCCGCCGGCGGCGTCCCTTGGCCTGGGAGCTGTTCTGTCCGGCGATGTTGCGGCGGATATAGTCCTCCTCCGCCGCGAGCACCCGCGACTGCTTGGAGAAGGCGCGCTGCTGCGAGAGCCGGCGCTCCGCCCGCTGGAGCAGGAAAGTCTCGTAGTCGCCGCCGTAGGTAAAGGCGGTGTTGTTCTCGATGTGAAGCACGTGGTCCACCACCGCCTGAAGGAAGGCGCGGTCGTGGCTGATCAGGAGCACGGTGGCATCGAGCTGGCCGAGGTAGTTCTCCAGCCACTGGGTGGTCTCGAGATCGAGATGGTTGGTCGGCTCGTCGAGGAGCAGCACGTCTCCCGGCGACACCAGCTGCTGCACCAGCCCGAGGCGCCCCCGCTCACCTCCGCTGAGGCCGTCGAGGGGGCGGGCCCGGGCCCGATCGGGATCGAACCCCAGCCCATGGAGCACCGCGTCAATGCGGGCGGGGATGGTGTAGCCGCCCTCCCGCTCGAAGCGCTCGAGGTCGCGGTCGTAGCGGGCGAGCATCTGCGGGGTGCAGCGGTCGCCCGCCTCGGCGAGGGCAACGCCCTGCTCGGCCAATGACCGTTCCAGCGCCAGCAGCTCGGCGAACGCTCCGGCTGCCGCCTCCCAGACGGTAGCGGCTCCGGCGAAATCGCGGTGCTGCTCCATGACCGAGAAGCGGATACCCGAGGCCCGGGCCACGGTGCCCGTGCTGGGTTCCGCTTCTCCGGTGATGAGTCGAAAGAGGGTCGTCTTACCCGAGCCGTTGCGCCCGATGACGCCCCACTTTTCGCCGCGGGACACGGTGAACGTCACGTCCTCCAGCAACCGGTTGGCCCCGAACTCCACCGCCACGCCGGAGATGGCGAGCTGGGTCATCGGCCGGTCCACTCCCGCCAGGTTGCCTCGGCATCACCAACAGTCAGCTTCTGCTGTTGGCGCACCAGCGGCATGCGGAGGAGCAGCGGCTCCTCGGCGAGCTTGTCCAGCCAGCGCTCTTCGCTCAGCCGCGCGGCGCCCAGGCCCAGATCGGCAAAGCGGCGGGAGGCGGAATCCAGCAGCGCGCTCACCCCGAACTTCTGGGCAAAGCGCTTGATCTCGCCGGCCGAAGCGGGCCGCTCCTGCAGATCCACGAAGTGGACTTTGATTCGTCGCTCGGCGAAGAAGCGCAGCGCCTTTCGGGTCTCGCTACTCTTTCTGGTGCCGAAAATCTGGACTTCCATGGGGCGGGAATCTACACGCGGAGCGCTTCTCCCACCTGCAGACGGCCGCGGCCGAGGTGCACCACATTCTGCCCGAAAAGCACCTTGCCGTTCTGTCTGCGGTAGGTGGCCAGGGTGTGCAGCGGTTCCCGCCCCCGCTCGGCGGTGTCCTGATCGGTGGTGGTGATCACGCACCGGTCGCACGGCTTGACCACGCGGAAAGGGATGCCCGCCAGCTCGAAGCCGGTGAGGGTGTCCTCGACGTAGGGAGGGCCGCCGGCGATGACCAGGTTGGGCCGGAACCGGTTCATCGGCAGCGGCGTGGCCAGGCGAGCGCCCAGATCGGCGAGGGACTCCTCGGAGATGAGCAGAAAGGGAAAGGCGTCGGCAAAGCTCACCCGAATGCCGGGCGGCGCGAACGCAGGGTCGGCGGGGCGAACGGTCTCGTCGGGCATGTAGACCAGGCGGCAGGGGCACTCCAGCAGTTGGGAAAACCAGCGCGCCGCCCCCTCCCCGGCGTGCAGCGCCCGGCAACTGTCGTCCCACACGATCGCCGTCGTGGTGGCACTGCCCGATGGATGCAGCGGGAGCTCGAGCGGCGCCAACCCGGGCGCGGTTACCGCCAGCCGGTCGGCGGCCAACCGGGTTCGCACCAGCGCCAGGCGGGGACGGTCCCGCTGGGTGACCAGCTCGCCGGCCTCGTCTATCACCATCCAGCGCCGGTCGTAGCGCAACCCGAAGTCGTCCACCTCCCACTCCGCGGCAGAGATGCCGCCGGCGGACTTGATGGGGTAGAAGTTGAGGGCGGTGAGGCGCAGGGGAGGCATCAGGCAGCTCTTGTTGGCAGGGACGTCAGGGTTCGAGTTACTGCCGCTGTGTCACCCTGAGCAGAGCGAAGGGGGCATAACCTGGCATGGCCCCCTTCACTCCGCTCAGGGTGACAATTCTAATACACTACGCCGGCCTCCTCAGTCGCGGCGCAGCGCCGATCCGCTGCAGCGTCTCGAGCGCCCGCACGCTCGCCCTCCCCAGCGGAAGCCTGAGCCTGGAGCCGAGCAGGCGCCGCCGCCCTTCGCGGTCCAGCGTGCGGTCGGCGAGGTATCCGTTGACCTGAGCGGCCAGCTCGACGTCCGACCGCACCACCCGCACCGCGCCCAGCTCGCCGTCCGGCGGTCCGGCGGCTCCGCCGAACGCCACGTGCACCACCGGCTTGTCGTGCATCACGAAATCCAGCGTCAAGGCGGAGCCGGCGCCGACGGCGAGATCGCAGTGGTGCGTCAGATTGGCGAGGAAGGACACCTCCTCCGGCCAGGGGACGATCGGCATACCGCCCGAGTTTCCCGAAGGCAGCCAGAGCGGCGCGGCGTAGAGCAGCTCGGGGAACTCGTAGCGTACCGCGTGGTACCTCCGCCCGTCGTCGTCGGGCGCGGGACGAAGCAGCAGCTGCGGCCGTCCGATGAGACGCCCCTGGCGGATCAGCTCCAGCAACAACCTGACATGTCCCGCGTCCTCGGGCGATGTCTCCCGGTGTCCACCGGAGTAGCAGATCAGCGGCCGTCGGGAATCGGCGCCGATCCGGCGGCAGAAGTCCTCCCTGGACCAGAGCAGGCTGGGCTCGGCATAGGAATCAAAATGAGGCGCGCCGACCGCGTGGACCTGGTGACGCAGGATTTTGGGATGGAGACTCAACAGCTCCATCGCCATCGCCTCGCTCCACACCAGGAAATGGTCGAAGGGGGCGGCGAACGGATCGCCGGAGCGAAGACTCTCCCAGCCGGCGATGAAGGTCGCCGTCGGAATCCCCAGCTCGCGCGCCGCCGCCACCGGTGCGGCCGCCTCGACGGAGCTCTGGCGCGAGCTGAGCAACACCTGCGGCCCGATTTTCCGGAGGAGATACCGGCAGCGCGCCACGCCCGGGTCTCGCGCGATTGCGTGGGCGCGCCACCGCTCCAGCAACCCTACCCCGAGAGTGGCTTCGAGCCGGCCGCGCTGCCCGCCGGCCAGCCGGTGCCACTCGACCGCGGGCGGACAGTGGCCGGCAATTCGCGGCAACTGATGGTCCGGAATCCGGTGGAAGACGGACAGGCCGGCACGCTCCACCGCCGCTCGAGCGAAAGAGCCGAGCAGGAAATCTCGAACGCCGAACCCGTCGGGCAGAAGCAGGGTGAGTTTCATCTGGCGGCTGCCGTTCTACCGGGCCGCGGCCCGGGCCTGCTCGGGAAACCAGCGACGAGGCGAGGCCGCATCGAAGAGCTGGGCCGCATCCATCGCCGGGGTCTTTCCGCCGGGAAGCTCGTTGCTGCTGAACCGGGCGAGTTGCAGCGGAGCGCTCAGGTTGGCGTTGGCGGCGCGCTCCATGGTGAACGCGAAGTGAAAGCCCAGGTCCGACGCGACGGCCGCCACCCAGCCGGGAGCGGCCTCACGCGATCCGTAGGGATAGCTCAGGGCCTCGGGGCGCCGCCCGGTCCACGCTTCCAGCAGCGCGAGCGAATCGGTCAACTGTCCCCTGGCTTCGTCCGGGGGCAGCAGACCGAGGGGGAGGTGATCGTGGGCGTGAGATCCCAGGAACCCGAGTTGGGAGAGCTCGCGCATCATGCCGACGTCCATGTAGAGCTGCTCGGCGATCTCCCGCTCGCGGCCGCCGAAGAGCGCCGCGAAGCAGCGATCCACCACGCACTGCCGGTCCCTGGGAGAGAGCACCGAGTTGAGCAGGTACTTCGCCTCGGCGCCCGCCGGAGTGTCGCGGGCGTATTGGGCGGCGGCGCGCTCGCCGACTCGCTCCCACGGCAGCGTGAGGCCGCAGGCGCGAGCCTCGACCCGCAGCAGTCGCACGAACTCGGCGGGCGGCAGGCTGGCGCGGGTGAGGTGCACCTTGTGAACGCCCAGCACCCGGCTGGTGGAAACCGGGGCGGTGTTCACGAAAAAGAGCGCCGGAATACCCAACCGCCGAAGCACCGGCAGCGCGTGCTCGTACTGCTCTCGGAGTCCGTCATCGAAGGTGACGATGAAGGCGTGGTCCGGCAGCGGGGTACCACCCTCGATCGCGTCGCGCACCTGGTCGCCGCTCACAAAGGTGCCGAGCGTCGCCAGCAGCCGGAGCTGGGCCTCGAGCTGCGCCGGAGTCACGCCGTGAATTCCCGGATGCGGATGGTCGAACAGCGGCCGCACGTAATGGTGGTTGAGGGCGATCAGGGTCATGATGGCCTTCGAGCGCGCGGCTCGGTCGCGGCGCCTGAGGGATGGGCCCAGGGCGCCAATCGTCTTGACGTGTAGTGTGTGAGTCCGGGAAAGCGTTGTGAGGGTTTTGCAACTAGCGAGCCAGCGGCATCCGGCGCGCGCGTCGGAGGGGTCACTGCGGGCCGAGCTCAGGTCAGCGGTGAAGATCGTTCAACAACATGGAGTTGGGCGAGAGTTGCGCGCGGCGCAGATAAAGCGGAGCGATGCCGGCGACGTGGCGAGCGCGCTACACCTGCGGCGGATCAGCGCTAACGGGCCTCTGTGCGCCAGAGAGGCAGGGTTCTCCACCCCGCGGGAAGCTAGCCGTTCGGAAGGGACTGGCGATGTGCCGGATCAACAAGTCGGTCAAGAGCGAGTCGCAGCATATCATCGTCGAACAACCGCTGCTTGCGCCTGACAGCGGCGCCAGTCCCTGGCCATTGCGCAAGGGCAATGCGGAGTTCCTCCACCGAAGGCTTCACATCGCGTTCCGACAACAACCAGTCGACCGTGGCAAGAAGCTCCATACCGTACGGCGACTCGAACCCGTCGATAGTCGAGGCTGCCTTCTCGAGAGCTGGTTTGTACTGACGCGCCTCGGGACCAGAGAGATAGTCTTCAATGGCAAGTCGCTTGCTATTCTCAAACCAGATAGGATGGTAGGGCCCGGCATCGCTCAGCCGCTTCTCGCAATGCAGGTAGCTCCCATCCAGGCCATTGAGCAAATGGCGCAGCCGGTCAGCATACGGGCCATAACGATTTGCGCCGAACCGAAGGTCCATGGGATCTAGCGCGCCGAGCTCGCTGATAGCCCGATGAAGGAACCATGCGAGCTTCTGCACTTCCAGATTCGAGCACTCTAGGCCGAGGACAGCATACCGCCTGATGAGTTCTGCAATAAGTGCTCGAGCGGGGGTGAGCGACTCGACGCCTTCGCGCTTCGGAGAGTTGTGATACTGCCGTGTCGGCTCATAAACAATGACCTCGACATCGGTCAACTCGGATGCAGCACCTTCTATTTCGCGGCGCACCTGATCCCACTCCAGGCCGCCATTCCCGCAGCCGAGAGGTGGAAGCGCCACCGACTTGGTCTCGAGCTCGTGTACCACGCGAACGAGATCGCGCAATCCAGCACGAACCCACTTCAGTCTCGAAGGCTGACGCCAGTGTTTCTTCGTGGGAAAGTTTATGATCCAATGAGGACGGAGCAGCGAAGGATTGGCCGTGACGAACATGTGGCCAACTCGGACCCCGCCAGCCTTTGCTGCCTCGGTATATGCGCGGGTGTTCTCAGGGAATGCTTCACGAAACATAAGGGCGACACCTTTGCCCATTACGCCGACCTCGTTCACCGTGTTAACGAGGGCCTCCACCTGAGCATCGAGTAAGTTGCCAGTTACATAGCGAATCATCAGAAGTAGCAGTCAGGTCTCTTGAGGATGTTGACTTCGCACTTAGCCGCCTGGGCTAAAAGATCTGAGACGTTGCTCTTGATCTGCTCCCTGGCACAGTATGCCGCTCAACGCTGTGGTGGGTAGGTGTCTGTACACCAGTGCCTCGGCCTGGTACCGCTCCATCTTACCCGGATCGTTCGAGTCTCGCTTAAAGTCTCTCTCCCGCAGAATTTTCCAGTCGATCAGCTCCGGGCTGGTGCTGTTGCTCACGAATTTCGCGGCGGCCCGATAGGCGTGTCGATCAGTCGTAACGAACTGCAGACCTTGTTGACTCAGCTTATGCAGTGACGTCACGAGAATTGCGATATCCGCCATTCCCACCTGCTTCAACCCACCGTACGAACTGGCACCAGGCCGGCGCCTCGTGTCACCACGTCCTCCAGAGAAATAGAGGGAGCGCCCCAACCTCAGCGCTCCAAGTTCGCCCGATCCCACCCCCCCAGATCCGCCGCCGCCTCGTAGCTGCTCTGCAGGAAGTCCAGCAGCGCGGCATCGGGCGAGCTCGCCTGACGAACTTCCTCGTACGGCAGAACGAACTCACCCAGACCCGAGTGATAGCGCGCTCCGCCCGGGCGCACCGCTGCCTCCTTGAAGCCCGCCGGTTCGGGATACGCGTAGGCATAGAACACCGCCTCAGGCAGCGCCTCACCGCCGGGCCAGAACCCGCAACTGCTGACCTCGTGGGAATACGCCTCCCGGGCCACCCAGTCGGGCAGGTTGGGCACGCCACCGGGATGGGGTGGCCCCGGGCGGCCCGAGAAGCGGGTTACCGCCAGGTCGAAGCTTCCCCAGAAGAAGTGTACCGGACTGCACTTGCCCAGGTAGCGAGCGCGAAACCGCTTAAATACCCGGTCCGCCTGAGCCAGAACCTGCCAGAACCGGGAGGCCTGCTCTGCGTCGTACGCGGCATGGGTCTGGTCCTGGTCGAACGCAATGGCCTCGGGGATCTCGTTGGGAGTGGTGCGTATTCCGACGTCGAGCCCCAACATTTTCATACGGGCGAACAGCTCGTGGTAGAAATCGGCGCCGGAGCGAGGCGCCGGTTGCATCGTCTCGACCTTGCCCTCGACGGTCGCAATCCGGAGCTGGTGACTCAGGAAATCGAACTCGATCTCGAAGGTGAGGGAGCCGTACGGAATGGGAGACGTGGTGAGGCCGCGAGTCGTAGCGTACAGCGCCACGTGCCAGGAGTGGTTGACCCAGGGCGCTTGCGCCAGCCGGATCTTGCCGGCCATCTGGGTCCACAGATGCAATGTGGCCTGGGTGTCCTTCCAGTCCGCATACGGCAGCGGTGGCCAGAGGGGAGAGGGCATGGGGAATTAAGTCGAAGGTCGAAGGTCGAAAGTCGAAAGTCTCAGGTCTTGGGTCGGAAGAAACGGAGCTTCGGTGCTGCAGGACCTAAGGCCCAAGACCTAAGACCTACTGGCCCTTCTCTCGGTATCCTGGTCCAGCAGCGCCCTCACCGCCGCGAGCACCGGATCGTCCGCGGTGTACTGCCGGCCGTACTCCAGGTTGAAGCGGTAGTCGAAGCCGGCGGGGTTGGCGCCCTGGTTGTGCTGCAGAATGGTCTCCAGCTTGTCGAGGCCCTTGGCCAGCCGCGCTTCGGGCGAGGTGGCCGCCTCGTACTCCTCCCACAGGGCCACGATTTCCTGCTTGAGCGGGTCAGCCAGCGGGGTGAGAAGTTGGAGGAGATCGGTGCGCTCCTGCTCCGACTTCCGCCAGGTGCCGCCGGCCGAGCCCGCCTGCCGCTCGGCCTGCACCACCGCGGAGATGTCGCCGCCGACGGCCTCGCCCAAGTCGTGGACGATACAGATCTTCACCAGCCGGGCAAAGTCCACCTGGGGAAAGTGATGCTGGAACACCAGAGCCATGAGGCAGAGGCGCCAGGAGTGCTCGGCCACGCTCTCCCGCTGACCCGCAGAGGTCCAGGACGTCCGGGTGACGTTCTTGAGCGCCTCCGCGGCGCGGAGGAACCCCAACAGCCCCTCGATCTCCGGTGCCTGCATGCCGCTGTCTCGATTCAGATGTGGTGGGCCTGCCGGCCGCCCTGGTGTAATCTTGCCCCCGGCTCCCGCCGGTGCCACCCCGGCTACGATCCGCGCCGCGCTACTCCGCCGCACCACGCTGGTGTACCCTTGCAACCCATGAAACCATCGCACCGGCTGCTGCTGTTATTCTCGGTTGCCGCAGTCTCCGCCTGTTCCCCCCGCCGCGCCGCGGAGCTCTTTCTCCTGGGCAGCCACTTCGACGCCGTGCAGCACCTGCCATACGGCGCGGGCCCGCGCCAGCGGCTGGACGTGTACAGTCCACGGGACGCTGGAGGCAAGGCCGCGCCGGTGGTCGTCTTTCTCTACGGCGGGCGGTGGCAAGAGGGCTCCAAAGAGGAGTACCGTCTGGTGGGCGACGCGCTCACCGGGCGCGGGTTCGTGGCGGTGGTGCCCGACTATCGGCTGTACCCGGAAGTGCGCTTCCCGGCCTGGGTAGACGACGCCGCCAGCGCGCTGCGCTGGGTGAGAGACAGTATCCAGCGCTTCGGCGGCGATCCCACGCGAATCGTGGTCGTGGGGCACTCCGCGGGAGCCCACACTGCGGCGCTGCTGGCGCTGGACGAGGGGTACCTGCGCCGGGCCGGGCTTCCCGCGGAGGCGGTACGCGGCTTCGTCAGCATCGCGGGGCCGGTGGCCACCGAGTGGACCGACCGTGACGTGCAGGCGCTCATGGGTCCGCGGGAGGGCTGGCCGGCCACCTACCCGATGCGGCACGTCGAAGGCACCGAGCCGCCGATGCTGCTGCTGCACGGCGGCAGGGATGAGACGGTGTCCCCCGCCAACTCGGTGCGACTCGCCGAGCTGATTCGGGAGCGGGGGGGCTGCGCGCGGGAGATCGTGTACGAGGGGCTGGGGCACGTGTCCATTGCGGTCGCGCTCGCGGTGCCGGGGCTCGGGTTGGCGCCGGTGCTGGAGGAGGTCGCGGCGTTTGCGCGGCTGCCCACGGGGATTTGTGGGGAGTGAAGGCAAAGCAAAGGCGGCGGGCCGTGAAGCCCGCCACCTTTGGTGTTGTTCTGCTTACGAGATGTTTACGCGGTAGATGAGATAGTGCACCGGCTGATCCACGGCAATAAAGGTCTGCGCGTTTCTGCCGATCCGGGCACCGGGAAAAGCCGCTTCGAAGGCGTCCCAGTTCGGGTAGTCGGTACCCTTGTAGTTCACGTTGCAGGTGTCGTCGTCTTCGCCACGAAGGGCGCCCACGTAGGGATCGCCGTCGTTGCAGCCCAGCGCGTCGATGAAGGCGAAGCCATCAAAGTCGCCGTCGGTTGAGCCGTGGGTGCACGAGTTCGGTGGGTTGGTCGTGGTGGCAACTTCCGCTGGCAGACATTCATCAATTGGGATGCTCAAGCGCGGGTTCCCACCCATCGCCGGGCCACCGGCGTAGAAGAAGGTGAGGTTCCGCCGCGCTAGAGGGCAATTCAGCGCTCGCTCAACTCACTGCTCACCGAACCAGTTCAAGTAAGCACCTGCATGAGGTGGCGTCTGGCGAATACGGAGTCTCCTGCAATCCCGGTTTGGGACACCACCCGGACTTCGCGGCAGCCGCGACGGCCACCTCCGGGATCGAAAAACCAACGCCCGCTACTTGATGACAATCTTCGCCTCGTTCGAGCAGATGGTGGTTCCCACCTGACATACCTTGAAGACGTAGGTCGCCGTGCCCTTGAAGGTGCGGGTGGGCTCGCAGTGGTAGGCGAACTCTCCCGCGCTCTCGAACACCAGGGTGTAAGCAGCCGGCCAAAATGCCGGATGCAAGGACCAGCGTGCTCCACTGAGTCCGCATGCTCGGCACCCCGCCCTCACGTTCGACTCACTGGTGTCGGCGATGCGGACGGGCGGCGCTTACGTGAACGTGCACACCAATGCGGAAGGCTGCACGCCGGGTGAGGAAGGGTGCAATCCGGGCGGGGAGATCCGGGGGCAGGTGGTTTCGTCGGACTGAGCATCACTGCAGCCGCCGCGGCGCAATTTGCCGAACCCTTGCGGGGTTGCAGAGTGCCCGAGGCGAGAGTCGAACTCGCACGAGGTTGCCCTCGGTGGATTTTGAGTCCACTGCGTCTGCCATTCCGCCACTCGGGCCTGCTCCAGCCAAGATAACCACTTTGCATCAGCGTTTGCTCAGCGGCGAGCGGCCGAGTACCTTGGGTAGGCCCTATGACAGACCCGACAATCCAGTGGGAAGCCGAGCGCCTGGCGGCGCTGCACGGCTACGAGATCCTCGACACGCCGCCCGACGGGGCCTTCGACCGCGTGACGGCCCTGGCCGCGCGCTATTTCCAGGTGCCGGTCGCTATCGTGTCCCTGGTGGACGAGGATCGGATCTGGTTCAAGTCTCGGCAGGGTCTGGAGGCGAACCAGATTCCCCGCTCCCCCGGGTTGTGCGCCTCCGTCATCTTGAGTGACAGCGCCTACGTCGTCTGCAACGCCCTCGAAGATCCTCGGACCCTCGCGAATCCGTTGGTGGCAGGAGAGCTGGGAGTTCGCTTCTATGCGGCGGCGCCTCTGATCACCCACGACGGGTATCGCCTGGGAACGATGAACATCATTGATTTCAAGCCCCGGGAGTTCGATGCGGAAGGTGAACGGACGCTGCATGAGTTCGCCGGCCTGGTCATGGACCAGATGGAGGTCCGGCTGGCCGCCAGAAAGACCATCGCGACCCTCACCCGGTTCTTTCAGGGAACGGAACAGCCCGAAGACCTCAAGAGGCTGATCACGGTTTGCGCCTGGAGCAGGAAGATCCGGGTGGACGATGAATGGATCTCCTTTGAATCGTTCCTGGTGGACAAGCTGGGCTTGTCGGTCTCCCACGGGATTGCCCCTGAGACCGCTGAACAGCTGCACGCCGACTTCGATCGGCGGAAACAGAGCCCCTCACAGTAGCCAAGCGGCACTTGGTCGCCCGGGCGTGCTGGACTACACTTCCGGCTCTCCCCCACCCCGGACTCGCCCGTGCCCGTCGTTCAGCCCCGAAACTTCCACCCCTGGCACGACATCCCGACCGGGCCCAATCCCCCCGCCGAAGTCACCGCCGTGATCGAGATCCCCACCAACGAGCGCAACAAGTATGAGCTCGACAAAACGCTGGGCGTCTTTCGACTCGATCGGGTGCTCTACAGCGCCGTGCACTATCCGGGTGACTACGGCTTTCTTCCCCGCACCCTGGGCGACGACGGCGATCCGCTCGACGTCCTCGTCCTGATGACCCTCCCCGTCTTCACCGGCTGCCTGGTGGACGCCCGCCCCATCGGACTCTTTCATCTGGTGGACCGGGGCGCCGCCGACGAGAAGGTGCTCGCCGTGCCGATGGGCGATCCCTACTCCGCCGGCCTCAACGATCTGGGCGACGTGCCGCCGCACTACCTGAAGGAGATCGAGCACTTCTTTCAGGTGTACAAGGATCTGGAGGGGACCCGCACCGAGACCCGCGGATTCGAGGGAGCGGCGGCGGCGCGGGAGGCGATCGTGCAGGCGATGGACAGCTACAACAAGGCGATGTTGTCACCCTGAACCGAGTGAAGGGGACGATGCTGGCTCAGGTCCCTTCGCTGCGCTCAGGGTGATAACTCATTCGTCCCGGCCGCTCCGATACCGGCGGCCCCAGGATCTCCCGCCAGACGAACGCGTCCCGCATCTGCTGCGCGCTGTAGCGGCGCACCGCCGTGTGGTCCGCCGGCTCCTGCCGGATGCGGCTGTCGAAC
>JACCQZ010000035.1 GCA_013813875.1 Gemmatimonadales bacterium | reverse complement strand
GCGTGGCGCGCGCGGTGTAGGGCCCCTCCAGCAGCTCCTCCATGCGCTCGAGCTGCCCCTCGTTGTCGCACAGGATGAGCGTCGGAGGCGATCCTCCCAGCAGCGCCCGCAGCCGATTGAGGTCGCGGTCCACCCGATCCGGCGGGAAGAAGCCAAATTGGACGTCCACCCGCTCGTCCCGCAGCAGCATTCGGGGAAAGGCCTCCAGCCGAGCCCGCCAGATGTCCGGGGGCTCCAGAATCGCCTCCCGGCTCGGCACGTCCTCGCCCAGCCGCCGGGCCACCTCGAGGTGATGCTCCGCCTCCTTCCATCCGCGGAGCACTTCATCGTGATCGGGCCCCAGCGCTTCCTCGATGAGGATGGTGTCGGTGGGAAGCAACTCCAGGAGGCTCAGGCGAACTGCCGGCTCGGGATTGGGGCGTTCCGCCGGGACGTCCTCCTCCTCCCGCAGCGCCCTGGTGCTCACCGGCAGCACGGTCACTTCCCGCAGCTCCTGCAGCGACCGCTGGGTGGTCAGATCGAAGCCGCGAATCGAGGAGATATCGTCGCCCCACCACTCCAACCGCGCCGGCGCTCCCATTCCGAAGCCGTATACGTCGAGGATGCCCCCTCGCACGCTGAACTCGGCGACCTCGGTGACGGTGGCGACGCGGCCGTAGCCCATGCGTTCGAGCGCCCGCGCCACCTCCAGCGGAGGACGTCGCTCTCCCTCCGACAGTCGCAGGCGCAGTTGCTGGAGCGCCGCCGGCACCAGCGTCCGCTCGGCGGTGGCGCGCGCGGTCGTCACCAGGATGCGGAGCCGGCCCTGCAGCAGCGCCTCGATCGTCTCGGCCCGCTCGCCCGCGATCTCGTAGTGAGGCTCGTCCTCTCCCAGCGCTTCGCGCTGGGGGTACAACGCGACTCCGCCGTCCACCAGGTGCGCCAGATCGTTGAGCCACCGCTCGGCGTCTCCCGGCGTGGGGGCCATGATGGTCAGCAGGCGCTGGGGAAAGTGGCTGGTGAGCCAGGCGACCAGCACCGCGCCACTCGATCCCGGCAGCCCGCCCAGCCTGAGGGCCGCCCCGCGCGCGGGAATGCGCTCAACCAGCTCGGCTGCAGCCGGTGCGCGCTCGAAGGCATCGAGCACCGGTTTGAGCTTCACTGTTGCCGCCTCAGGGCGCTGGCGAGCCCCAGCTCGGTGAGCCCCAGCAGCAGTGCCGCCCAGAGCAGGGGACCTCGCAGGTCACCTCGAGCCCCGGCGGAGAAGACTTCCCCCGCCGCGTCCTTCAGCGATACGATGCGGGCGTCCTTCCACAGCTCACGCACCTGGGCGTCCGGAGCCGGTGACAGCCGCGACTCCCGGGGGTCCAGGTTCGCGCTGATCGCTCCTACCGTGTCATCGCCGGCAACGAGGTAGTGGGCTCCGAGACCGGCCGGGCGAAAAATTCCTCCGCCCTCCACCCGCCACTCGCGCTCTCCCTGGCGCACCAGGGTGACCAGGTCGGGTATGGCGACGGGATCGCCGGGAGCCCCGGCGGCGAGCGTCACCTCGCCCCGGGCCAGACGATTGAGCAGCACATCCACGAAGGGCATGAATCCGGCCGAGACGGGGAGCTCGGTCCACGATGGCTCCAGCCGGCTCCCGAGCAGCAGCACCTCGCCACTGCGCACCAGCCAGGGCGTGCCGGCGGCGGTGGCGAGGACGCCGGTGCGGCCACTGCCGGTGGACTGCAACTGATATCGGCGCAGCACTCGCTCGCGCCCGATGACCGGCCCACTGTCGGTGAACACCGGGTCAATACTCAAGTTTCCATAGCGCCACCCCACTCCGCGGGCCGCGAGGGCGCGGTTGAGTGCGCCCAGCCCGGCGGGATCGTCGGGCGGCTGGACCACCGAGTTTCCCCGAGCCAACCGGCCCAGCGTCACCTCACCACCGCCGCGAGCGATGCGGCCGCTGGACGCGAGCACCTCGCAGGCGGCGGCGATGAACCGGCTCCCGGAGTCCCAGGCGACCCGGGCCACCGGCGCCACGCGGACCACTCCCACCCTGCTGTCGTCCAGACGGAGCTCGTCGGGGTCGAGCTCGGCCGCCACTGTCCACCAACCGCTGGGCACACCGGGCAGCGCCAGCGTCGCGGTGCCACCCACCTGCGCCAGCGCCTGGCGGGCCGGGCGATCGCCGATGCGGGCGCTCAGCGGAACGGCCGCCCCCGAGTCGCCGGCCAGCACCAGCGCGACGCGTCCGCCCTGGGAGGACCACGGCTGGGGCCCGGTTTCCAGCCGAGCGATTCCGACGTTCGGGGGCGGAGGCTCCTCGAATCGCCCCACTACCAGGGGCACGCTGACTTGGGCCGGGGACAGTGCGCTCGCCTGAAGGTCGGTGAGCAGCACTACCTCCCCCGGCCGGGCCTCGGGGGCCAGCACCTCGCCGGCGAGGGCCAGGGCGCTGCCGAGGTCGAGTCGGCGGGGAGAGACGGCAAGGGCGTCGAGCTGCTCGCGAAGGGTCTGCCGGTCGCCGCGGCGGGGCACTCCATCGGCGGTGACGAGCCAGAGCGCATCGTCGGGCGTGGCTCGGCCCAGCACACTGCGGCCGGCCGCCAGCAACTGGGCCAGACGGCGGGAACCGGCCACCACCGCCGCGCTGCTGGGTGAGTTGTCGAGGATCAGCACCAGCGCACTCGGCGCGTGGCCGGCTACCCCGCCAAGGGGCAACGTGGGACCGGCGGCGGCCAGCACCAGCACCACCACGAGCAGCGTCCGCACCAGGAGGAGAAGCAGGTTTTGCAGCTTGAGCCGGCGCTGATGTTCCTGCGTCGTGGTGATGAGATAGCGAACTGCTGGAAAGACGACGGTAGGGGGCTCGCGGCGGGCCAGCAGGTGCAGCAGGATCGGGATGGCGGCGGCAGCCAAGCCGGCAAGGGCCCAGGGATGGAGGAATCCGATCATGCCAGGCGCGGGGAAGGCGCGAGCGCCTCGCGGAGCGCCTCGCCGTACGGCGTGTCGGTGGTGACGCGATGATAGCGGATGCCGTGGCGCCGACAGGCCAGCCGCCATTCGCTGACGACTGTCCGCACCGTCTCCCGGTACGCACCGGCCCAGTCACGGGGCCGCAGAATCACCGCCGCGCGGGTTTCCGGATCCTCGAACCGGGCCTCGGCCGGCCCTGTGAGTGTCAGCTCGGCGGGGTCCATGATGTGCAGCACCAGCACCTGATGCCCCCGATGGCGGAGAAATCGCAGCGCCTTGAGGGCGAGCTCGCGGTCGAGCAGAAGGTCGGAGACGAAGACCACCAGCCCGCGTCGGCGGAGCTGGTCCACTACCCGGCGCAACGCAGGCTCGGCCGCGGTCCCGATACCCGCCTCCATGCCGGCCAGAATGTGAACCAGCCGGCGCCAGTGGCTCAGCCGGGCCTTCGGCGGGAGGACGTTCCGCACTTCGTCGTCGAAGGTGATGAGGCCGGTGGCGTCGCGCTGGCGCAGGAGGACCAAGGCGAGAGCCGCGATCAGCCGTTGCGCGTAGGCCAGCTTCGGCAGTGTAGTGTCGGGGGCGCCGGTCCAGGCCATCGAGCGGCTGCTGTCGCACACCACCATGGCGCGAAGGTTGGTCTCCTCCTCGAACTGCTTCACGTAGAGCCGGTCATTTCGGCCCAGAATCTTCCAATCCACATAGCGGAGATCGTCGCCCGGCTGATACATCCGATGCTCGGCGAACTCGACCGAGAAGCCACGGCGGGGGGAACGGTGCAACCCGGTGAGGAAGCCTTCCACGACCCCCTCGGTCATCACCTCGATTCCGCCGAGCCGGGAGACCTCGAGAGGGTCGAGCAGGTCGAGCCGTGGGGGGGCCGTGTGGCCGGTGGGGCGATTCATGCAGCGCGCAACGTATCCCGTCGCGACGGGAGAAGTCAACGCGCCCGGCGCTGTCATCGGCAGGTGACGCGAGCCGGTTCCCCGGCCCGGCCGCCATACGCCAAGAGCCTGCTCCGGCGTACGTTATACCGATGGTGTCCGCTGGCATGGCGCGTGCTGTTGCAGGTCTGATACGCCTGAAGCGTTCGGGGGACTCATGTTCGTCACGCTGGGTTGGATGCTGTTGACCAGCCTCCCGCTCCACCATCCGGTACCAAACCACTTCTCCACTGTCGCTTCGGCCAGGCATGGTGCCAGGCCGGCGGGGCAGGTCGCGCTGTGGACCGATCGCGACCAGCCCTACCAGCGGGGGGACGGAGCGAGGGTCTATGTTCGCACCGACGAGCCGGCGTACGTGACGGTGCTGCGGGTGGACACCGATGGAAGGGTACGGGTTCTCTTTCCCAGGGAGCCCTGGGGCGACACCCACGTGCGAGGGGGGCGCTCCTTCGAGGTGGCGGGCGGGCGGGACGGGCGCTCCTTCGTGGTGGACGATTACCCCGGCGTGGGCTATCTCTTCTCCATCGCGTCGGCCCATCCCTTCGACTACGACCACATCACCCGCGGCGATTACTGGGACTACCGGCTGATTGACGGCGGCCGCATCCAAGGCGATCCCTACGTCGCGCTCACCGACCTGGCCGCGCGCATTGCCCCTGAGGGAAAGTACAGCTACGATGTCGTGCCTTATCACGTCGGCGGCCGACACGACTTTCCCCGCTTCGTCTGCTACGATTGCCACGCATACGCGAGCTATGACGAGTGGGACCCCTATCGGGCGGCGTGCAGCCGCTTCCGGATCGTAGTCTACGATGATCCCAGATATTATCCCTACCGCTACAATCGCGGCCGCAACGTGGTAGCGGCGCGCCCCGCCCGCCTGGGGCCGCGATACGTCTTCCGCGACGCCGACCCGGCCAGCGACTTCGTCACCCGGGTGCCTCGTGATCAAGGCGAGCAGAGCCGGCGGCGGGTGGAGCAACCGGGGCGGAGCAGCGATGACGTGGGCGGGCGGGGTGCCGTTGCGACGCCGGGCCATCCCTCATCCGCCCGGCCCCGGGGCTCGGCGAGCGGGCAGCGGGTGCTGGCTCCGGCCGTTCCGCTGGTCCCGCGGCGGCCGCAAGGTGCGACCCAACTGAGCCCGGACCGAAGGCCGGCCCGCCCGCCGCGGAGCACCGGAGAGCCCGAGCTGCGCCGCCGCAAGCCCTGACTCCACTGAATGTCACTTCCGCTGTTCCTCAGCTCCATCATTGTTGCCGCAGCTCTGCAGGCCCCGCCGCCGGGCGCCGGTGGGGACGCGGTCGAGGGCATCACCGCCGCGGATCTGCAGCATCGGGTGGACGTTCTGGCTCACGATTCGATGATGGGGAGAGACACGCCCAGCCCCGGCCTCGAGCGCGCGGCGGCATACGTCGTGGCGGAGTTCCGGCGGCTGGGACTGCGACCCGCCGACGCGGCCGGCGGCTACGTGCAGCGCTTCGGCCTTTCCCGCTGGACGGTAGATTCGGCCGCGTCGCGAGTGGAGCTCTCAGCCGGCACCGCACGGGCCACCGCGCGGATCGGGCTGGACGTCCGATTCGTCGGCGGTGGCATCGCCGGTGAAGCCATCACCGGTGACGCGCTGCTCCTCGCCGGGCCGGTCACGACGGAGATGGCCGAGAGCCGCCGACTCGAGGGC
>JACCQZ010000273.1 GCA_013813875.1 Gemmatimonadales bacterium | reverse complement strand
GCCGCGCGATCGACATCCACGAAGGAGAAGAAGTTGACGAGTCCGCCTTCAAGGCGCTCGTTCGCCAAGCGGTCGCCCTCAACAGTTCTGGCAAGTCGAAACCTTCGAAGAAAGCGAAGTCCTAAGGAACTCCGCCCCTGAACAGGTCCGACTGGGTAAGTTGTAGACATAGTACTCCGAGTGACGTCCTGTACGCTGGTTGGGGTGCCCACAGTCGTCACCTCAGCAGCTCCTCCAGCCGCACCGCGCTGTCCGTCCTCTCGTCCCGATACTTCACGATCACCGGCGCGTAGAGCGCGATCCCCGCCTCCCGCCCCGGTCCCGCCTTTACCGGCCGCGTACCCGGGACCACCACCGCCCCGGCCGGGATCTCCAGCGGCCGATCACCCTCCCGCCGATACACCCGATCGTGCACCAGGTCGAACACCACGGTGCCCCCGGTGAGCAGGGTGCCAGGGGCCAGCACCGCGCGCTCCCGCACGACGGTCCCCTCGTACACCCCGCAGTTGCCCCCTACCAGAACCTCGTCTTCGATGATCACCGGTAGGGCCCCCGCCGGCTCCAGGACACCGCCGATCTGGGCGGCGGCGGAGAGGTGGACCCGCCGGCCGATCTGGGCGCAGGAGCCGACCAGAGCGTGGGAGTCTACCATGGTTCCTTCGTCAACGTAGGCACCGGTGTTGATGTACATCGGCGGCATGCAGACGACGCCGGGTGCCACGTAGCAGCCGTCGCGAATGGCTGAGCCGCCGGGCACCAGGCGCACGCCGTCGTCAGCGTCGAGGGCCCGAAGGGGGAAGGTGTCCTTGTCGTAGAAGGAGAATGGACCACCCGCCGCCGCCGGCCCGGTGCGACCCAGACGGAAACCGAGGAGAATTCCGGTCTTGACCCAGGCGTTGGCGTGCCACCGGCGGTCCGCCCCGCACTCGGCGGCGCGCACGGTGCCCCGGTTGAGCGCGGCCTTGAGCTCGCCGAACGCGTCGAGCGCCTGCGGTTCTTCGCCGCCCGGCACGCCGGTGGCGTAGCGCTCGATCGCCGCGCGCAGCGTGTCCGTTGCCGTCACCCCTCGACCTGCTCCACCCCGGCGCTCCGGAGCGCGGCGGCCACCGAGGCAGTGGTGGCATCCGTCGCCGGCATCAGAGGAAGGCGCAGCACGTTCCTGATCCGCCCCATCAGCGCCAGCGCCGCCTTGACCGGCGCGGGGTTGGTTTCCAGAAAGTTGGCGTCCATGAGTGGGAGGAGCCGGTAGTGCCGCCGGTGAGCCGCCTCGAGGTCGCCCGAGAGCAGATCGCGCACCAGCGCGCTCATCTCTCCGGGTACTTCGTTGGAGGCGACCGAGATCAGGCCGTCACCCCCGGCGGTGATGACCGCGGGCGCGAGCCAATCATCCCCCGAGAGCACGGCAAACTCCGCCGGGCGCTCGCGCAGGATGTCCATGATCTGCTTGAGATCGCCGCTCGCTTCCTTGATGCCCAGGACGTTGGGGTGCGAGGCAAGCCGGAGGGCCGCCTCGGGCTTGAGATCGACGGCGGTACGGCCGGGTACGTTGTACAGGCAGACCGGAACGGTGGCGGCGTCAGCCACCGCCATGAAGTGCCGGCAGAGCCCTTCCTGGGTGGGCTTGTTGTAGTAAGGGGTGGCGCTGAGGATGTAGTCTACGCCCAGCCGGCACATTCGCCGGGTTTCGGCAACGGCGCGCGCGGTGTCGTTGCTGGTGGCTCCCGCCATCACCGGCACCCGACCCGCCGCCGCTTCGAGCACCAGGGCCACCACCCGCTCCCGCTCGGTCTGGTTCAGCGTCTGCGCCTCGCCGGTGGAGCCGCAGGGGACCAGGAAGTCTATCCCTTCCGCGATCTGCCAATTCACCAGCGCCGCAAGGGCGGAGAAATCCACATGCTTCTGGTCGGTAAACGGAGTGACCAGGGCGGTGCCGCAGCCGCGCAGGCGGCTCACCGGGAGTCCCCGAACAACATTTTCTCGAAGGTGTGCACCCCCGGGTGGCCCGGCAGCCATTCGGCGGCGGAGAGCGCGCCGGCGGCGAAGCCCTCGCGGCTCCGGGCCACGTGGCTCAGGGTGACCGTCTCGAACGGTCCGTCGTAACTCAGCGTGTGGGTACCTGGGATGGCGCCGGCCCGCACCGAGGTGACCGGATAGGGGCGTTCGGGATCGGCCGCCTTCAACCGGGCCTGCAGCGCGAGTGCCGTGCCCGAAGGGGCATCGAGCTTGGCTGCATGGTGCTCCTCGACCAGATACCCCTCGAACTCAGGGCGCCCGGCGAGCTCGCGCGCCAGCTTCTCCGCGACACGCAGAAAGAGATGGACGCCGACCGAAAAATTCGCCGAGTGGAGCAGAGCGCCTCCCCGGCGCTCGACCAACGAAGCAATCCGCGGCAACTCTCCGCCCCATCCGGTGGTGCCGGTGACAGTCGGCATTCCCGCATCTGTCAGCCGCTCCAGATTGGCCACCACCGCCTCGGGTCGGGTGAACTCCACCACCACGTGCGCTCCCTGCAGCCGCTCCGGCGTGAGCGCCTCTGCTCCGGCGTTCTCGGCGGCTCCGATAATGCAGTGGACGGTATGCCCCCGCGCCGTCGCCAGCGCCGCGACCGCCCGACCCATCTTTCCGTCGCCCACGATGGCTATTCGCATTGGATCGTGCCTCTGTGGTGAACAGGAGCATCCAGCCGAACTTGCAGACCATCACCGAGCCCGCTCGACTCGCCCCTCGGCCACCAGCAGCTCGGCGATCTGCACCGCCTGGCCGGCCGCGCCGCGGACGGTGTTGTGGCCCAGGATCACCATCCGGAGGTCGAGGATAGGGCAGGGACGTATCCGTCCCACCGTGACCGTCATGCCGCCCCCGCGCTCCAGGTCGAGCCTCGGCTGTGGACGGTCGGGGCGGCTCTCCACCTCGATAGCGCGCGCAGGCGTAGACGGAAGGTCGGCCACGCACGGAGGCGCACGGAAGTCGCGCAGCACGGCGGCGGCGTCTTCAGGCAGCACCTTGCTCCGGAACCCGACCGAGATGGTCTCCAGGTGTCCCTCGATCACCGCCACCCGATTGGTGTGGGCGCTGACGGCAAACTCCGCCGGCTCCACCGCACCGTTTTTCAGCACTCCCAGAATCTTTCGGCACTCCCGCTCGATCTTCTCCTCCTCGCCCTCGATGTGCGGTATGACGTTGCCCACGATGTCGAGCGACGCTACCCCGGGATAGCCCGCGCCGGAGACCGCCTGCATGGTCGAGACGAACAGCCGCTCGATGCCGAAGGCCCGGTGCAGCGGCGCGAGCGCCAGGGCCAATGCCGCCGTCGAGCAGTTGGGATTGGTGAGGATGGCGCCGGGCCAGCCGCGGTTCTGGCGCTGCGGCTCCAGCAGCGCGAGGTGATCTGCGTTGGCCTCGGGAATCAGCAGCGGGACGTCGGCTTCCATCCGGTGGGTGCGGGTGTTGCTCACCACGTGCGCACCGGCTCGGGCGAACGCCTGCTCGATCGGCCCCGCCACCTCGGCGTCGAGGGCGGAGAAGACGATCGCCCCCTCGAGCGGCGGTGCGCACTGGCCGATGGTGAGCTCCGCGACCCGGTCGGGCAGCGGCACCGCCTCGCGCCAGCGAACCACGTCGCCATAGCGCCTGCCGGCGCTGGCGGAAGAGGCCGCCACCGCGCCGATCTCGAGCCAGGGGTGATCGGCGAGCAGCCGCACGAATTTCTGGCCGACCGTGCCGGTGGCGCCCAGGATCGAGACCGGGATCTTCCTGGCGGTCATGCTGAACCGTGGGCCAGAAGGTCGGCCGCGAGGCGGGTGTAGAGCTCGACGCCTCGCAGCAGGTCCGTCTTGAGAATGTGCTCCCGATCGGTGTGGGCTACCCGGATGCTGCCGGGGCCGAGCTGATAACCCTCTCCCCACGAGGAGGCGAGGAAGGGGAGATCGCTGGCAAAGCTGACCACCGTGGTGTCCCACCCCGACGGAGCCATCCCTCCCTTGTGAAAGGGCAGCTCGACCGGAAAGCTCACCGACACGTTGGGAGACATGAGCTCGCGAACAGCGGCCTTGAGCGGCGCGGTGGGCTCCACGGTGCGGATCAGTATCTGCGCGCTCGCCTCCGCAGCGAGGACGTTGGGAGCGACGCCGCCACCGATGAGACCGACGTTGAGCGTCGAGGGTCCCAGCAGCGGATCGCTGGGCAGCGGCATCCGGCGGATACGTTCGATGGTGTCCAGCAGCGCGGCGATGGCGCTCGAGCCTTCGTCGGGGTAGGCCGAGTGCGCTGCGCGGCCGGCGGCGGCAAGGTCAACCCGCAGGGTTCCCTTCTGGCCGACCGAAAGCCGGTTCTCGGTCGGCTCGCCGTTGACGATGAAGCTGCCCCGCGGGCCGAGATCGGCGGCCGCCAGGGCACCGTCGGAGCCGTTCTCCTCGCCCACCAGAAAGAGCAGGCCAATGCGGCGCTCGCCCCTGGCTGCCAGACGCTCAGCAGCTTCGATCATCGCGGCGGCGAGCCCCTTGGCGTCGCAGCTTCCCCGGCCGTGAATGGCGTCTGCGTCCTCGGTGAGCGGAATGTAGGGCGGCACGGTGTCCACGTGGGTCGAGAAGACCAGGGCCGGAGTATCCCGGTAGGCGTAGAGGTTGTCCCGGCCCGGACTCACCGCCTGGCGCACCACTCGATACCCGGCGCGCCGGAGCCGGCCGTCGAGATACTCGATGGCCGGTCCCTCCGATCCCGTCGGCGTCTCCAGCGCGACGAGCGCGCGGGTGAGTTCGAATGCGTCCATGTAATGCAATGCCCCGCCGGCTGCATGCGCGGCAGGGCTCCTGATGGAATGAGGGCCGGGACTTACCTCAAGACAAGCTAGGAACCGGACAATCAGCCGACAAGTGGGGGCGCCTCCCCCTCACGCGCGGCCCGCCTCCCCTCATCGAGATCCACCAGCGCCAGAATCGCCGCGCCCACCGCGAAGAACCCGATGATCGAGAGAATCGCGTTCCGGCTCGAGCCGGTGGCCGCGATGGTTCCCGCGAAGATCAGGGGACCGAAAATCCCGGCGAACTTCTCGAACACGCTGAAGAAGCCGAAGAACTCTCCCGACTTGTGCCGCGGGATCATGCTGGCGAACAGCGAGCGGCTCAGCGCCTGAGTTCCGCCCTGCACCATGCCGACCATTCCCGCCAGGATGTAGAAGTGCGTCGCCGTCTGCATGAAGTAGCCCAGAATGCTGATACCGGTGTAGCTCAGCAGCCCGAGAAACAGCGACCGCTTGGCCCCGATCCGGCCGGCGAGGATCCCGAAGAGAAAGGAGCAGGGAATACCCACGAACTGCACCAGCAGGATGGCTCCGATCAGGGCGCCCTGCCCGATGCCGATCTCGGTGCCGTACGCGGTGGCCATCTTGATGATGGTCTGAATGCCGTCGTTGTAGATCAGGAAAGCGAGCAGCATCAGGAACGCCTGGCGATAGCCGCGCAGCTCGCGGAAGGTTCCGGCCAGTTGCATGAACGCCGCGCGGACCGGACCGGCGCCGCCGTGCTCGTCCACCTGAGGGCGGGCCGGGGGCTCGGGCACCCGCCGGAAGAGCGGCAGCGAGAACAGGACCCACCACACCGCCACGGACACGAAGGCAAGCCGCACGGGGAGGGTAGCCTCGCTTTCGGTCAGCCCCGGCCCCGAGGGCAGGCCGAACCACGCCGGCTGCTGAATCCAGGCGAGGTTCAGGGCCAGCAGCAGGCCCCCGCCGAGATAGCCGAGGGCGTAGCCGGCGGTGGAGACCCGATCGAGATCCTCGCCGCCTGCCAGGTGGGGCAGCAGCGCCTCGTAGAAGACGAAGCTTCCGGTGGCGCCGATGAGCGCGAGCACGAAGAGCCAGGAGGCGAGCGTCAGATCGCCGGTGTGGATCAGGAACATGCCCGCGATCGACAGGATTCCGATGCCCATGAACGCCGCGATGAAACGCTTTTTCACCGCGCCGTAGTCCGAGAGGGCCCCGAGCACCGGAGACGCGAAGGCGATGATCACGAGGGCGAGAGTGTTGATCGCCGCCAGCCGCTGCGTCGCGCCCGCCCCGGGGAGGTCGGCGCCTGCCACTCTGACGAAGTAGATCGGGAAGACGGCTACCATGATGGTGGTCTGCACCGCGGACGCGGCCCAGTCGTACATCGCCCAGGCCCGGAGCTCGGGGCGGTCGAGCCCCAGGCGGGCGAGGAGAGCTGGGAAGGGCATGGACCAAGATAGGCGCGGGGCCCCGGTCCGGTGCAACCATGAAACAGCGCCCGCTGTCCAAGCCTAGTCCGCTCGACGCCCCGCTCACCATCCATTCGAGGTGAACCGTGATTCTGGGTGCTCCACTCCTGGCGCTTGCGCTGCAGGCCCAGCTCCCCGCGCCTTCGCGCGATAGCGCCGCGAGAGCGTGGCGCGAAGATCTTGCCGTTATGGCCCGGGAGCTTCCCCTGCGGCACCGAAACCTCTACCACACGCTGTCGCGCGAGCGCTTCGACAGCGCCGTCGGGGACCTTCACCGGAAGATCCCCCGGCTCGCCCGGCACCAGATCGTGCTCGAGCTCGCCCGGATCGTCGCGCTGGTGGGTGATGGGCACACCAACGTGGCGCCCACCCGCGACCCCGAGATCGGTTTCAGGACGTATCCGGTGAAGCTCTACTTCTTCCGCGACGGACTCTTCGTTCGGGCGGCGGACCTGGCGCACAAGGGTCTGGCCGGCGCCCGGGTGCTCCGCATCGGCCGAGCCGCGCCCGAAGAGGCCTATGCCCGGGTGCGGGAACTGATCGGCCGCGACAACGAGATGGGGGCCCGGTACTTCGCGCCCTTCCTGCTGGCCATGCCCGAGGTGCTCCACGGGCTCGGACTGATTGACGACATGGAGCGCGCCCCGTTCCTGATCGAGCGCAATGGCCGCCGCCAGACGGTGGTGCTGCGGCCCCGCGGGCCCGCTTCCATGATGCCGCCCGATACCGACGTGAGCTGGGCGCCCGAGCGCGGCTGGGTGGACATGCGGGACGCTGCCGCCGCTCCGGCGCCGCTCTGGCTCCGGGAGGATCCCACCGTGCGCTACCGGTTCGAGTATCTGCCGGACACCCGCACGGTGTATCTGCAGTACAACATGGTGGGCCATCGCGCGGACGACAGCATCCCCCACTTTGCCCGCCGGCTGCAGGCATTCGTGGATACCGCCGCGGTGGACCGCCTGGTGCTCGATCTGAGGCTCAATCGCGGCGGCGATGGGACGCTCAACCGGCCGCTCCTGCTCAGCCTCATCCGGGCCCGGAAGCTCGAGGGGCCGGGCCGGCTCTTCGTGCTCATCGGACGCGGCACCTTCTCCGCGGCCCAGTTTCTGGTGAACGACCTGGAGCGGTACACCGATGCCCTATTCGTGGGCGAGCCCACCGGCGGCAAGGCAAATTCCTACGGCGATTCGCGGAAAACTCTGCTGCCCAACAGCGGGATCACGGTGCGGGCGTCGATCTACTGGTGGCAGGAGGATCCCTGGGACCAGCGGCCCTGGCGGGCTCCCGACATCGCGGCGGAGCTCACCTCCGCCGACTACCGGGCCAACGTGGACCCCGCCATGAAGGCGGTGCTCGCCTATCGGCCCGAGCCGCCGATCGACGAGCGGATGCGTCGGGCCTTCGCGGCCGGCGACTCGGCGCTGGCCATGCGCCGATATCGGGAGTACCGGGCCGATCCGCGCCACGCCTATGCCGACACCGAGGCCGCGCTCAACACCCTCGGGTACGAGCTGCTGGGGCAGGAGCGCTACGGGCCGGCGGTGGCGGTGCTCGCGCTCAACGCGGCCGAGCATCCCGATTCCTGGAATGTGCACGACAGCCTGGGAGAGGCGTACCTGAAGGCGGGACGAACGGAGGCGGCGGTCGCCAGCTACGAACGCTCGGTGGCGCTCAACCCCGGCAACGTCCAGGGGGTGGAGACGCTGAAGCGGCTGCGGGAGTAACGATCTGAGTCGGATTCGCATCCCCAGTCGCTGTTACCCTGAGCGCAGCGAGGGGCCATGCCTCAGGTTGTGGCCCCTTCACTTCGTTCAGGGTGACAAACGCCCGAAGAACAGCAACGAACTTCCGACTCAGCATGCCAGCCTACGCCGCCAGCCGAGCCTCCCGTGCGCTCCGGCGGATGGACAACCCCACCGCCACCGCCAGCGTGATCATGATGACGGCGAGTGAAGCCAGCGTGGGCAGGTGGACCCAGTGACTCAGCGTCATCTTGAGCCCGACGAAGACCAGGATGAGCGCCACCCCGGGCTTCAGGTACGCGAACTTGTCCATCATGCCCGCCAGCACGAAGAAGAGGGCGCGAAGCCCCAGGATGGCGAACACGTTCGAGCTGTAGACCAGAAACGGGTCCCGGGTGATCGCGAAGATGGCCGGGATGCTGTCAATGGCAAAGACCAGGTCCGACCACTCCACTACCAGCAGCACCAGCAGCAGCGGGGTGGCATAGAGCCGGCCGGTGCCGCTGCGGGTGAAGAAGTTGGCTCCATCGTATGAGTTGGTGAACGGGAGGATACGCCGGGCGAGCCGGACGATCGGATTCTTCTCCGGCTCGATTCGCTCCTCCTTCTGCGTCATCATCCGGATGCCGGTGATGATGAGGATCCCACCGAATACGTAGATGATCCACTCGAACCGCTCCAGCAGCAGCGCGCCCAGGCCGATCATGATCAGCCGCATGACTATCGCGCCCAGGATGCCCCATTTGAGCACCTTGGGCTGCGCTTCGGCGGGGACGCCGAAGTACGAGAAGATCAGGATGAAGACGAAGAGGTTGTCAACGCTGAGGGAGAGCTCGATCAGGTAGCCGGTATAGTACTCCAGCGCCGGCTGGGTGCCCTCGCGCCACAGAATGAAAAGACCGAACAGCAGGGCAAAGGCGATGAGCCCCAGACTCCAGCTCAACGCCTCCTTGAAGGACAGCACGTGCGACCGCCGGTTGAGCACCCCCAGGTCCAGGACCAGGAGGGCCAGCACTAGGCCGGAGAACCCCAGCCAGACGGCCGCGCTATGGTCTCCCAATCAGCGGCTCGGCGCCATCGCTTCGAGCCGCGCTACCCGTTCCGCCGTGGGTGGGTGGGTACTGAACAGCTTGCTGAAGCCACCGGCGTTGGCCGCCAGCGGGTTGACCTGTGCCAGTGGCGCCGCCGCCGGAGCCACCTGCATGGGAATCCGCTGGGCCATGGCATCCAGCCGCCGAAGCGCGTTGGCCAGCGGAATGGGCCGGCCCAGAATCTCGGCGCCCACCCGGTCGGCCTCGAACTCGCGCTGCCGGGACACGGCGAACTGGATCAGCATGGCTCCGATGGGAGCCAGCAGCACCAGCGCCAGCTGGGCGAAGGGGTGGCCGCCCTCGTCGTCGCTGCCGCCGCCGAAGAGAAGCAGGTAGGGCAGGTTGGTGAGCGCGCCGGCTATTCCCGCCGCCACGGTCGAGATCAGCATGTCCCGGTTTTTAATGTGGGCCAGCTCGTGCGCGATCACCCCTTCCAGCTCGTCCTGGGGCATGTACTTGAGGATGCCC
>JACCQZ010000323.1 GCA_013813875.1 Gemmatimonadales bacterium | reverse complement strand
GCATAGCAGTGAACGGGGTAGGTGTGGACGACGAATGACGGCGAGGAAGCGATGGTGACTGACGCGGCGGAGATACACTCCCTGCTCGAACAATGCCAGCAGCAGGATCGCGCCGCGTTCGCGGAGTTGTTCAACCGCTACCATGTGCAGGTCTTCCGCAGCGCCTATCTCATCACCCGGCGACAGGATGCGGCGGACGATATCACCCAACTCGTCTTTGTCGAGCTCTTCTCCGCCTTCCGCCGCTTCGATCTGCGCCGCCCCTTCCTGCCGTGGCTCTATCGCATCGTCCACAACGTCAGCGTCGACTATCTCAAGCGGGATCGGCGCGGGCGTGCGCTCACGCCGACGACGGACGCGCAATTTGACACCTTGCTCGGCCCGGACCCGACGCCCGGCCCGGCGGAGCAGGCGGAGCAGGCGGACGAGGATGACCATCCGCCGCCGCCCAGGCGCGGAGACGAATTCAGCGATGAGCACCGCCCTGTCTTTCGCCGCCCACGAGGACGCTGAGGAGATCCGCAAATGGCACATATCAATGACTGCGTTCCCGGAGCCCACGCCAAGATTCTACGGGCCGGCGTCGCGAGAGTCGTAGGAAAGACGGGCGCGATCGTCGAGGTGTCGCGAATCCGCCGTCCTCCCACCGGCCCGCTGCAGGATCAGGTGACCGTGGACATCCCCGGGCATGGGGAGGTGAGCGTGGCGCCGGCCGATCTCGAGGTGAGCGCGAGCTAGTTTCCTGGAGAGGATCGCAGCGATGCTGCTCCAACGGCTCTACGATCCCAAGCTCGCGCAGGCCAGCTATCTGATCGGCTGCGGTGAGAGCGGAGAATCATTGGTGATTGATCCCCACCGCGACGTCGAGCAATATCTCGAGGCCGCCGCCGCCCGCGGCCTGCGCGTTACCCACGTCACCGAAACCCACATTCACGCCGACTTCGTTTCCGGCAGCCGGGAGCTCGCTGCCCGCACCGGGGCCGCGCTCTATCTCTCCGGCGAAGGGGGACCCGACTGGACGTATGCCTTTGCCGGAGAAGCGGCGGCGACGCTGATCGGCGAAGGCGATGCGTTCGAGGTGGGCAGCGTGCGGATCGAGGCAATGCATACGCCGGGACATACACCGGAGCACCTCGTTTTTCTGGTGACGGATACCGCCGCGGCTACCGCGCCTATCGCGGCGGTAACCGGGGACTTCGTATTCGTGGGCGACGTGGGCAGACCCGATCTGCTGGAGAAGGTCGCCGAGGTCGAGGACAGTATGGACGCCGCCGCCCGCACTCTCTTCCACAGCCTCCAGCGGTTCAAGGCACAGCCCGACTATCTGCAGATATGGCCCGGGCATGGGGCCGGCTCCGCCTGCGGTAAGGGCTTGAGCTCGGTTCCCCACAGCACCGTCGGCTACGAGCGGCTCTTCAATTGGGCTTTCGCCGTAACCGACGAGGAGGAGTTCGTGCGCCTCGTTCTGGAGGGCCAGCCGGAGCCACCCAGATATTTCGGCGAGATGAAGCGGATCAACCGATGCGGGCCCCGCGTTCTCGGCGGCCTTCCCCATCCCGAGCCGGTGGCGGCGTCAGCTCTCCCCGAGGTGCTTACGCGAGGCGCCACGGTCATAGACACCCGGACCGCGTCCGCGTATGCGGCCGGCCACGTGCCCGGCACTCTCAACCTTCCGCTCAATCACTCCTTCACCGGCTGGGCGGGATGGCTGGTGCCCTATGCCGGCGAGCTCTACCTGCTGATGGACGAGGATCGCGGCCGGGGGTTGAGAGAGGCGGTGCGGGATTTGGCGATGATCGGGCTCGACCGGGTAGCGGGGTACTTCGGCGCCGACGCGATCGAGGCCTGGTCGAACGGCCGGCGGCCGGGCACCATTTCCCAGATCACCGCGCCCGAGCTGGCCGGGCAACTCGGGGAAGGCGCCGCCAGAGTCATTGACGTCCGTGCCCGATCGGAGTGGGACACGGGGCATCTTCCGGGCGCGGCTCACATTCCACTGGGCGAGCTCTCCGAGCACCTTGCCCGGTTGCCGAGAGACCGGCCGCTGGTAGTCCACTGCCAGGGCGGATCCCGCTCGGCCATCGCCGCCAGCCTGCTCGAGGCCCGCGGCTTCGGCAACGTATTGAATCTCCAGGGAGGTTTGGCCGAGTGGGTGGCCGCCGGCTTTCCCCTCCAGCGTCCGGCCGGAGGCACTCGCCCGGACTGAGCCGCGGAGGGGCAAGCGGCCGCCTCCAATCTCGCATCTTGCGAGGGCGGAGCTGGCCGCGACAGCCGGGTAGGCGGGCTTAACCTCTTGATCAGCCGTAGCTTCGGGCACAGCCTCTGGCGGCACGTCCATTGCTTTTTGGCGCCGGCGTGCCCCGATCACTCTTTCTCTTCCCCCTCGTGCTCACCCTGCTCGGCGCCTGCGGGTTCGATCCCGCGGGCGACGCGCCGATGGACGCACCGTCAGTCTACCGCGAGTGGTGGGCCGAGACCGAGGCGTGCTCCGGCATCAGCGGTAACTTCGATCGGGTACGCTGGCTGGTGGTCGAGGGGCACAGCTTCCCCTGCTCCAGCGGACGCTGCGCCGGGCACTGGGAATCAAGTCACGAGATCTATATCGCCAAGGATTGGTTCATGAACGAGTTGGTCGTGCGCCACGAGATCCTGCACGACCTGCTGGGCCGCGCCGGCCATCCCGCCCCACCTTTCGGAAATGGCTGCCCGCTCACCTGGGAAACCTGGACCAAAGGGAAAGAGGGCGTGGACCCGGACATCGGCGCGGCGCGCGTCAATCTCGACTAGTCTCGAAGCGAGCGCGCCACGACCCGGTCGCTCTGCGCGTCGCCGCCGAGCCGGAAGATCTTGCTGCCGACGTCCACGAACCCACTCTTGCGGTAGAAAGCCATCGCACGGGCGTTTCGCTCCCAGACACTGAGCCAGAGAGTCTCGCCCATCTCCGACGCGGCAACCAGAACCGAGGCCATCAGCGACTGAGCATTGCCGCGGCCATGCCAGCGCCGGTCTACGTAAAAGCGGACCAGCTCGACAGGGTTGGGACCGGTGACGCAGGCAGGGGCAGGTCCCTGTCGCAGCTGGGCGTAGCCTGCCGGTTCGGCCGCTTCCTCCATCAACAGCGTAGTCCAGCTCGGATCGCGCAG
This sequence comes from Gemmatimonadales bacterium, assembly GCA_013813875.1. Taxonomy (GTDB): domain Bacteria; phylum Gemmatimonadota; class Gemmatimonadetes; order Gemmatimonadales; family GWC2-71-9; genus CAVVWJ01. The sequence continues at coordinate 4,257 of JACCQZ010000323.1, read as the reverse complement.
CTCGGCTGACTGCCGCTCCGGCGTGAAGGTGGCCGCCAGATGGGCGACGACGTCCTCCGGCCGGTTGTCGGCCTCGAACGCGTCGCGGAACACACGGGCCGCGAACTCGGTTATCCGCGCCGCATCATCGGGCGTGCCGCGACGAACGATGGGAGGCATTTTTAGGACGGGTTGAAGCCTCAGCCCCCCTCGGCAATCGCTTCGGTGAAGGTGGCACAGCTCACCAAGACGGTAAGGTCGGTGCCGCCGGCGTCCTCGCCCTTGATCTCGAGCCGGCCTCCTGCGCCGGCGTTCCGCACCGCGGCGCTTCCCTTGCCCACCAGTTGGGATCCCTTGACGGTCGTCACGTCGTAGCTCTCCGACCCCACGCGCATCCCGAGCGTAAACTGCTCCGCCGAGCCGCCCGCGGGCCGCCATACGGTGAGTGCGAGGTACGGAATGTTGGCGTTTTCCGCCGCCGAGTAGCCGGCGCGCCACAGCATCGCGGGGTTGCCATAGATGGACGCCACCGGCGCGTGCTGGCACTCTCCATTTCCCCTTGCTCTATAACTCTTGGTCCCCACGGTCACGCTGATTTCCATGGGTACCGTGCCTCGGGTTGCGCCGGTTGCCGCCGCGGTTCCCCCAGTCCCGGCGGAAGCCGCGGGAGCGGCGGCATTGCCGGCTGCTGGGGCCTGCGCGGGGGTTGCCTGCCCGCTCTCCCGGCAACCGGGGACGGCGGCGAGCAGCGCGATCAGGGAGAGCACAGAAGATCTTCGCATCGGCGTTCTCGTATGATGGTGAGGGATGTCATGCACTCAGGTGGCGCCGCCTCCGGGGCGTGGCCCGCGGAGCAGCAGCCAGGCGCCGAGTCCGGTGAGCACCGCTCCGATGCCGAGGTAGCCGGCTTGGAGATACCATTGAGGGGTCGTCTCCAACAGAGCGGTGCCGGCCGGCAGCGGCGGTCCGGCAAGTTGCCCCATGTCCCAGATACCCAGGGCCACCACCATCGCTGCCATGGCGAGGAAGACCCAGCCGAGGATCGGTCTCATGGCGCTCTCCTTGGTGCCTCGAAGGACGGGCCGGCAAAGAAATACGATGCATGTCTCGCGGCCCGGCGGCAAGACCTCAGGGACTCGCCAGCTTGAGCCCGACGATGCCCACCACGATGAGTCCGATCGAGGCCAACCGCCCCGCGGTGCGCGGCTCGTCGAGCAGCAGCAGACCCACGAGCGCGGTCCCCACCGCTCCGACACCGGTCCACACGGCGTAGCCGGTGCCCACCGGGATCGTCCTCAGGGCTCGCGCCAGGAGATACAGGCTGACCATCATCGCCGCCAGCGTGATGAGACTGGGCAGCAGGCGGGTGAAGCTCTGAGTGTATTTGAGGCCGATCGCCCACACCACTTCGAAGAGGCCGGCCACCAGCAGCAGGATCCACGCGGTGTTCACAGGAAACTCGGAGATGAGGAGTTCGGGCAATCTAGCAAGGATCACTCCGGCGGCGGGCCCACGGCTTGCCTCCCGGCGCGGCTCCGGTTATCACCCAAGGTGCAGGCACTGTGAGACTCTTGGAGCCACGTCGCTATAGAGGAGGCCATTCCATGTTCGGACTCGGCAACATCACTCGCCGCCGCGGCCGCGGAGGCAACTTCGGCCGCAACAGTTTCCGCAATGCCGCGATCGCGGGCGTGGGCATGCTCGCCATGCGCTGGTGGCGCAACCGCCAGGCCCCCAACCACCGCCCTGATTCCGAGGGCCGGGGCGGCGCAAGCGGCTACCGGAACGACTGGGCCTGACGCAGCTTTCGCGGGACCGGTACGGGCGTATGGGTACGGGCCGCCGGCTCGTACCCATATGTCAAATCCCCATAAACTCCTGAGCTCCTCATGACCGTGCGCTGGCTGTTCGCCGCGTTTCACCTGCTGGCTCTTGGCATCGGACTGGGTGCGGTATGGGCTCGGGCCCGTGCGCTCGAAGGGCCGTTCGACGCCGCAGGGTTGCGCCGGGTGTTCTCCGCCGATGCCTGGTGGGGTGTTGCCGCGGGGCTATGGATCGTCACCGGACTGATCCGCGCGTTCGCCGGTTTGGAGAAGGGAAGCACGTACTATCTGCACAACCACGTTTTCTGGCTCAAGATGGCGCTGCTCGTCCTGGTTCTCATCCTGGAAGCGTCGCCGATGATTGCGCTGGGGGGTTGGCGGACCAGGACCCGTCGCGGTGAGCCGGTGGATACCCGGCTCGCCGGGCGATTCGCCCGGGTCAGCTATGTCCAAGCGGGGCTGGTGGTGTTGATGGTGCTGGCCGCCACCGCGATGGCTCGCGGCTACGGTGTGTCCCGCTAACCTGGCCAAACTCGATACCATCCCCATGTTGATCAGCCGTCCTCCCCAGGCCGCGCTGCGCCCCTTCCTCAAGTCTCTCTGGATATCGGACGAGAGAACCTCGCCCGGCGGATCCGGCCGGGAGCTGGTCCTTCCGACCGGAGGAATGCACCTGGTTTTCCGGCTCGACCATCCGCTGCATCTCTATGATGGTCTCGACGATCGGCGCGGGCGCACAGTGGGCCATGCTGTCGTCGGAGGCGCCCGGGCGGCCTTCTACACCCGAGACATTTCCAGGCCGACGCGCTCAGTGGGAGCGCAGCTGCACCCGGGTGCGGCCGAGCTGCTGCTCGGTGTCCCCGCAGGTGAGCTCGCCCAGCGGCACACTCCTCTGGGGGACTTGTGGGGTAGTGCCGCCGGGGAGGTGCACCAGCGCCTCCTGGAGGCCGAACAGCCCCAGCGACAATTGGATCTGTTCGAGTCGGTCCTGGGGGCGCGGCTTCCCCGGGTGCGCGGGGTGCATCCCGCGGTCGCCCACGCGTTGGGTCGCTTTGCCGTCACCAGCGATATAGGGGAAATCGTGAACCAGGGCGGCTGCAGTCACCGCCGGTTCATCGCGCTCTTCCACCACGCGGTCGGGCTGACTCCGAAGCCCTACTGCCGAGTCCTCCGATTTCAGGATGCGCTTGGACGTGTTGCTGCGATGCCAGCCGCCTCCAGGGCCCAGTCGGCCTGCGCCGCGGGCTACAGCGACCAGCCGCACTTCAACCGGGAGTTCCGGGAATTCGCCGGGCTATCGCCCGGCGAATATCGTAAACTTTCACCGGCACAGGCGCACCATGTCCCCCTACCAGGGGCAGTTGAAAAGCAGAGGTAAATTTTGTGCAAGACCGGCCGCGGCTCCGGCGCTAGATTGGGCGAATCGTTCAACCGGAAGAGGCGCCAATGAAGGTCCATGAGCTGTTCGCCTATCTGCACGTGAAGGATGCCGCGAGGGCCATTGACTTCTACACCAAAGCGTTCGGTGCGGTAGAGAAGTTTCGGCTCGCCGAGCCGAGCGGCCGCATCGGTCATGCGGAGCTCGACTTTGGGGGCAGCACGCTGATGTTGGCCGACGAGTTCCCCGAGTACGACCTCCGGGGGCCGACGGCGTTCGGCGCGACCACCGTCACCCTCCACATCCATGTGGATGATGCCGATGAGGTGATCCGGCGTGCGGTGGAGGCGGGCGCCAGCGTCATAAGGGAGCCCAAGGATGAGTTCTATGGCGAACGCTCGGGGCGGATTCGCGACCCGTTCGGACATGAATGGAGCATCGGGCACCATATCGAGGACATCCCGGCCGATGAGATGCAGCGGCGGTACACCGAGTTGATGAGGGAAGGATGATCCAAGGGTCGTGACCGCAGTCCCCGGCCGGCCGCGTTACGACCGATCCATCGTCGAGGGGCCGTTGCGCTCCGCGGTCTGGAAGATCGCGTGGCCGACGGTGCTCACCAACATCATCGGCGGACTGCAGGGCATCGTAGATCACGTGCTGGTCGGCCACCTCGTGGGCTTCACGGGCAACGCCGCCATCGGCGTGAGCTGGCAGATCATCCTGGTCGTCATCGTTTTCATCTCCTCGCTGTTCACGGGGATGAGCGTGCTGGTCGCGCGCTTCGCGGGCGCCGGCCAGCCGGACAAGGTGGATCGCACGGTCTACCAGGCGTTCCTCACCGCCATATTTCTCTCCGTTGGCGTCATGGCGCCGGTCGGGTATTTCGCGTCGCCCTGGTTGCTGGAGCTGGTGAACGCCGCGCCAGCCGTCAAAGCCGAAGCGCTCCCCTTCCTTCGCATCATGTTCCTCTTCAGCGGAGGAATGCTAGTGTTCTTCATGCTGGGCGGCGCGCTGCGCTCCGCCGGCGATGCGCGCACGCCCATGATCCTGGGCATCGCCCTGACCGTGCTGAAC
>JACCQZ010000312.1 GCA_013813875.1 Gemmatimonadales bacterium | reverse complement strand
CCCGAGCCGCCGGCGTACCATGGGCGAAGCGGGGCGGAAGCGGGTGGCGGAGCAGTTTACCCGGTCGGTCATGGCGGAGCGGCACATCGGGTTGTATACCCGGGTTCGGGCGGCGCGGGGGTGAAGGCGGACTTCGAGCGGGTGTACGTCGCTGACCGCGCGGCGTGGCGCGCCTGGCTGAAGGCTAACCATGACACGTCTCGCGGCATCTGGCTGATCTACTACAAGAAGGAGAGCGGCAAGCCGCGAATGGCGTACGCCGCCGCGGTGGAGGAGGCGCTCTGCTACGGGTGGATCGACAGCGTGGCGAACAAGCTGGACGCCGAGCGGTACATGCAGCTCTTTTCACCGAGGCGGGCGGGGAGCGACTGGTCGGCGCTCAACAAGCGTCGGGTCAAGCGGCTCGCGGCCGAGGGGATGATCGCGCCGGTAAGGAGGTGAGACACCGGGCTAGGAAGACGAACCTCTGGACTGAATTGTTCCTTCGCTGCGGTCAGTTTTGCGTCCGCACTCCGAGCACCGTGGCAGCGATATCCAGACGTCTGTCCAAGGTCCAGAGGTCAAGTCCGTGGAGAGCGGCCGTGCTCAGCAGATGGGCATCGACCCACCCCAGTCCGCGACCCATGAGACGGCGACTCTCGATCAAGATGAGCACCTCGGTGTGGGTCGCGGGAACCGCGCGGGGCAGCCGGCCCAAGAGCAGTAGAACCTCACGGCGATTCTTCAGGTTGCCGCAGGCAAGCTCACCGATAATGAAGGGGTGACATGTCACCTGACCATCCGCGAGCAGGCTGGTCAGCCGATCGTTGCCTTGCCGGAGATGATCGACCCAGACCGACGTGTCGGCCAGGATCACGGGCGAAGTCGCTTTCGTCCCCGCGCCCGGGGAGCCGGCTCCAGCAGCGGCTCAGTACCGCCGAGAGCGGCCAGTCGTCGGGCGCTTTCGCGTGCGATCAGGGCCTCGAGGCCGGCGTGGATGAGCGCGGTCTTCTCTCCGATTCGCGTGAGCCGTGCCGCCTCACGCATCAGGTCGTCATTGAGGTTGAGCGTTGTTCGCATATGCACGAATATGCACGCTGAGTACAGATCTGGCAATCCGTCTCAAGGAGCGGGACCACCCTTCTGCTTCTTTGCAGCGGACGTTACCTTGGCCACGATTGCAATGGAGATCCCTTGCAAAGCCTCCAAGACGAGCCCTCAGGGAGAGGGCCGCGAAAGGAGTAGAGGATGAGCGGAGTACGGGTACTGGTGGGCACACGCAAAGGCGCGTTCGTCCTGACCGCCGACGGAAAGCGCAAACGGTGGGATGTGAGCGGCCCCCACTTTCCGGGGTGGGAGATCTATCACCTCAAGGGCTCCCCCGCCGAGCCCAACCGGCTCTACGCGTCGCAGACCAGCGGCTGGTTCGGGCAGGTGATCCAGCGCTCCGATGACGGAGGCAAAACGTGGGACGCGGTCGGCAACGAGTTCACCTACGACGGCGTTCCGGGCACTCACCAGTGGTACGACGGCACCCAGCATCCCTGGAAGTTCGCCCGGGTCTGGCATCTCGAGCCGTCGCTGACCGATCCCGATACCGTCTACGCCGGGGTGGAAGACGCGGCACTCTTCCGCACCGTTGATGGTGGTCGAAGCTGGCAGGAGCTCCCCGGGCTGCGGTGCCACGGGTCAGGCCCCTCCTGGCAGCCGGGCGCCGGTGGGATGTGCCTGCACACCATTCTGCTGGATCCCAGCGATCCCGAACGAATCTTCATCGCCATCTCGGCCGCGGGAGCGTTCCGGTCGGACGACGCCGGCAAGACCTGGCGGCCGGTGAACCGCGGCCTGCGGTCGGAGGGCATTCCCAATCAAGATGCCGAGGTGGGCCACTGCGTCCACCGGATCGCGGTGCACCCATCGCGTCCGGGTGTGTTGTTCATGCAGAAGCACTGGGACGTCATGCGCAGCGACGACGCCGGCGAGTCGTGGCATGAGGTCAGCGGCAACCTGCCGAGCGACTTCGGCTTTCCGATCGACGTTCATGCGTACGAGCCTGAGACCATCTACGTCGTCCCGATCAAGAGCGACTCGGAGCACTATCCGCCGGACGGGAAGCTGCGCGTGTATCGCAGCCGTACTGGCGGCAACGAATGGGAGGCGCTCACCAAGGGCTTGCCGCAGAGCGACTGCTACGTCAACGTGCTGCGCGACGCGATGGCGGTGGATTCGCTCGATGCCTGTGGGGTGTACTTCGGCACTACGGGCGGACAAGTCTACGCCTCGGCCGACGCCGGGGAAAGCTGGGCGCCTATCGTGCGGGATCTTCCGGCCGTTCTGTCCGTTGAAGTCCAGACTCTGCAATGATGCGGGTGGTGCTCCCGGTGCACCTGCGGAGACTGGCGCACGTCGACGAAGAAGTACAAGTTCGGGTCGAGGGTCCGGCTACGCAGCGCTCGGTGCTCGATGCGCTGGAGGCGAGCTATCCAATGCTGCGGGGGACGATCCGGGATCACGTCACGCAGAAGCGGCGGCCCTTCGTGAGGTTCTTTGCCTGCGAGCAGGATCTGTCGCATGAGCTGCCCGACGATCCGCTGCCCGATGCGGTGGCGAGGGGGGTCGAGCCTTTTCTGATCGTGGGGGCGATGGCGGGGGGCTGACCCGCTGAGTTCGGCTTGTCCTGCCGTAAATGACGCCCCATCTTTCGCGCGCAGGGGCCCTTAGCTCAGACGGTTAGAGCAGCGGACTCATAATCCGTCGGTCCTGGGTTCGAATCCCAGAGGGCCCATTGGCTTACGCATTCTTTCAGAACCTCCCGCGCCCCAAGAGTAGCAGCGCATCTGTTGGTCAGCTGGGAGAGCCGCAGTCTCCTGCTGGCGGTCGTGCATGAGTTTCCCAATGTGCTGCCGCAACTTGTGATGATGTGGTTCGCTTGCCCCTTCGTGACTGGTCCCAATCCATGCTGGCGAGCTTGAGCACATGACCAACCGGGGGACGCGCAGGTCACGCCTACCCGCGAGTCTGGAGGCGTGCTTACCTGGCGGCTCGCGGATCGGGGACCGCCACATTCCACACTGTGCTCAGGTTGCCTATGTACCATCGTGTCGCTGTCGCTCTCCTGGCGCTTCTGTTGTCCCCCACCAGTCCCTTGCGGGCCCAAGGGGAGGGGCTCGCACCCGGCACCCGCGTGCGGGTGTGGCCGGACTGTGCCCCGCCTCCGGACTCGGGGGCCGCCCCGCCCTGCGCCCCTGTGGTGGGCCAGTTGCTGGCAATAGGTCCCACCAGTGTGCTCATCCAACCCGAGGGGCGGCCCGCCGAGGCGCTCCCACGCGGTGCGTCCACCCGGCTCGAGGTGAGCGGGGGCTCTCGGCACCACACACTTCTCGGGCTCGGCGCCGGGGCGGTGGTGGGGTTCGGCGTGGGTATGATCTTGGCCGCGAGGGCGGGCTGCGACAGCGGCATCTTCGGCGACAGTGAGAACGGCGAGGACGAATACCTGTGCGGCACCTATGGGATCGTCGCGATTCCGGCCGGAGCGGCGCTGGGCGCGGTGGTCGGCCGGCTCATCAGCTCGGAGCGTTGGCGGCCGAGCGCAGCGAGCGGGGCGGCGCTTCGCCTCACGCCGAGCCGTGAGCGCCTGACCCTGAGCGTGGCTCTCGCCTTCTGACCCGCCTGCTTGGGCCCGGGATCGGCCCTGGCCAGTCGGCGGCTAGCCGCAGATGAAAACCCGCTCGACGCGCGCGATGAAGCAGCCGGCCTCGGCGTTGCGGACATGCGCATACTCGAGCCGCGCTTGGGCCATGTCAGCGGTGATGCCCGCAAAGCGATAGCTGATCATTCTGAGCTCCGGAGATC
>JACCQZ010000298.1 GCA_013813875.1 Gemmatimonadales bacterium | reverse complement strand
TCGAGGTGGACAGCTTCGCTCCCCGGCTTTCGTTCTTCTGGGACGTGCACAACGATTTCTTCGAGGAGATCGCCAAGTTGCGCGCCGCCCGCCGGATCTGGGCCCGCCACATGCGCGACCGCTACGGCGCGCGGGACCCCCGCAGTTGGAAGATGCGGTTCCACTGCCAGACCGCCGGAGTGACGCTGACGGCGCAGCAGCCGCACAACAACGTCGTGCGGGTGGCCTATCAGGCGCTGGCGGCGGTGCTGGGAGGCACCCAGTCGCTACACACCAACGCCCTGGACGAGACCCTGGCGCTCCCTACCGAAGAATCGGTCCGCATCGCGCTCAGAACTCAGCAGATCCTGGCGTACGAGACCGGCGTGCCCAACGTCTCCGACCCCCTCGGCGGCTCTTACTTCCTCGAGGCGCTCACCGACGGGCTCGAGTGGGAGGGGGAAGGCCTCTTCGCCGAGATCGAGGCCCAGGGCGGCGTGGTCAAGGCCATCGAATCGGGATGGTTCCAGCGTCAGATCGCCCATTCCTCGGCCCGGTTTCAGGCCGAGCTGGAGCAGGATCGCCGGACCATCGTGGGAGTGAACGACTTCGTGGAGGAATCCGAAGGGCCGGTGCAGATTCTCAAGGTCGGCGACTCCGCCGAGCGGACTCAACGCGAGCGACTCGCCCGGGTCCGGGCGACCCGCGACGGGCAACTGGTGGAGCAGCGTCTCGAGGCGCTCCGCCTCGCCGCCGCCGAAGATCGAAACATCATACCCGCCATGCTGGACTGTGCCCGTGCCTACTGCACGCTGTACGAGATCCGGCATGTGCTGGAGGAAATTTATGGCAGCTATCGGGAGCCGGTTTTCTTCTGATGCCGGGCAGGCCAACGGTGGGCAGCGCGGGGCGCGGGGCGGGGGGCCAACGGTAGAGGAGCGGCTTCAGCGCCTCACCGCCGTCCACACCGGCAAGCACCGGGTGGTCTCCTGCTATCTCAAGCTGGAGCCGCGCGATCGCAGCCGTGGCAAGTACCTGATCAAGGTGAAGAATCGGGTGCGTGAGGTCATCCAGGCGCTGCCCCGGCTGGGCCTGGAGCGGGGGGTGCAGGAAGCGGTGACGCGGGACCTCGAGAAAATTCAGCAGCATCTGCGCAGCCCGGGCAATCTCCCCGCCACCCAGGGAGTGGCCATCTTCGCCTGTGAGGGGATCGGCCTCTTCGAGACGGTGCCGCTGCCGGTGGTGCACCGCTCCCGCCTGGCGGTGGATGCCATGCCGCTGGTGCGGGAGCTCGCCTCGGTCGAGGAGGAGTTCGGGCGGCTGATCACGGTGGTGCTCGACCGCACCAGCGCCCGCTTCTTCGAGGTGACCGCCTACGACACCCGCGAGCTCTCCGGCCTCCGCGCCGACAGCACCCGGGGCAAGCGCTTCCGGGCGGGCGAGGATGCGCCGTCGGGATGGGGAGAGCACACCTACAACAACCGCATCCGCCAGGAGAAACAGCGGCACTACGAAGCCATCGCCCGCGAGCTCTTCGCCATTGATCGCCGGCATCCGGCGCACGGGATCGTGATCGCCGCCACCGGCAGCGACGCCGGCGCGGTAGAGCCTTTCCTGCACAACTACCTCGTGGAGCGGGTCATCGGAACCGCCAAGCTCAACCCCAAGGAGGCCACCCCCGCGGTGGTGCACGGCGCCACGCTCGCGGTGCGCGAAGCGTGGGAGCGGGAGACCGAGCGCGCCCTGGTGCACGAGGTGCAGGAAGGTGTGGGCGTCGGCTGGGCGCTCAATGGCCTCACCCCGACGCTCCGGGCGCTCTCCCGAGGTCAGGTGCGCTCACTGCTGGTGAACGCCGACTCGGTGGAGGCGGGGTTCCGCTGCGGTGACTCGGGGCGCCTGGCGCTCAGCGAGCGGGAATGCCGCGGCGAAGGCGAGCCGATTCCGGTGCTCGACGTGGTGGACGGCGCGATCGAGGAAGCGCTGCGCCAGGGTGTGGAGGTCAACGTGATCTACGCGCCCGAGGCTCGCGACTCGATCGAAGGCCTCGGCGCCCTGTTGCGATTCCGCTGAAGGCCGTCCTCTTCGACGCGGGGAACACGCTGCTGTTCCTCGATTACGCCCGCATGGCCGAGGAGGTGGGGCGGGCGCTCGGTCTGCCGCTGTCGCCCGGGAGACTGGCGGCAGGCGCCGGGGCCGCCGTGCTGGCGATGGAGCGCGCCACTGGTGCCGATCGGGAACGGGCGGCCGCCTACCTCGAGACGCTCTTTCTGAAAGCCGGCATCGCCGCCGGCCGCATGGAGGAGGTGCGGCGCTGCCTCTACCGGATGCACGGCGAACGGCATCTCTGGTGCTCCGTCGCGGACGGCACCGGCGCGGCGCTCGACCGCCTCCGCCAGGCGGGGCTCCGGCTCGGCATCATCTCCAACAGCGATGGGCGGGTCGCCGCGGCGCTCGAGGCCGCCGGCCTCCGCCACCACTTCGACGTCGTGGTGGACTCCGCGCTGGTGGGAGTGGAGAAGCCCGATCCGGCTATCTTCCGGGCCGCTCTGGAGGCGCTGGAAGTCGCTCCGGCCGAGGCTCTGTACGTGGGCGATCTGTACGAGGTGGACGTGCTCGGCGCACGGGCCGCCGGCATGGAGGCGGTGCTGCTCGCGCCGGCAGGCGCAATCGCGGCCGGTGAGTGCCGGGCGGTCCCCTCTATCGGCGCTCTGGCCGACGACCTGCTGCAAGGAGGACTCTGTTGACCAAGCCGCACACGCTGCCGCGCCCCATCCGGGTGCTCGTCGCCAAGCCGGGACTCGACGGTCACGACCGCGGCGCCAAGGTGGTAGCGGCGGCGCTACGGGACGCGGGGATGGAGGTGGTCTACACCGGCCTTCACCAGACGCCGGAGATGATCGCCCGGGCGGCGCTGCAGGAAGACGTGGACGTAGTCGGCCTCTCGATCCTCTCCGGCGCCCACATGACTCTCTTTCCCCGGGTGCGCCAACTGCTCGACGGAATGGGCCGGCCCGACATGCTGGTGACCGGCGGCGGCATCATCCCGGCCGAGGACATGGCGGCGCTGCAGGAGCAGGGAATAGGACGCCTCTTCGGTCCCGGAACCACCACTTCGGAGCTCATCGGATACATCGAATCGTGGGCCGCCCGGCACATCGAGTCGTGAGGTGAGCCGGCTCCGCGCGCTCACCGAGGAGTATCAGACTCTGGCGGCCCGGCTGCAGCAGGGCGGGGGCGCCGCTCGGGTCGCCAAGATGCACCAGCAGGGCAAGCTCGCTCCCCGCGAGCGGGTGGAGCGGCTGCTCGATCCCGGCACGCCATGGCTCGAGCTGGGATTGCTGGTCGCCTACGATCAGTACGACGGCCAGTCGCCCGGCGCCGGGGTGATCACCGGAATCGGCGTGGTGGAAGGGCGCGAAGTGGTGGTCGTGTCCAACGACGCCACCGTGAAGGCGGGTTCCTGGTGGCCGGAAACGATCCGCAAGATTCTTCGGGCCCAGGAAGTGGCGATGCGGCAGCGGGTGCCTATCGTCTACCTGGTGGACAGCGCCGGTGTCAATCTCCCCTATCAGGGCGGCGTCTTCCCCGGCCAGTACGGCGCGGCTCGGATCTTCTATTACAACTCGATCATGCGGCGCTACCTGCACGTGCCGCAGATCAGCGCCGTGATGGGCAGCTGCATCGCCGGCGGGGCCTATCTGCCCGCCCTGTCGGACGTGATTTTCATGGTGGAGGGGACCAGCTTCATGGGGCTCGGCGGGCCCAACCTGGTAAAAGGCGCCACCGGCCAGACGATTGATGCCGAGACGCTGGGCGGGGCTAGGACCCACACCGAGCAGAGCGCCGTCGCCCATTACCGGGCGGCCACCGACGCCGACTGCCTCACTCAGATCCGGGAGTACGTCGGCCGGCTGCCGCGGGTGGGTGGGGTGACTCACCAGCTCCGGCCCAGCCGCCCGCCCTCCCGTCCCCCCACCGATCTGTACGATATCCTGCCGCAGGATCACCGGCTCTCCTACGACATGCGTCAGGTGCTCGGCTGTCTGCTCGATGAGGGCGCGCTGGATGAGTTCCAGCCCGATGCTGCGCGCGAGATGCTCTGCGGCCACTCCCACATCGAGGGCCGGCCGGTGGCGGTCATCGCCAATCAGCGCGGGATCATCAAGGGACAGTCGGGCGAGAGGCCCCGATTCGGCGGCATCGTGTATACCGGAAGCGCCGAGAAGGTGGCGTACTTCATCGAGACCGCCAGCCGCGAACGCCTGCCTATTCTGTTCGTGCAGGACGTGAGCGGATTCATGGTGGGTCCCGAGGCCGAGCACTCGGGAATCATCCGTGCGGGTGCCCGGTTCGTCGAGGCCATGGCCACCGCGGTGGTTCCTAAAATCGTCCTCACCGTCAACCACGCCTCGGGTGCGGGCTACTACGCGATGGCGGGGCAGGGGTTCGACCCCGACTTCATTTTCTCCTGGCCCAGCGGCCGCATGGGAGTCATGGAAGGAGAGGCGGCGGTCATGGCGGTGCACGGGCCGGAGATTGACCGGGCCCAGCGCGAGCGCCGCGAGATCGCGCCCGAGGTGAAGACCTCGGTCGAGTCCATGCGGGTGGACTACGAACAGCAGCTCGACGCCAAGCACGCCGCCGCCCGCGGTTTCGTGGACGCCATCCTCACCCCCGAGGAGACCCGCGACCAGCTCGCCTTTGCCCTCCGCGTCTCGGCCAATTATGCCGGACCTCATCTGGGTGCTTTCGTGCTCCCTCCGCTGCACGCTTGATGCGAACCTCACGCCCCATTGCCATCGCCATCGCTTTCGCTCTTGCCTGCGCTCCCGCGCAGCGGGAAAGCGAGCCCGCCACCCCTGAGCCCAATATTGATCCGGGCCGGGTCAACCCGCCGCGCGTCTTGGTGCCGGAGCCGGAAACGGCGGTGGAGCGGATCGTGCCGCCCGAGACCGCGCTGGCCCGCGGCTGGATGTCGCTCGCCAGCACCGGCACCGACCGTTTTCTGCGGGAGCACCCGACCTTCGACGGGCGCGGCGTGCTGATCGCCATTCTCGACACCGGAATTGATCCCGGGATTCCCGGCCTCTCCACCACTTCGACGGAGAATCCCAAGCTCCTCGACCTGCGCGACTTTTCCGGCGAGGGCGCCGTGCCCCTCACCCGCGTGGTGCCCTCCGGAGATACCGTCGAGATCGCCGGCCGGCGGCTGGGCGGGTTCGGCCGGGTAGTGGCGCTCAACTCTACGGGGCCGTACTACGCCGGGACCCTGGCCGAGATCCCGCTGGGCGAAGCGCCCGCCGCGGACCTCGACGGCAATGGCGCCGTCCGCGACACCTTTCCGATTGTGGTCACCCGCGCCACCGACGGTTGGGTGGTACTCGCCGACAGCGACGGCAATCGCTCCTTCGCCCGCGAGCGGCCGGTACACGACTACCTCCGGGGTCGAGAGACGTTCGGCTGGGCCGCTGCGGGCCGCACACCCCGCGCCACCATGGCGGCCAACCTCGCCGAGGCCGCCGGCGTGCCGAGCCTGACGCTGGTCTTCGACATCAGCGGCCATGGCTCCCACGTGGCCGGCATCGCCGCGGCGCACGAGCTCTACCGCGTGCCCGGCTTCGACGGAGTGGCGCCGGGAGCCCAGTTGCTCGGACTCAAGATCGCCAACAGCGCGCAGGGAAGCATTTCCACCACCGGCTCGATGCTGAACGCCATCGGCTACGCCATCCGCTTTGCCGATGCGCGGCGCTTGCCGCTGGTCATCAACCTGAGCTTCGGCGTCGGTAACGAGATCGAGGGCGGTGTACGGATTGACGCGCTGGTGGACTCCGTGCTGCGGCGGAACCCCTCCGTCACGTTCATCATCAGTGCCGGCAACGATGGTCCGGGGCTGTCCACGGTGGGTTTTCCGGGTTCGGCTCGGGATGCCATCACCATCGGCGCCACCCTGCCGTCGAGCTTTCTTCCGCCCGGCGGCGGAGGCGGCGCGGCAAAGGACGAGGTAGCCTACTTCAGCTCTCGCGGTGGCGAGCTGGCCAAGCCCGATGTACTGGCCCCCGGCATGGCCTACAGCAGCGTGCCGCTCTGGAATGCGGGTGACGAGATCAAGCAGGGCACCAGCATGGCGGCACCTCACGCGGCGGGAGTCGCTGCGCTCCTGGTGTCCGCCCTGGCGCAGCGCAAGCAGCCGGTGGTTGCTCGAATCATCAAGCAGGCGCTCATGGTCACGGCGCGCCCCACACCGGGGGCGACGTACGTGGACGAGGGCCGCGGCCTGATTGACGTCAGCGCGGCGAACGCCTGGCTCGAGAGCGAGCGGGTAGTTCCCGACATTCAGGTGCGAGCCGCGGGAGCAGGCCTCAGCGCGGCCTGGATTCAGGCGCCGGCGGGGCAGCCCGCAGGCGACGGTGTGCAGGTGTTCGAAGTGATGCGCGGCGCGTCCACTGCTCCCGCCACCTACACCTTGCGGAGTGACGCGCCCTGGCTCACCGCCCCTGCGCGGATCACGCTCAGCGGTCCTACCACAACGGTCGAGCTCCGCTACGCCGGTGCCCGGCTCGCCGCTCCCGGCGCCTATACCGGAACGGTGACCGCATGGAGCGCCGACACCCTCGCGGGGCCCGCCTTTCGGCTGGTGACCACGGTCGCGGTGCCGGCACCAGTCGCTGCCGGCCGCAAGGCGCTTCGCGCCGGGGCGCGGGTGGCGGCCGGCGGTCTGTTGCGGAGCTTCTTCCAGGCCGACACGGCGCGCCCCTTCGAGGTTCGCGTTTCCAGCGAGGCCGAGCGGGCGCTGGCCTTCCTTCACGAGCCGGATGGCGTGCCCTACCGCGATCAGGCCGGCCGCCCCGCCGGGCAGGGCCCCCAGGCGGCGGTGTACCAGGCCGATGCCCGTGATGTCGTGGGCGGTGCGTACGAGGTGGTGGCGGTGGCGCCCCCGAGCCAGCCGCTCACCGCATCCGTGCTGGTGACCCACGCGCCACTCACCCTGCACGCGGCGCGCGGCCCGGCCGGTGTGGTGGCCACGCTCGGCAACCCGACGTCGGCGCCGGTCGTTGCCGACCTTTCCATGGCGCTCGCCGGCGGTGAGCGACTGGAAACGGTCACCGCGAGCGGCTCCGCGATGCGCCGGATCCCATTCACCGCGCCGGCATGGGCCACCGGCGTGGTGGTGGACGTCTCGATGGACCGCGAGCAGTGGGGGCGCTTCACCGATTTCGGGGTGACGCTCTATGATTCGGTCGGCCGGCCGTTGGGGAAGCAGCCGCTCAACTATGCCTTCGGCCGGCTCCAGGTGGAGCTCCCGCCGGGGCACGCGGACATGCCGGTGGTGCTGGGGCTGCAGCCGGGATTCGCCGATGCCGCGGGCGACCAGCGCTGGGCCCTTCGCGCTTCGATGCGGTTGTACGCCGACAGCGCCGCGGCTCTCGCGCCCGCAGACGGCGCTCCGGCGAGCCTCACCATCGCCCCGGGAGGGACCGCGAGCGCGCCGTTCGTGGCGCCGCCGAGCCCCTGGCCTTTGGGTGACGGCTTCTCGCTGCTGGGTGCGCTGGTGGTACAGACCGGCGGGCACACCTGGACTCGGGAGACCAGCTTCCCCCCTTCCGTTTCGGGAGCCGCGCGGTGAGTGCACGAATGGTGCGCATAGCCGCTGGGCAGGGGTTTTGGGGCGACTGGCCGGAAGCTCCCGTGCGGCAGGTGCGCGGTGGCCCGATTGATTACCTGATGATGGACTATCTCGCCGAAGTGACCATGTCCATCATGCAGAAGCAGAAATCGCGCGATCCGCGCGCCGGTTACGCCCGAGACTTCGTGCCGTTGATGGAACGCATTCTCCCCGACCTGGTCGAGCGCGGGATCAAGGTCACCTCCAACGCGGGCGGGGTGAATCCGCGCGGCTGTGCCGAGGCGGTGCTGGAGGCGGCGCGGCGCCGCGGCTTGCAGGGCCGGGTGAAGGTCGGCCTGGTGTCGGGCGACGACATACTCGGCCGGCTCGATGAGCTGATCGGGCGGGGACACCCGCTCAACGACATGGAGACCGGCCGCCCGCTCAGCGACATCCGCGACCAGGTCCTGTCGGCCAACGCCTACCTGGGCATGGCGCCGATCGTGGAGGCGTTGCGGGGCGGAGCCGACGTGGTGGTCACCGGGCGGGTCACCGATACCGGACTCACGCTGGGCCCGATATTTCACGAGTTCGGCTGGTCGCCGGAAGATTGGGACAAAGTGGCGGCGGGCACGGTGGCCGGACACATCATCGAGTGCGGCGCCCAGGCCTCCGGGGGCAACCTGCTCCGGGGCTGGCGCGCGGTAAAGGGTATGGCCAACCCGGGGTTTCCCATCGTCGAAGCGGCGGCCGATGGCAGCTTCATCGTCACCAAGCATCCCGGCACCGGTGGCGTGGTCTCGGTCCCCTCGGTCACCGAACAGCTGGTGTACGAGATGGGCGATCCCCGCAGCTATATCACTCCCGATGGAATCGCCGACTTCACCACCATTCGGCTCCGCCAGGCCGGCCGCGACCGGGTTCGGGTGAGCGGGATCCGCGGGGGACCGCGCACGCCGCTGCTCAAGGTGTCCATCGCGTATTTCTACGGCTACAAGGCTGTGGGGACGCTGGTGTACGCCTGGCCCGAGGCGTACGACAAGGCCCGGGCGGCGGACAAAGTGCTCCGCCAGCGGCTGGCCGACCTGGGGCTCGGGTTCGAGCAGATTCTCACCGAGTTTGTCGGGGTGGATGCCACCCATGGAAGGCTGAGCGGTCCACCCCATCCCGACATCCCGGAGGTGCAGCTCCGCATCGGGGTGCGGGCCCGCGAGCGGGAGCCGGTGGAGCGCTTCACCCGGGAGATCGCGCCGTTGGTACTCACCGGGCCTCCGAGCGTTACCGGCTTCGCGGGCGGGCGGCCGGCGGTGGAGGAGGTCGTCGCGTACTGGCCGGCGCTGATTGACCGGCGGGAGATAGAGCCCGGCGTGCGGGTGGAGATCCTGGAAGCGTGACCAGGCTTCAATTGCGCTATCTGGCGCACGCCCGCTCGGGAGACAAGGGAAACACCGCCAACGTGGGGCTCATCGCCCTCGAACCGGGGTACTACCCGATTCTGGTGCGCGAGGTGACCAGGGCCAGGGTGGCCCGCCACTTCAAGGGAATGGTGAGCGCGGTGGAGCGCTTCGAGCTGCCCAATCTGAACGCGCTCAACTTTCTGCTGCACGACGCTCTCGACGGGGGCGGCACCATCTCCCTCAAGACAGACGCGCAGGGCAAGGTGTACTCCACCGCGCTGCTGCGAATGGAAATCCCGGTGCCGGCGGCGTTGGCTCGCCGGCTTCGGCCCGCCCGAGCCCGGTGACCTCTCCACTCAGAAGCGAGCTCGCGGCCGGGGTGCTCACCCTCACCCTCGACCGGCCCGAGAAGCGAAATGCGCTCAGCGGGGCGCTGATCGAGGCGCTGCACCAGGCGCTGGGGCGCGCCGACCTCGACGCCGACGTTCGGGTGGTCATGCTGCGGGGAGAGGGGAAGGATTTCTGTGCCGGCGCCGATCTCGAAGAGCTGCTCGCCTCCGCCGCGCTGTCGCTGGGAGAGAACGAGTCGTCCGCGCTTCGCCTGGGCACGCTCTTTACCCGGATGCGCGCGCTGCCCAAGCCGGTCATCGCCATGGTGCACGGTCGGGCGCTGGCCGGCGGCGCCGGGCTGGTAACGGCGTGCGATCTGGCGGTGCTGGCATCCTCGGCGCAGCTCGGCTATCCCGAGATCCAGCGCGGCTTCGCCCCGGCCATGGTGATGGCGCTCCTGCGGCGGCTCACCGGTGAGAAGGCGGCGCTCGATCTGGTACTCACCGGCCGGGTGCTCACGGCCGAAGAGGCCCGCGCCACCGGTCTGGTCTCACGGGTGGTGCCCGACGCGGAGCTTGAGCGGGAGGCCGCATCTGTGGCGCGGCGGCTCGCCGAGTCCAGCGGCACTGCCCTCGCGCTTACCAAACAGCTCTTCTATCAGTTGGACATGCTGTCGCTGGATCAGGGGATCGCGCTGGGCGCCAGGGTCAACGCACTCGCCCGAGAGACCCCGGATTTCCACAGCGCAATCGCCGGCTTTCTGCGGCGATGAGGTGGCTGCGGCTGGGGCTGGCGCTGGCCGGCTTCATTGTGGCGCTCCTGGCGCTCGCCTCGGGGGACCAACGCCTGGTCTGGGGCTCGATCGCCCTCCTCACCGGATCGCTCATCGTTCGCCTGTTGCAGCGGCGTGGAGTGTGACCCCGCTCACCCGCGGTTGGTATCGCCCCCGCTACTTTCGCGGCGAGGAAACCGAGGCGGCTTCCCCGCTCAGGGTGACCCACTCAGAAAACAACTCAATGTCACATCAAGGAGCGACATCATGACAGGTGGTTGGAAAAGTGTGTTTGCATTCGCCGCGGTGACCGCGATGAGCGTCCCCGTGGCGCACGCCCAGGGAGGCGTTCGCTTCCTTATCGGCGGCGGCAGTACCATCGCGCTGGGCAATTTCGGCGATGGCTTCACCAACGGTCCGCACGGTGTCGCTGGCCTTTCGTTCGTGCCATCCGGATTTCCTATCGGGATCCGCATTGATGGGATGTACCACCGCGTCTCCGCCGACGACGCGGTATTCCCCGGGGTGGATGTGGATGCCCAGATCATCAACGGCTCGGTCAATGGCGTGTTCAGCTTCGCCTCGGCGCCGGAAACGAAGGTGCGCCCCTACCTGATCGGCGGCGTCGGACTCTACAACCAGAAGTTCGTGGGTGATGATGTGGGCGTCGGGCTGGATAACTCTGAGACCGACTTCGGGATCAACGGCGGGGCGGGGTTCGACTTCGGGCTGTCCGACAATCTGGGCATCTTTCTGGAGGGGCGCTTTCACATGATCTTCAGCTCGGGCGAGAAGACCAACATGCTGCCGATCTCTCTCGGCGCCCGCATCGGCACCTGACCCGAGCCGAGGTGCGTGGCGGCTGCCGCCCGGCGTTGACGGGGCCGCCACGACCTTCTTTCTTCCATCCGCCGCACGACGCAGTCCTTCACACTCACGAATCGGGAGGCACGGGTATGAGGAGCCTAGCGGTTGGGGTAGCGACTCTCGCACTGGTAACCGTCATCAGCGCAGCACCGGTGGATGCTCAGGTTCGGTTCGGGCTGGGCGGGGGGCCGACGTTCTCCCTGGAGGAGGGCGGTGGCACCGAGTTCCATGCGATGGGCACTGTCGGATTCGGGGGAGGGCCGGAGCGGCCGCTGGGATTCCGCATTGACGGGATGTACACCTTCATCGATGGCGGGAACAGTCTGAATGGCACCGGAAATGTCGTGTACAATTTCAGCGCCTCCGAGGATACTCGGTTTCGGCCGTATCTGATCGGCGGCGGAGGACTCTATTACTTCGACTCCGACTTCGGGGGAAGCAGCACCAACTTCGGCCTCAACGGCGGCGCCGGGTTCAACGTGCCGATTGGCCAGGGAACCACGAAGCTGTTCGGCGAAGCCCGCTTTCATGCGATCTTTGCCGACGGAGATACCGGCAACATCCTGCCCATCACGGTGGGAATCATGTTCGGCGGCAGCTGAGCGGTGACTGGTTGATACTGCAACGGGGCCGGCGCTTTTAAGGGAGCGCCGGCCCCGATCGCATCCGCACCCCGCAAGTGTTGGCTCCGACAGGCGGAAAGATGGTGCCGTACGACTCCGCGCTTCGCTGCACCGTTGCCGCATGCCGGACCCCCTGGAGCAGGCGCGTCGCGCCCTGAGGCACCACTTCGGCTACATTGATTTCCGGCCGGCACAATCGCGCGTGCTGCGTTCGGTGCTCGGCGGGCGTGATACCCTGGCGGTCCTGCCCACCGGCGGGGGCAAGTCGGTCTGCTTTCAGGTGCCCGCGTTGGTGCTCGGCGGGCTCACCGTGGTGGTATCCCCGCTCATTTCGCTGATGCAGGATCAGGTCGCGACCGCGGTGGCTCGGGGAATACCGGCCGCGTGTCTTACCAGCGGACTCTCCGAGGCCGAACGGGTGCGGGTCGGGGACTCGCTTCGGCGAGGGCAGTTGCGTTTGCTCTACGTCTCTCCCGAGCGCCTCGAGCGTCTCGCGCCTCAGTTGCAGGGCGCCGGTATCCGGCCGGCACTGTTGGCGGTGGACGAAGCCCACTGCATCGCGGAGTGGGGCCACGATTTCAGGCCCAGCTATCGCACGCTGCGGCGGGCGCGCTACCGGCTGGGAAAGCCGCCCGCTGTGGCCCTCACCGGCAGCGCCACGCCCGAGGTGCGCGACGACATCGCCCGGGCACTCGGATTTGCCCCGGGCCGTTATGCCGTGCACCTGGGATCGTTCGACCGCTCCAACCTCTGGTTCGGCGTGGTGAAGGTGCCCGACGAGCGCGCCCGGCTCGGGGCACTGCTGCAGCTTCTCGCCGGAGAAGACCGCATGGCCATCGTCTACGCGCCCACCCGCGGCGTCACCGAAGCGCTGGCGCGCGCGCTGGTCAATGCGGGACACCGCGCGGCGCCGTACCATGCCGGCCTTACCAGGGCTCGTCGGTCGGACACGCTGGACGCCTTTCTGGAAGACCGGCTCGACCTGGTGGTCGCCACCTGTGCCTTCGGCATGGGCATAGACAAACCCGATGTTCGACTGGTGGTGCACTGGACCCTGCCGCCCACGCCGGAGTCGTACTACCAGGAGGCGGGGCGAGCCGGACGCGACGGCGAGCTCGCCCGCTGCGTGCTGCTCTGGCGGCCGGGCGACGCCGAGCTGCACCGGCGGCAACTGGAGGTGACCTTCCCGCCGGTGCCCACCTTGGAGCGTGCCTGGAGTTCGGCGGCAGAGGCGGCTTCCCTCCCGCGGAACCTGCGGGAGTCGGCCGAGCGCCTGCGGCGCGAGCTTCGGCCGGAACAGGGTCCGGTGGATTGGGGGCCGGTCCGGGAGCGACGGCGACGGGCGGAATCACGGATCGCCGCTATGGACTCCTACGCCCGCGGGGCTTCCTGCCGCCGCCGCGCGCTGGTGGGCTACTTCGGGGAGGCGCTCGACCGCTGCGCCGGCTGCGACCGGTGCGGCGCGCGGGTCGTGCCGCCGCCCCGCTCGCCGGAGGTGGCCGACCG
>JACCQZ010000294.1 GCA_013813875.1 Gemmatimonadales bacterium | reverse complement strand
GTCTGCTGATTGATCGGCGCTCCCTTGGCCGCGGACATGATCTCCGACAGTCGCTTGGCCGGCAGCTCTATCTGGCCGGCTTGCGCCGCAACCTCCGCGTGCGCGGTAAAGAGGTCGCGGAAATCGGAGCAGCCGGTAAGACCGGCCCAGAGAAGCGCCGGAAGACCGAGGGAACGCACAAAGATCAGGGTTCGTTGCATGACATCTCCAGAGAAAAAATCAGCCCTACGCCAGCGCTCGCCGCAGAGCGCGCACCAGCGCGGGAACGATCGGTTCGCCACCCAGACGAAGTAGCCGCAACGAGAGTGGCACGGTGCGGCGGACTTCGGCCGCCAGTTGCACGTCGTCGAGCGCGGAGGTGAGTCCGGCGAGTCGGGGCTGCGTGCCCTGGCGGAAAGTGAGGCGCGCTTCGTCTCCGCGGACCAACACGTGCTGCAGGCCGAGCTGCGCTCCCATGACGCGCAGGCGCGCCATGTCGAGCAGCATCTCGGCCTCGGCTGGGAGCGGGCCGAACCGCTCCCGCAGTTCATCTCGCAGACTATCAATATCGCCAGAGGATGTGGCGCGTGCCAGTCGCCGATACAGATCCAGCTTCACGTCGTCGTCTGGAACGTAGCCGTCAGGGAGATGCGCGGGACGGTCGAGCACCACATCGGGCGGGGCCGGCTGATCGGAGGCCCCCCGCCCCTGCAGCGCGTGCACCGTCTCCTCCAGCCAGCGGAGATAGAGGTCGAACCCCACCGCCTGGGTGTGGCCCGACTGTTCGGCGCCGAGGAGGTTGCCCGCTCCGCGCAGCTCGAGGTCCTTGAGCGCGATCCGATAGCCCGCTCCCAGGTCGGTGTGGTGCTCCAGCACCTTGAGCCGCTCCTCGGCGTCGGCGTCAATGGTGTCGGGCACCAGCAGATAGCAGTAAGCCCGGCGGTGGCTTCGACCCACCCGGCCGCGGAGCTGATACAGCTGGGCCAGACCGAAGCGGTGGGCGTCGTGCACCACCATGGTGTTGGCGTTGGGAACGTCGAGCCCCGATTCGACGATCATGGTGGACACCAGGATGTCCACCTCCCCGCCCACGAACCCGCGCATCACCGTCTCCAGCGCCTCGGCCGGCATCTGCCCGTGCGCCACGCCGACCCGCGCCCTGGGCGCCAGCGTCCGCATCCGCGCCGCGATGGTGTCAATCGTCTCGATGCGGTTGTGCACGAAGAACACCTGGCCGCCACGGTCAATCTCCCGGGCGAAGGCCTCATCGAGCAGCGCGTCGTCCCAGGGCTCGACGAAGGTGAGAATGGGGGATCGGTCGCGCGGGGGCGTCTCGATGAGAGTGAGGTCGCGCAGGCCGGCAAGAGAGAGGTGCAGGGTGCGGGGAATCGGCGTGGCCGTGAGGGTCAGCACATCCACTGCCAGGCGCAGCGCCTTGAGCCGCTCCTTGTGCTTGACGCCGAAGCGATGCTCCTCGTCTACGATCAGAAGGCCGAGGTCGCGGAAGATCACGTCCTTGGAGAGCAGCCGGTGGGTGCCGATGATGATGTCTATCTGCCCCGACGCCAGGCGCTCGAGTACGCCGCGCTGGTCCTTGGCCGTCCGGAAGCGGGAGAGTACCTCGACTCGGACCGGGAAGTCCGCCAACCGCTCCGCAAAGGTCCGGCCGTGCTGCTCGGCGAGAATCGTGGTGGGCACCAGCAGCGCGACCTGCTTGCCTCCTTGCACCGCCTTGAAGGCGGCGCGTACGGCTACCTCGGTTTTCCCGTAGCCCACGTCGCCGACCAGCAGGCGATCCATGGGGAGGGGGCGTTCCATGTCGCGCTTGACTTCATCGGTGGCCGTGCGCTGGTCGGCGGTGTCCTCGTAGAGAAAGCTGGATTCCAGCTCCCGCTGCCACTTGGCGTCGGGGGGAAAAGGGAACCCGGCGGTGACGGTGCGGCGGGCATAGAGGTCGAGCAGCTCGGCTGCCATCTGCTTGATGGCCTGGCGGGTTCGCTCCCGCACCCGTTGCCAGCTCGACCCGCCCAAGCGGTGGATCCGGGGCGGAGGACGGTCGCCGTCCTCGCCGCCCGCTCGGTAGCGCTCCAGCTGGTCCAGCCGGTAGAGCGGCACGTTGAGCCGGTCGCCGCCCTCGTATTCCACGATCGCCACCTCGAGGGTGGACTCTCCGGCGACGATGGTCTGGATGCCCCGGTAGATCCCGATCCCGTGGTCCAGGTGGACGACGTAATCGCCTTCGGTGAGCGCTCCCGTGGCGGCGGACGGGGCCGCCTGTCGATACCGCCGGGGACGCCGGAGGCGGCGGGCCCGGCGGAAGATCTCGTGATCGGTGAGCACCCGGAGCGTCGGCATGACGAATCCGCCGTCCAGCGCTCCAATGGTGAGCGTGGCGCGCGCGGTGTAGGGCCCCTCCAGCAGCTCCTCCATGCGCTCGAGCTGCCCCTCGTTGTCGCACAGGATGAGCGTCGGAGGCGATCCTCCCAGCAGCGCCCGCAGCCGATTGAGGTCGCG